>JBDTOD010000083.1:0-19633 GCA_039933415.1 bacterium
ACCGTGGTGGAGCAGGGGAGCTACCGCGTCGTCATCGAAGCCGCGCGCGAGCATGGCAGCTATCAGCTCATGCAGCAGGAGCTCACGCTGACGACGAAGCCGGTCGCCGCGGATCTGCCCGGCAACGAGGAGATCGGGAGGGCGCGTGTCGAGTACCGCTATCGCAAGTAGTCCGGACACGGCGGAGTATCCGACGGCGACGCATCGCGTGCGTCGCCGCCGGCCGCTGCGCCTGCGCGTGCATTCGGTGCTGCGCTGGCTGCACATCTACACGTCGATGGTGAGCCTGCTCATCGTGCTCTTCTTCGCGTTCACCGGCGTGACGCTCAACCATCCCGACTGGCTCGCCACCGAGCGCACCGACGAGATCACTGGTACGCTGCCCGGGACGTGGAAGACGGCCAAGGGGATCGATTGGCTGATCGTCGCCGAGCATCTGCGCGCCGTGCGCGGCGTGCACGGCACCCTCGCCGATCGGCGGGACGATGAACGCGAGGCCTCGCTCACCTTCCGCGCGCCGGGCTACTCGGCCGACGCATTGATCGATGTGCGGAACGGCAGCTATCGACTGACGACGTCGTATCAGGGCGCGGTCGGCGTGATCAACGACCTGCATCGCGGCCGCGACGCGGGCCGCGCGTGGGCGTGGCTCATCGACGCGTCCGGTGTCTTCCTCGTGCTCCTCTCGCTCACCGGGCTCGGACTGCTCTGGTATCTGAAGAAGGTGCGGTTGAACGGGTTTCTCGCCTTCGTCGCCGGTGGCGTGCTGGTCATCGTGCTCGCGATACTCGCGGCCTGAGTCACCCCGGGGTCAGAGCCCGGGGTCAGAGCCCAATCAGCCCTTCCGCACCACCCAGGTCCCCATCGATCGGAGCTCGTGCACCACGGTGCTCCGGAGCGGATCGGCCAGCGACCCGCCGAGGCGCTCCGTCACTTCGATCAATCGCTCGTGGCTGACGACATAGCGTGCGCTGCCGTCGGGCAGCAGAAAGCGCCCGTGGCCGAGCGACTTGAGCAGCGGCTGGCCAACTGACGTCGCCAGTCGAGCGAACAGGAGTCCGCCTGGCGCCAGTACGCGCCACATCTCGTTCACCATCGCCATCCAGTGCGCGTCGTCTCTCGCGAAGTGCAGCACCGCGCTCGAGATGACGACGTCGACCGAGTCGCTCGCCAGCGTGAGCGCTTCGACCGGCTCGACGCGGAAGCGGTCCGCGGCGAGGCGCGGTGCGAGCCTGGCAGCGAGCTCCCGGACTCGCTCGATCGCCTCCGGGATCTCGTCGACGCCCCACACGTCGAACCCTACGCGGAGCAGCAAGACGAGGTTGCGTCCCGCGCCGCAGCCCGCGTCGAGCACGCGCATCCCTTCAGTGATGCGCCCTCGCAGAAGTTGATCGAACAGATAGATGTCGATCTCGCCATACTGTTCGCGAAGGCGGTCAGCTGGCTGCGTCATGCTCGGGCGCCCATGCCGACGAGCGCCGCATCGGCCTCGGCGAGTCCCGCGGCGTCGCCGATCGCGTTCCTGATCGAACGACTCCGCCGGAGGAGGTCGGCCGCGACACCGTCGTCTGCCCGTGCGCGCGCGGCCGCGGCAAGTAGCGCGAGCGACTCGGCTTCGCCGTACCGGTCGGCCTCGGCGCGACGCAACTCGAGGCTCTCCGTCGCGAAGGCCACCGCCTGATCGATCCGGCCGAGCAGTCGCGACGCCCAGCTCGCGAGGGCGAGCCCGTGCGCCACGCTCCATCGATCGCCGAATCGGCGGACACCGGAGATGGAATCGATCTCCAGGATTTCCGCGGCCGCAGCCGCGTTGCCCTCGCGCAGATACACCTCAGCTCTGATGTCCCGCGTGAAGTAGATCAAACGGCGATCGTCCAGTGCGCGCAACGTGTCCTCGGCCCGCGCGAGCAGATCACGCGCGGCGCCGAGCGATCCGGCACGGCACAATGCCCAGCCGAGGAACGTCTCGGCGAACGCGACACCTCGGCGGTCGGCAACCTGCTCGCGCAGCGCCACACTGCGCGACAGCGCGACGCGCGCCTGCTCGAAGTCACCCTCGAACAGCGCGGTCGCGCCCAGGTTCGTCAGCGCCAGCGCGGCAATGCGCGTCTCGCCCAATCCTTCGGCGAGCGCCAGACATTCGGCCGAGAGGCGCCGCGCTTCGGGAAACGCGCACTGCCGCCAACGGAGCCAGCCGAGATCCGCCAACGCCCGTGCGACGCCCGCGCGGTCGCCGAGCCGCTGCCGGATCGCGAGGACCTCGCGGAATCGCCGCACGGCCTCCTCGACGGCGCCGGTGTTCTGGGCGATGTGGCCCGCCCCCGTCATCACGTCGGCACGAAGCGCGTCCAGCGCCGGTTCGCTCGCGGTCGGCAACGCGAGCATTCGCGCGAGCCACGCGCGCCCTTCGGCGAGATGGCCGCGCACCAGCCAGTATCGCCAGAGCGCCGCACCAAGTCTCAGCGCCGATCCGGCATCGTCGCGGTCGAGCACGTACTGGAGCGCCGTCGTGAGATTCGCGTGCTCGGCGGCCAGCACGCCGAGCGCCTCGTGCTGCGTCTTGCCGATGAGCTGTGGTGCCACCGACGTGGCCAGCTCGCCGTACCACTCGGCGTGCCGGCGGGCGAGGGCGTCCATCGAGGCGCTCGCGGACAGCGACTCGAGTGCGACCTCGCGCACCGTCGCGAGCATTCGAAGTCGCGGCTCCGCGTCGTTCACGGGTGTGTCGCGCACGATCGCGCTCGCGTCCACGAGCGCGCTGAGCCCATCGAGCACGTTCAACGGAGTCGATGGGTCCGCGCATACCGACTCCGCGGCGGACAGGGTACACCCACCCGCGAACACTGCCATGTACGTGAACAAGCGCTGCTCTTCCGCACTCAACAACGCGTAGCTCCAGGCGACGGCGTGCCGCATCGTTTGATGACGCTCGGGCGCGTTCCGACTGCCGCCGGACAAGAGACCGAAGCCCGCCTCGAGGCGAGACGCCACCGCGCGCGGCGAGAGGAGCCGGCACCGCGCCGCCGCGAGCTCGATCGCGAGCGGCAGTCCGTCCAGCCGCGCGCAGATCGTCGCCGCGGCGCGAAGGGCGGCCGCGTCGAACGCGAGACTCGCGCTCGCGTCCGATGCACGGCGGACGAACAGTCGGACGGCGGGATTCTCGCGTAGCACGGAGTCGCCGTCTCCGTCCGCCGGCACGGCGAGCGGCGCGACGTTGAGCTCGCGCTCGCCCGTGACGCCGAGTCGCACCCGACTCGTTACCAGCAGCTTCAGGGTCGGCGCATCCGACGCCAGGCGTGTCACCATGGGCGCGGCACTCACCACCTGCTCGAAGTTGTCCAGCACGAGCAGCATGCGCCGGCCGGAGCACGCCGACGCGAGCGCGTCGAGTGGATTGCGATCGCCCTGCAGCGGAAGCCCGATCGCCGCCGCGATCGCCGGCGCCACGCCAGCGGGGTCGCGAACCGACGACAGATCCACGAAGTAGACGCGATCGAACCGAGCCTCGAGTGAGCGCGCCACCTGGATCGCGAGCCGCGTCTTGCCCACGCCGCCCGCTCCCGTGAGCGTGAGTAGCGCGACGTCGGGTCGTTCGAGCAGCGCGGTCGCGGCGTCGAGCTCGGCGTCGCGTCCGATCATCGCGTCGCCGACGAGCGGCAGGCGCGACGGCGGTGCGCCGGCGCCCGAGCGCAGAGTACGCCCGACCGTTCCAGCGGTCGCGGGTCGGCGTGCCGGCTCGTGCTCGAGCATCTGGTGCACGAGATCACTGAGCCATGGCGGCGTGTCGAGACGCAGCGTACGAAGCGGCGGTCTCGCCGAGGCGAGGCGTCGTGCGGGAGTCAAGCCCGCGCGTCGTCCGATCCAGGGCGGTCGCCCCGCAAGCATCTCGAACAGCACGCAGCCGAGGCTGAAGACGTCCGCGGAATGACTCAGGTCGGACGCGTCGGCGATCTGCTCCGGCGCGGCGTACGCCGGCGTGCCGAGCGCATGGTCGCCGCGACTCTCCGTGCGGTCCAGCGCGCTCGATATCACGCGGGCGATGCCGAAGTCGGCAAGCACGGCGTGACCGTCGGCGAGCAGGATGTTCTCCGGCTTCACGTCTCCGTGCACGATGCCGTGACGGTGCGAGTGATCGAGCGCGTCGGCGATCTCGCGCGCAATCGAGATCGCGTCACCGATGCCGAGCTGGCGATCGCGACAGAGGCGCGTGCGCAGCGACTCGCCGTCCACGAACGGCGTGATGTAGTAGAGCGTGTCGGCCCACTCGCCAGAGTCGTGCAGCGCCAGGATGTGTGGATGCTGCAGCCTCGCGGTGATGCGGATCTCGCGCTCGAGTCGCTCGCGCCCGATCGCCGCACCGAGATCGGGATGCAGCATCTTGAGCGCGACGCGGCGGTCGTGCTTCAAGTCACGCGCCAGATACACGATGGCCGAGCCGCCGCGTCCGAGCTCGCGCTCGATGACGAATCGATCGGTGACCCGATGTTCCTCGGCCTCGCCGCGAAGTCGCGCGGCGAGGGCGTTGACCGCCGCGCTCGGTGCCCCATCGAGCTCCTCACGCACACGCTTCGAATATCGCTCCGCGTGGCGCAGCGCGCCCGCGCGATCGCCGCTGCCGGCGAGCGCCTCCATGAGTCGCAGCACGGCACCCGTCTTGAGCGGCTCAAGCGTCGTGAGCCGGCGCCACCAGTCCGCCGCCGCCGCATGATCCTCTCGGCTCTCGGCATCGACGGCGAGGCGCTCCAGCACGCGTTCGGCCGCACGGCCGAGACGGAGCCGGGTGCCGTCGAGCCAGTGCTCGAACTCGGGCGCGTCGTCGAGGTAGACGCCGTCCAGGAAGACACCGGCATAAAGCTCCGCGGCGCGCGCTGAGTCGTTTCGTCCGATCGCGCTCTCGAACTCCGACACGTCCGCCGTGACCACGCGCGCGTTCAGGGCAATCCGGTCGTAGCCGAGGACGAGCTCATCCTCGCCGGTCGCGCGCTTGAGCGCATAGAGCGCCTGCGACAGGGCCGAGCGCGCCCGCGCTTCGCCGACGTCGGGCCAGAGCAGGCCGATCAGCTTGTCACGGGTGAGCCCGCGCACTCCTGCCGTCGCAAGGACGGCAAGGATGCCGAGTCGCCGCCGTTGCGCGGCCGCCCCGCCAACCTGCCCGCGGTCGCTCTCGAGCGAGAGCCCGCCAAACGTCTTGAGCCACAACACCGTCCGTCCTCGCAGCCTCGGTTGCGGCAGGTGAGATCCAGGTGAGACCGCTGCGCCATTCTAGACCCACGCCGAGATGGGAGCAAGACAGGCGATCGACTTCTCATACGTGGAGCCTACCGACCATGCGACTCATGACTGCATCCGCCCCGCTCTTGATCGCCGCCTACGCCGGCATCGCCTGCTCGCAACAGCCGACGTCGTCCGCCAGCAACACACGCCTGGCGGCGAGTGCGCAAGCCACGACGTCGAGCGCCCAGGAGCCCCAGTGGGGACCCGCTCCCGCCGTCTTTCCCGCCGGAGCGCGGATGGCCGTGATGCAGGGAAATCCCGGGGGCGCCGAACTGTTCACCGTGCGGCTGCGCTTTCCCAACGGTTATCGCATCCCGCCGCACACCCATCCGACCGATGAGCACGTGACGGTGATCAGCGGGACGTTCCTCGTCGGAATGGGCGCGACCGTGGATCCCTCCAGCATGCTGTCGCTGAAGCCGGGCGGCTTCGTGACGGCGCCCGCCAACCACGCGCACTACGCCGCCGCCCAGGGGACGACGATCGTGCAGGTGCACGCGATCGGGCCATTCGCGATGACGTACGTGAACAGCGCGGGCGAAGCGAAGACTGCGGCGCATTGAGCCGCGGGCTCCGGCGCGCCAGCTCGGCGCGCCGGAGCGTCTGCGCTTCGCGCGGCGTCCTGGCGCGAGCTGGATACTGACGTCGCAGGAACGCGACGTCAGCGGCGGAGTTCGATTCCTCGCAAAACGGTCATCTTCGCCTGAGTGAACGTTGTGAAGGCTGCATGGCGACGAATACGCGGGCGAGCACCGTCGCGCTGGCGCGCCGGAACGCGACCCCGATATTTCCGCCATGTCGATCACCCTCGGGGTAGGCGCGTTGGCAGTGCTCGGTCTGGGCGCCCCGTTGCTGGCGCTACTCGCACACCGAAGGTACCAGGGGCTCGCCGTCTGGTTTCGCACTGTTCTCGCCTGGCGACAGAGCCCGGAACGACCGGCAGACATGATGCTCGCCGCTGCGTACCATCGGAACCTCTCAACGGCTGAACGTGTCGGTGCACTCGACGATCGCACGTGGCAGGACCTCGACCTCGACGAGCTGTTTCGGTCGCTCGACCGAACCGAGAGCGAGCCCGGACGCCAGTATCTCTATCATCTGCTCCGGACGCCGCAGTGTTCGACTGAGCCGCTCGAGCGACGTGAGCATCTTCTGAGCCGACTCGCGGCGGATCCGGCGCTCGCGGAGCGCGTCCGGAGCTCGCTCAGTCGCCTTCAGCATCCGCGCGCGGGCCAGCTCGTCCACCTTTTCTTGGGCCCGCTGCCGACGCGTCCACGGTACTGGCTGCTCTTCCCCATCCTGGCCGTCGCTTCGGCGGCGTCGCTGGTCCTGTTCCTCACCGTCTGGCCGCAGGCGTTCATCGCGTGGGTCGGGCTCTGCTTCACGAATCTCTTCGTGCAGCTTTTCTACAAGTCGCGGGTCGAGCGGTTCATCCCCGCCATCCGCGAGCTCCCCGCGTTCATCGCGGCCGGCCGAGACTTGGGGGCGCTGGACATCCCCGAGGCGCTGGAAGAGACGAGCGCTCTCCGGAGCCGCACGCGGCAGCTTGGTGGCCTCCGCCGGGCCGCGACGTGGCTCGTTTTCGAGCCCGCCGGTGGAGGCAACGACCTCGCCGGAAGTATCTACGAGTACATCAACCTGCTCTTCCTGCTCGACGTCAATGCGTTCGTCTTTGCCATCGAGAAGCTGCGCGACTCCCAGCGAGCGATGCAGGACCTGTTCGAGGCGCTCGGCTATCTCGACGCCATGCTGTCGGTGAGCCGATGGCGCGCGAGTCTTCCACGCTGGACCACGCCGTCATGCCTTCCCGCAGGCAAGGCGCTCGCTGTGAAGGCGCTCTATCATCCGCTCCTGACCGACCCCGTGCCAAACTCGCTGGAGCTGGACGGCGCGAGCCTCGTGATCACAGGGTCGAACATGTCGGGCAAGACGACTTTCGTGCGTGCCCTGGGCGTGAGCGCGGTGTTGGCGCAGACGTTCCACACCGCGTGCGCCGCCGAATGGCATGCCCCGTTGCTGCGGGTGCGGACCTCGATTGGTCGGTCCGACAGCATCGTGGACGGCAAGAGCTACTACCTGGCCGAGGTCGAATCCATCGCCGCCCTCGTGCGCGCCAAGCGCGAGGACACGCAGTGCCTGTTCCTTCTCGACGAGATCTTTCGGGGAACGAACACCACCGAGCGCGTCGCGGCGGGCTTCGCCGTGCTGTCCTACCTGAACCGCGGGATGGACATCGTCGTCGTCGCAACGCACGACATCGAGCTGATCGACCTGCTCGGCGACGACTACGAAACCCGTCACTTCCGTGAGGAGATCACCGACGGTCAGATGACGTTCGATTATCGGATCCACGACGGACCCTCGTCGAGCCGGAACGCCATCGCGCTGCTCGGGATCGTTGAACTTCCGGCCGACCTCGTGGCCGAGGCGGTCGCCACCCTCGACTGGCAGAGTCGTTCACGGCCCGGTGGCGTGGTACACGGGGACCTCGCAGCGTCCTGAACCGAGGCGAGTGAGACATTCTACTCCATCCACTAGCTCAGCAATCGACGTGCAGACGACCTCGCCCTCATCACCGGCCACCATCCGCCACGCCACCCGCGCGGACATCGGAGCGATCGGCCGGCTCGGCGCCCTCCTCGTCCGCACGCACCACGACTTCGACCCACAGCGCTTCATCGCCGCGACGCCCGAGACCGAGCACGGCTACGGCTCGTATCTTGGCACGCAGCTCGAGAAAGCGAAGGTCATCGTGCTCGTGGCCGAGCGAAACGGCGAAGTGGTCGGCTACACCTACGCGGGCATCGAAGGCATGGACTACATGACGCTGCGCGGTCCGGCCGGCGCGCTGTACGACATCGTCGTCGATCCCGCTCATCGGGGGCAGGGCATTGGCCGGCTGCTGCTCGATACCGCCCTCGCGGCGCTCAAGGCCGACGGTGCACCGCGCGTCGTGCTCTCGACGGCGGAGCGGAACGAGGCCGCGCAGCGGCTGTTCGCTCGCGCGGGCTTCCGACGCACGATGATCGAGATGACGCGCGAGCTGAACGGCGACGCCGGCTGACTGGCCACGCGCCGTCAGCGGCGAACTCGTAGCGACGTGAGCTCTCCGCTCGCGAGCGGCTTCGAGAACGTCCACCGCTGAGCGAGGATCTCCCCCGCCGGCTGAGCGAGCGTGAACGCCACGCCCGGCTCGGTCGCTGCCCGTAGCGTCACGCGCTGTCCCGCCAGCACGGCGAGCCGCATCGATCCGGGGTGCTCCGCCAACGCGTCGTCCGGAATGCGCAACGTCGCCCGCGCGCCCGGCTCCACGCGGCCGAGCAGCCACTCGCGCGTCTCGCTGACGAGGTAGACGTGCACGTAGTCGCGCGCCGCGTTGTCGAAGCGCAAGGCGAGCGGAGCGCCCTCGGCCGACGCGGCGGCGTTCGAGGCGATTCGCGACGGAGCGCATGCGCCCAACGCGAGGCTGAGGCTCAGCACGGCGGCGAGTGAAACACTGGAGTAGCTGCGTGGCGTAGTCATTGTGTCCTCCATGAGCGGGAACGGCGCGTTCTGCGCCTTGTCCCTTAGCGCGCAGAACGCGGCCAAACCCACTCACGGCTGGCGGTGTCCAAATACGGAGACCGGTTCCCCCACCACCGAGCGAGCATGCCTGCGACCCCCCAGCCCTTCATCGCACCTGCTTCGGCGGCCGAGGCATCACATGCAGTCACGGAGCTCCTGCGCGCGTGGGGCGCGGGCGACGCAGGGGCGTCGGAGGAGCTCGTGCCTCTGCTGTACGCAGAGCTTCGCCGCCAGGCACGGCGTGCGCTGCGGCGCGAGCGAGAGGGTCACACGCTCCAGGCCACGGCGCTCGTGCACGAGGCGTGGCTGCGCCTCGACGGCCAGCACGAATCGCACTGGGAGAGCCGCAGCCAGTTCCTCGCCGTCGCTGCGCAGATGATGCGGCGCGTCCTCGTGGATCATGCCCGAACGCGCCGAGCGCTCAAGCGCGGCGGCGGCGGCACGCTGGTCACGCTCGGCGACGCGCTACATGCGGTCGCGCCGAATGATCAGATGGACGTCATCGCGCTCGACGACGCGCTCGCGCGCCTCGCGACGCTCGATCCGCGCAAGGCACGGCTCGTCGAGCTCCGCTACTTCGCCGGATTGAGCATTCCCGAAGCCGCGGAGGCGCTCGGCGTTTCGCTCGCCACGGTTGGGCGCGAGTGGGCCGTCGCGCGCATGTGGCTCCGCCGCGAGCTGGAATCATGAAGGCCGCCGCGAACGGGGTGCCGGTCGCCGCCGCCCCGCCGATGACGCCGGAGCGCTGGCGTGCGGTGGACGCGATCCTTCAGGCCGCGCTGGTCTGCGACCCCGAAGGCCGCGACGTCATGATCGCCGATGCGTGCGGCAGCGACCTGGCGCTCCGAATCGAGGTCGCGTCGCTGCTCGCCGCGCACACGTCCGGTGGCGACTTCCTCGAGCGTCTCACCGCCGACACGCTCGGCGCGACGGCGTCGGGCGCGCTCGCGGAACGCCTCGCGACCGCGCTCGAGGGGCGCTACGCGATCGAGCGTGAGATCGCGCACGGAGGGATGGCCCGCGTATATCTCGCGCGCGATCTGCGCCACGACCGCCGTGTCGCGATCAAGGTGCTGCGCGAAGAGCTTTCAGCGGCGGTGGGCGCGGAGCGATTCCTCGCCGAGATCCGCGTCACCGCGTCGTTGCAGCATCCGCACATTCTGCCGCTCTTCGACTCGGGCAGTGACGCGGGGCTGCTCTGGTACGCGATGCCGTTCGTCGACGGTGAGACGCTGCGGGCGCGCATGTCGCGGCAGGGGGCGATGCCCGTTGCCGACGCGGTGCGCATTGCGCGTGAGATCGCCGAGGCGCTCGACCACGCGCACGGGCACGGCGTGCTGCACCGGGACGTGAAGCCCGAGAACGTGCTGCTCCAGGACGGGCACGCACTCGTCGCGGACTTCGGCATCGCGCTCGCGCTGGAGCAGGCGGGCGGCGAGCGGATCACGCATACCGGATTGGCCCTCGGCACGCCGCAGTACATGGCGCCCGAGCAGGCGGCCGGGGAACGTCACCTCGACGTGCGTGTCGATGTCTATGCGCTCGGCGCGGTGCTGCACGAGATGCTCGCGGGCAAGTCGCCGTTCGCCGCGGCGACGCGGCAGGGCGTCGTGCAGCGCGCGATGCAGGAAGCGCCGCCGACGCTGACGACGCGGCGGCCGGAGGTGCCGTCGGTCATCGCATCCGCCGTGCGCCGAGCGCTCGCGAAGCTCCCGGACGAACGCTTCCAGAGCGCCGCGGCGTTCGGGTCAGCGCTCGCCGCGCCACTGGAGAGCGCGAAAGTCGACGCGCCTGCGACGGCCGCGCCGCGCGCGGATCCGCGCGGCCGCACCGTGTCCGCGCGTGCTGCGATGTACGTCGCGCTCGCCACGCTCGCCGTGGGTCTGATCGGCGGCGTGCTCGTCGACCGCTCGAGTCTCTTCCGGCGCGAGACCGGCGCGCCCGTGGAGGATCGGCCCGGCATCGTCGGTGCGCCATCCACCATCGCGATGAACGCCTCGCTCACCGTGGTCGATCGCGGCGGACGCGCGGTGCGCACGATCCCAGCCGAGCGTCCGTGGACGCCGCGCTTCTCACCGGATGGACGCCGGGTTGCCTACGGCGCGTTCGGCACTGGCCGGCAGACGAGCGATCTCTGGGTGACCTCCGTGGACGCGGGCACGACGAAACGTCTCACCGATGACGACGCGGACGCCAACGATCCGCAGTGGAGCGCCGACGGGTCGAGCATCGCCTACTCGGCCCGCGCGCAGGGCGGAAAGGACGTCATGGTGCGAGCGCTGAACGGCGGCGGCGAGCGCGTGCTCGCCTCACGCGAGGGAACCCAGTTCCCGAGCGACTGGCTGCGCGACGGCAGCGCGCTGCTCGTCACCGAGTCCGTCGCGTTGGGGCACGACATTCTCGTGCAGCCGATCGACGGCTCCGCCGCGCGCCCCTACCTCGCCACGCCCGCCGATGAAAAGGGCGCGCGCATCTCGCCCGACGGACGCTGGGTCGCGTATTCCTCGGACGAGTCGGGACAGTCCGAGGTGTACATCGATTCCTATCCGAAGAGCGGCCAGCGCGCGACGATCTCCTCGGCTGGCGGCGTGGATCCCGTCTGGCGCGGGGATGGGCGCGAGCTGTTCTACTGGCGCGACGGTGCGCTGCTGGCCGTGAAGCTCAGTGCGACATCGCGCGCAGGACCGCCGGAGCGCGTCGACGAGACCGTGCTGTTCCATGCGCAATACGACGTCGGTGTCAGCACGATGTACGACGTCTCGCCCGACGGTCAGCGCTTCGTGATCGCGCACGAACACTGAGCGCGCTTCTGGCGCACGACGGGCCGCGATCGTTCTTGACATATCCGGCCCAGCCGAGCAGATCGACGCATGTCACATCGCCCGCTCGCGCCACGCTCCGCCGTCCTCTCGCTCGCGCTCTGCGCCGTCGCGCTCGGTCTCGCCTCACCCGAGCCTCGAGCGCAGAGTGCGACGCGCTCGACCGCGATGCCGGATCGTACGCGCTTCACACGAACGGTACTCGTCGACGGATTGAACGAGCCGATGCAGCTCGAGTTCGACCAGCGGGGCCGAGTGTACTGGATCGAGCGGCCCGGTGCGCTCCGTCGGCTCGACGAAGCCACGGGCAAGGTCGACCTCATCGGGACCGTGCCCGTGGCGCTCGTCGGAGAGGCGGGACTGATCGGCGTGCTGCTCGCGCGCGACTTCGAGACGACGCGGCAGCTCTACGTCTACTACTCCGCCCCCGGAGACGTGCGCGAGATGCATCTCTCGCGGTTGACCATCACCGCGAAGGACAGCCTCGACCTCTCGTCGGAGATCGTCATGATGCGCTGGCCCCACGAGGTCGCGTCGCACATGGGCGGCGGGATGACGTGGGACGCGAACGGCAATCTGTACGTCACCGTCGGCGACAACTCCAACGCGACGCAGTACAACCCGATCCACTGGACCAATGAGAGAGGGAAGGGTCAGGACTCGCAGCGCTCGGCGGCGAACTCCAACGACCTGCGCGGCAAGATTCTACGCATCCACCCAGAGTCCGACGGCACGTGCACCATCCCCAAGGGCAACCTCTTCGCACCGGGAACGCCGAACACGCGCCCGGAGATCTTCACCATGGGCAACCGCAACCCATGGCGCGTCTCGATCGACTCCCGAACCGGCGATGTGTTCTGGGGTGAGGTCGGACCGGATGCGGGCAAGGATTCCGCCGGCGTCGGGCCGATGGGTTACGACGAGTTCAACGTCGCGCGGAGCGCGGGTTTCTACGGCTGGCCGTACGCCATCGGCTACAATCGCGTCTACAACGCATTCGACGTCGGCACCAGGAGCTACGGACCGCCGCCGGACGCCGCGCGCCTGACGAACGCATCGCCGAACAACACGGGACTCCGCGACCTTCCGCCTGCTCGACCCGCGCTGCTCGCGTATCCGTACGGCGTCTCCACCGAATACGGTATCCTCGGCAGCGGCGGCCGCTGCGCCGTGGGTGGGCCGCTGTTCAGGCGAGCGAACTTCGCGCCCGACGCGAAGCGCGTGTTCCCGAGCTACTACGAGGGAAAGTGGTTCGTCACCGACTGCGTGCGTTCCTGGATCATCGCGCTGACGCCAAATGCGGAGCACACGGCGATCACCGGGGCGGAACTGCTGCTCGCCAACGAGAAATCCAACCAGCCGCTCGACCTCGACTTCGGACCGAGCGGCGATCTGTACGTCATGGAGTACGACTCCCGCGGACCGAATGGGCGGCTGTCGAAGATCGAATACAACGCGGGCAATCGCGCGCCGCGCGTGATCGCGTCCGTCGACCGTGCGGCCGGCGCGACGCCGCTGCGAATCGCCCTCTCAGCCAAGGGCACGGTCGACGACGACGGGGATCCGATGCGCTACGAATGGGTCGTTCGGCGCGAAGGCGGTGGTGCACCGCGCCGCTTCACGACGGCGAGTCCGGTGCTCACGCTCGTTCAGCCGGGCGTGTACACCGCGACCCTCACCGCGACCGACGCGAAGGGCGCGACGGGAACTGGCCGCGCGAAGATCGTCGCCGGCAACGAGCCGCCACACGTCGCGCTCTCCGTCACACGCGGCAATCGCTCGTTCTACTTTCCTAACGGCGAGGTCGAGTATCGAGTGAGCGCAAGCGATCGGGAGGATGGACGGCGCGTCGCCGGCGACGACGTCTCGGTCACGCTCGACTACGTGCCGTCGGGGATGACTCCGCAGGAGATGGCGACGGCGCCCGATCTCCCGCCGACCGCGTCGCTCCGCCATACCCGCGCGCTCGCGATCATCGCGCGGAACGATTGCAATACGTGCCATACGGTCGACCGTCGTCTCGTCGGACCGGCGTTTCGCGAGGTCGCAATGCGGAACGCCGGCCAGGCCGGCGCGCTGGAGCGCGTCGCGCAGAAGATCGTCACCGGCGGCGGCGGCATCTACGGCGCGGCCGCGATGCCCGCACATCCCGCGCTCACTCCGGCCGAAGCGACGACGCTCGCACAGTACGCGTTGAGTCTCACGGACACGAACGCAACACCGCGGCGCATCCCGCTCGAGGGAAGCGTGAAGACACCCGCTCGGCCCGGCGCCCGTCCCGGACAGACTGAGAAGGGATCGTATGTCCTTCGGGCGACCTACACCGACGCCGGTGCCAACGGCGTCGCGCCGATCACCTCGAGCGACGCGGTGTTGCTGCGCTACCCGCTCCTCGCGCCGGAGTCGGCCGAGATCAAGTCGCCCGGAATCGTCTACAACGTGTCGAATCGCGATCCCGGCTTCGTCGTGAACAGCAGCGGGTCGTACATGGGCTTTCGTGGCATCGATCTCACCGGCATCGCGAGCATCGAGATCGGCGCGCTGACCCGCTTCTATACATGGTCGCACTTCAAGGGCGGCACGGCCGAGGTGCGTCTCGATTCGCCGACGGGGCACCTCGTCGGCGCTCCGGCGACGATCACGCCGCCGCACGCCGTCACACCGAGCGGTCAATTTGCGCGCGGCGATGGGCCCTCGGCACCGGTGGTTCTGGGCGCCAACCTCGAGAAGCCGGTGTCGGTCGTGGTGTCCGGGGTGACTGGCGTGCACGACGTCTACATCGTCTTCCGGAACCCGCGGACGGGCCCCGCCGATGCGCTCATGCTGATCACCGGGATCGAGTTCAAGCCCGCGTCGAGCGGCAGCCCCGCGCAGAGCGGCGCCATTCCCGCTGGCTTCACGCCGATCTTCAACGGACGCACGCTCGCGGGCTGGCACATCAGCCGCACGACGCACCACGGCACCACCGGTGACTTCAGAGTCGAAGATGGCGTCATCGCGCTGCGGCAGCGGCCCTACGGGCAGGGTGGCCTGCTGCTCACCGATCGCAAGTACAGGAACTTCGAGCTGTATCTCGAGGCGAAGCCGGATTGGGGAACGAACGGAGGGATCTTCTTCCGCTCGTCCGAAGGCGGGTCGGCGTATCAGATCGAGCTCGTGGGCGGTGGCGGTAGTGGAACGGGCAACCTGTTGGGCGAGGTGCAGCGCGTCACGACGCAGGCGCTCGCGACCGACGTGGCGAAGGTGTGGAAGCAGGACGACTGGAACTCCTTTCGCCTGCGCGTCCACGGCGACGTGCCGCATGTGACGCTGTGGATCAACGGTGTGCAGATGTACGACGTCCAGGCCAAGCGCAACGATCTCATCGCCGACCGAACCGACGGATTCATCGCGCTCCAGTCGCACTGGACGGCGAGCTACACGCCGATTCCCGGCAGCTCATTCGACATGAGCGGGGCGTGGAAGCCCGGCGCGGCGCACCGCTATCGCAACATCGCGATCAAGGTGCTGCCATGATGCGCACGATCGCGTTGCTCCTCACGCTCGGTGCGGCGCGAGTGAGCGCGCAGCAGCCGGCGCTCACGAATGCGCTCGGCATGGAGTTCGTGCTCGTGCAGCCGGGCAGCATGCTCGTCGGGAAGTTTCAGCCAGCGTGCCCCGACTCCACGGCGCGACGACGCATGGCGCCGAGCGCGTCGGTCGACCCGCGAACACGATGGACCGCTGCGGACTACGCGCGCTGCGACGAGCTGGCGAAGCGCGATGCGATGCCGGGCTTCATGGCCACCATCTCGCGGCCGTACTACATCGGGAAGTACGAGGTCACCCAGGCCGAGTGGAAGAAGGTCGTCGGCGCCAACCCGTCCGTGTTTCAGGGACGCATGGTGAAGGACGACGCGGATCGGCATCCGGTGGACAACGTCACGTGGGCCGACGCGCAACGCTTCGTGCACAAGCTCAATGCGATGGACCGCACCGCGCGCTATCGGCTGCCGACGGAGCTCGAGTGGGAGTACGCGGCCCGGGCTGGGGCGAACGAGGAGCCGGCGTGGTCGTACATCCGCGACGTCGCGTGGGAGCAGGACATCGACAAGGGCACGACGCACGCCGTGGGCGGAAAGAAGCCGAACGCGTGGGGACTCTACGACATGCTTGGCAACGTGTGGGAATGGGTCGGCGATCTCTACAACGAGAAGCTCTTCCCCGACCGTACCCCACCGCGAACGGGCACGACGCACGTGCTCCGCGGCGGCAGCTTCGTGTCGGACGTCAAGAATACGACCTGGTTCACCCACGCCGGTGGGCCAGGCAGTGGCTTCGACGTGGGATTCCGCGTCGTGCGCGAACTGCGTTAGCGCGTTGCGTGCTCGGCATGCCGTCGCTGGCCGGGCACGGAGTGTCGCGATAGGTTGGGTCTGCGAGCGCGAACAACGTCACTCCAGTCGAGCATTCTCATGGCCATCGAGCACGACAGCACCGTCACCAACGCGACCGATGCAGCAAAGCTGCGCGACGGCGTGCGCAGCATCGATCAGATCGCCGCAGAGCACTACCCGGGGTGCAAGGTGTTCGTGCACTACAACGGCCCGACCGATCAGTTGAGCGCCGTGTCGATGGGAATGGCCGTGCTCGAGCCCGGCGGCGCGCCGCACGAGCCCCATCGCCATCCGGAGGAGGAGTTCATGCTCGTCGCCACGGGCACCGGAGAGATCGTCGTCGGTGGCGTGACGACCGAGGTCTTCCCTGGAGCGGTGATGTACTGCGCCGGCGACACGCTCCACGGCATCCTCAACACGGGATCCGCGCCGATGACGTTCTACTGGTCCAAGTGGATGGCGAAAGGCGCTTAGTCGCTCGCGGCCGGAACGCGCTGGTGTTCGTCGATCTCCAGGTCTGGCGCAGCACGCTGCAGGCCGAGCTTCCAAGGAACGACCGCCCGCCGACGCCGCGCGAGGAGATCCTTCGGCTCTGGCCGGTTGCCGCTCCACATCCAGCTCCAGTAGCCGCTGGCTCATTGATCCGCGGCCCTAGGCGGTGTATCGTCGGGCGCACGATGTGCGCCGGCGATCGGACCGGCGCGCCGCCGTTTGTGGCGCGCTGCGCCACGCGAGCCAGCTGAGGGTGCGATGGCCGACACGCTTCAACATCAGCTTCAGCAGGCGCTCGGCGATCGTTACGCACTCGAACGCGAGCTCGCGCCTGGTGGCATGAGCCGCCTCTTCCTCGCGACCGAGCCCGCGCTTCAGCGGCAAGTTGTGGTGAAGCTGCTGCCTCCCGAGGCCGTTAGCGACGTGAGCGCCGAGCGCTTCCGGCGTGAGATGCTCGTGGCCGCGCGCCTGCAGCATCCACACATCCTGCCCGTGCTCGACGCCGGATCGCGCGACCAGCTGCTGTTCTACGTCATGCCGTACGTGCCGGGCGAGTCGCTGCGGGCGCGCCTCGAGCGCGACGGGCAGCTCCCCGTGGTCGAGGCGACGCGCATCATGCGGGAACTCGCGGACGCGCTATCGTGCGCGCACGCGATGGGTGTCGTGCACCGCGACGTGAAACCGGAAAACGTGCTCTTCCAACATGGGCACGCCGTGCTCGCCGACTTCGGCGTGGCGCGGGTGCTTGCGCCGACCAATCCGGGTGAGCGGCTCACCGGCACGGGTCTCGGGCTCGGAACCCTCGGCTACATGGCGCCGGAACAGCTCGCGGGGGAGCCGCAAGTGGATGCGCGTGCCGATCTTTATGCGCTCGGCGTGATCGCCTATGAGCTGCTCACCGGCGCTCCGCCGTTCGCCGGCGCGTCGACGATGCATCTCGTTGCCCTGCACCTCACGGAGCGTCCGCGCCGAGTCGTCGAGACGCGGCGCGAGGTGCCCATCGCGCTCGACGCGCTCGTCGCCCGATTGCTCGAGAAGGACGCCGCGAAAAGGCCGCAGTCCGCCGGCGAGGTGCTCCGTGAGCTCGATGCGATCGGGAGCCCGCGAGGCAGAAAGACTCAGGCGCACGCGGCGCGGGACGTCGCGGGCGGCAGCCCGCATGATCTGTTCTTCGCGACCGTCCTGGCCAAGGTGTCGTTGACGGAGGAGCAGGTAACGTGGATCAAGTCCGCGTTCGTTCCGCGCACCTTCCGGAAGGGGCAGTTCTTTCAGCGGCCCGGCGACGTCACCGGGCAGGGCGGCTTTGTGACGCGCGGGCTGTTTCGCCTGTATGGGATCGACGCGAACGGCAATGAGAACATCATCCGCTTCGTGGCCGAAGGAGGTTGGATCGGCGATCTGCAGAGCGCGACGACCGGCGCTCCGAGCGAGTATTTCAGCGACGCGATAGAGCCGTCCCAGGCGCTCGTATTCGGCCCCGCGTCGTTCGAGCGCCTGCTCGCGATGGATCCCGAGCGTGGACGTCAATTCCGCGAAGGGCTGCTGCGGAGTCGCGCCGCGATGGAACGGAGGATCGCGATGACGCTTCACTCGAGCGCCGAAGAGCGCTACGCCGACTTTGTCACGCGCTACGCCGCGCTCGCCAGCCGCGTGCCGCAGCGCATGCTCGCCTCGTACCTCGGCATGACACCGGAGACGTTGAGCCGCGTCCGTCGAAAGGCGAGGTGCCTCGATCGGGACACTTGATCTAGATCAATGACTCGCGCGCGGCGGCGCTTCAGTTTGGGCTCCGACCGTGGCCGGGCCGCGGCGTTCCCCGAACCCGAGGTGTTGGCTATGCGCAATTTCATCGAGATCACCGATCGCTCTGTGCGACTGATCAGATTCGCCACCATGTTGGCTGCGTGCGCGAGCCTGCTGCTCTCGGCGGCCTCGTGCCTGACCGCGCAGACGCCGGCGCGAACGCTGGTCGCGGTGTTCGCCCATGGCGACGACGAGGTGACCGTCGCCCCGATCCTCGCGCGCTACGCGCGCGAGGGGGCGCGAGTGTACCTGATCGTCGCCACGGACGGCGCACAGGGTGGGAGTCACACGACGATCCCGCGCGGGCCAGAGCTGGCCCGTGCGCGAGCGGACGAGGTGGGCTGCGCGGCGGCCGCGCTCGGCATCCAGCCCCCGATCCTGCTCGGCTTCGCCGACGGCAAGCTCGGAGACTATGTCGCCGATGCGTCGCTCCTATACCGCCTCACCCAGCGCATGTACGAAGAACTGCGGCGTCTTCATCCGGACGCGCTGATCACGTTCGGACCTGACGGCGCCGTCGGTCATCCGGATCACCGGCTCGTGGGCGATCTCGTGGCGCAGCTCGTCCGAGCCGGCGCGCCCGGCGTGCCCGAGCGCCTGTACTACGCCACGCTTCCGGCCGAGAGCATTCGCGCGATGAATCCGCAACGCGGCGAGCCTCCGATGCTCATCCCGCAGGCGAAGTATCTGAGCGTCCGGGTGCCGTTCACGTCGACCGATCTCGCCGCGTCACGGCGTGCGATGGCCTGTCACGTCACGCAGTACGACGAGGTGGTCATCCAGCGAGTGCAACCGAAGATGGGCGAGGCGTGGAACAGCGAGATTCTGCTGGCACCGGCGTTCTCCAGCACACCTGGCACCGACCTGTTTCGCTGAAGGAACGGTTGTACCGCTTTGACCTCTACAGAAGCGGGTACCAGGCTTTCCTGTTGATAGCTGCGCCCTGTGGACGCCCCTTCCGGCTCGCTCGACCTGCTCGTCTTCAAGACGCTCTCCCTTGAGCCCATGCACGGCCGAGGCATCCGGGATCCGCGCCGATGACGTTCTACTGGTCCAAGTGGATGGCGAAAGGCGCCGAGACGCGCGACGGCGTCTGCTGGGCGTCGACGACTTCGAAGAAGTAGCCGTTCACCGGCTCGCGAAAAAAGAAGCGCTCGAACGGCGCGCGCCTGACCTCATCGACCAGCACCGCCCCCTCTGCCAGCAGTCGCTCCTTGAGCGCGGGGAAGTCGGCGAGTGGGTGGAACAATGCGACGTGTCGCCCGAACTCGCTCTCGAACGGCGACACCTCGACGTCCTCGACGT
>JBDTOD010000084.1:0-19590 GCA_039933415.1 bacterium
CTGCACAGCATCGACATCGGATGCGCGTCGTAGCGGAAGCCCTGCAGGAACGTCTTGATGTTCTCGTGGACGTACGTGTGGTACGTGATCTGGTGGACCCAGTCGTCGTACTCGGACTGGAGCGGCAGCTCGCCGTTGCGCAGCAGCCAGGCCACCTCGAGAAAGCTCGCGCTGTCGGCGAGCTGCTCGATCGGGTAGCCGCGGTAGCGCAGGATCCCCTTGTCGCCGTCGATGAACGTGATCGCGCTCTTGCACGACGCGGTGTTCATGAAGGCGGGATCGTAGGTCATGAGCCCGAACTCGTCGGGACTCTCCTTGATCCGGCGCAGATCAGAGGCGCGAATGGCGGTGTCGCCCTCCGTGCCCTTCTCGAGGATCGGCACGCTGTACTCGGTGCCGGTGCGCGAGTCCTTGATCTCGAGCGCCGGGCCCGCCGTCGCGCCCGCCACGTTCGACTCCTTCTTGCTCATGTCCACGTTCTCCCTGGAGATGCGCTGCATGTCGGCGAGCGCGCGCTCGTCCGCGCGAGAAATGTATCGGTGTGCGGGCCAAGGCGGCATTGGCGAGGTGCCGCGCCTGGCGCACCGAGGATTATCGTTCGGCGGCGCTCTTTGGCCGTGTCCCGCCCATTCACTTCGTTCTCGGTCTCCGCATTCTCGACGGCCTTCCCTCTCCGACGCTGGGCCAATCGATCGTGGGTGCGTGCGCGGCCCTGGTGGCCGGGTTCGTCAACGCGATCGCTGGCGGGGGCACGCTCCTGACCTTTCCGGCCCTGGTCGCCGCCGGCCTCTCGCCGCTCGCCGCCAACGCAACGAGTACCGTAGCGCTCCTGCCCGCCGCGTTGAGCAGCATGGTCGGCTACCGCGGCGAGCTGGCCGGCGCGCGGCGCTGGGCGGCGTTGTTCGCGCTCCCGAGTCTCATCGGTGGCGGCATCGGCGCGTTGCTCCTGCTGCACACCTCGAACGCCACATTCGAGCGGATCGTGCCGTGGCTCGTGCTCGGCGCGACCGCGCTCTTCCTGCTGCAGCGCCCACTCTTGCGAATCGTGCGAGCCGGCGGCGCCGGCACCGAGCTCGGGGACGAGGCGCTCTCGGCGCGCCGACCGTCACTGGCGCTGTTGGCGGGGCAGCTCGCCGTCGGGATCTATGGCGGATATTTCGGCGCGGGGATCGGGATCCTCATGCTTGCCGCGCTCGGGCTGATGGGATTCACGAACATCCATCGGATGAACGGGCTGAAGAACTGGGGCGGGTTCTGCATCAACGTCGTCGCGGCGGCCGGCTTCGCACTGAGCGGCATCGTGCGGTGGCCCGTGGCTCTCGGCATGGCTGCCGGCTCGGTTGTCGGTGGTTACATCGGGGCGCGCGCGGCCCAGCGCGTTCCTCAGGCGGTGGTGCGGACCGCGGTGGCGGTGGTGGGAGTGTCGAGCGGACTGTGGCTGCTCGCGCGAAGCCTCTAGTCCTCCGGCACACCGCCAAGCGTGCAGACGATCGCCCACTCGGCGGCGGTGACCGGCTGCACGCTGAGGCGACTCCCCTTCTGTAGAAGGACCATCGACTCGAGCCCTTTCACTCCGCGAAGTTCGGCGAGCGAGAGAGACTTGGGCAGTCGGCGCACGCCGCGGATGTCGACCATCATCCACGTCGGCTCCTCGGCGCGACTCTTCGGATCGAAGTGAGAATCCTTCGGATCGAGCGCGGTGTGATCGGGATAGCTCTCGCGCACGACCTCGGCGACGCCGACGATCTCCGACGGATCGACGCTGGAGTGGTAGAAGAACACCAGGTCTCCCTTCTTCATGTCGTCGCGCATGGAGTTGCGCGCCTGGTAGTTCCGCACGCCATCCCAGTGCGTGGTTTGACGCGGCCTGGCAAGGAGGTCATCGAATGAGAACGATCCGGGCTCGGACTTCACGAGCCAGTATCGGCGAGCGCGTTTGGCGGCAGGCATGAGATCGGCGGTGCGGGTCGTTGTCGCTTGGAAAGAGAAAGGTAGCGCAGAGGTCGGCTACCCTTGAAGCGGCGAGGTCGGCCCAACAGCTTTGGCTCATGATCGAAATGCTCACCGCACTCGTGGTCGTCACGCAGTTCCTGCGAAGCGCGTTCCTGGTGGGCGGAGTCATCCTCGGCGTCGTCGCCGCGGCGGATTGGGCGGTGCGCACGCGGCGACTGAATCCGTTCGGCGGAGTCGCGCGCTTCATGCGCGCGCAGGTCGATCCCCGGCTCGGCGGCGTGGAGCGCCAGGTGATGCGCGCCGGCGGACGGGCGACCGCGACGCCGTGGTGGGCGCTCGTGGTGTATGTCGTGATTGCCGCGCTCGCGCTCAGCGTGCTGGGGATGGTCGCCACGCTCGTGCAGGAAGCCTCGATGGCGACCACACTCGGCGCGGTCGGCTATCTCGTGCTGTTCATTCGCTGGACATTCGGCTTTCTCCGGCTCGCGCTACTCGTTCGCGTGCTGTCGTCATGGTTCCCAGCGCTCGCGTCAACCCGATGGATCCGTTGGTCTTACGGTGCGACCGACTGGATGCTCCGTCCGCTTCGGCGACTGATCCCCACGATTGGTGTGATCGACATCACGCCCCTCGTGGCATACTTCGCGCTTCAGCTTTTGCAGACACCGGTCGAGAGTATGTTCACGGGCGCAATGCGCTGAGATGAATGCACTGTGGATCGAGGTCGGGGCGACGACGCTCCGAGTGCGCGTGCACGTTCAACCTCGCGCATCGCGCAGCGAGATAGTCGGGCTGCACGGGACGGCACTGAAGGTGCGACTGCAAGCGCCTCCCGTGGACGGAGCGGCGAACGAAGCCCTTGCCGCGTTGATCGCCGAACGACTGGGGCTGCCCAAACGCGCGGTACGCGTCGTGGCCGGCGCGACGTCGCGCTCCAAGACACTGGAGATCGAAGGCACGACCGAAGCAGCGGTCCGCGCGCTCATCGCGCACGCCGCAACGCCTTGATGGAGCGACCTGATGACGCACGTTCTGCTGGTCGGTGAAGACGTCGCCCTGCTCGAAGGGCTCGCGCAATCGCTCGCCGCGCAGGGGCATTCGCCCGCCGTCGCGACGAGTCTGTTCGAGGGACGCGAGATCGCGTTGTCCCAGCCGCCGCTCGTGCTCGTGGTGAATCGCACCCTCGCCAGCAGCTCGGGAGCCGAGCTTCTGGCGATCCCGCTCGCGGCGGGCGGCGCTCGACTGCTCTACCGTGGCGCCACCATGCCGCTCGCGCCCTTGCTTCCCGCGCTACAGCGATCGGTGCTCGCGGACCTCACGCTTCCGCTCGAGCGTCACCGGCTCGCCGCACTCGTGCAGTCACTCGGCGAGCGCGCGCGTGCCACAGGACGGACGCTCCGCCCCACGCCGGCGGACAACCGAGCGCAGTGAGCGCGCGCTAGTCGCGCTTGGCGACGCCGAGCGCGCGACGCGCGCTGGCGACGAGCTGGCTGGGTGTGAACGGCTTGGGAAGGAATAGCACCGATGGATCGATCAGTCCCTCGCGCACGACCTGATCGCTGTGCCCCGACATGAGGAGCACCGGCAGGTCCGGCAGGAAGCGGTGGATCTCCTTCGCGAGCGCGGGGCCGAGCATGCCGGGCATCATCACGTCGCTGATCATCAGCCGAATCGGATGCGCCGCCGCGAGCGCGAGCGCTTCGTCGGCGCTCGCCGCCTCGAGCACGCGATAGCCCTGGAGCTCGAGCGCGCGACGCGCCACGCGTCGCACTCCCTCTTCGTCCTCGACCAGCAGAACGAGATCCGTTCCGCCCGCCTCGGCCTCGACGGTGAGCGACGAGCTGCGCGGCCCCTCGTGCGCGCGCGGCAGAAACACGGTGAAGGTCGATCCCTGTCCCGGCGTGCTCTCCACCCACACGTAGCCGCCGCTCTGCTTGGCAATGCCGTACACGGTGGCCAGGCCGAGCCCCGTGCCGTGCCCCGCCGGTTTCGTGGTGAAGAACGGATCGAAGATCCGCGCCTGCGTCGAGGCGTCCATGCCGACGCCGTTGTCGCGAACGTCGAGACGCACGTACTCGCCGGGCGCCGGCTTGACGCGCCATCCAGTGAATTCGTCGCGCAGCGTGGCGTTGCTCGTGGCGATCGTGATGCGACCGCCGTGTATCGACGCGATCGCGTCGCGCGCATTCACCGCAAGATTGAGGACGATCTGCTCGACCTGACCGGGATCGGCGAGCACCAGACCGAGTTCCTGATCCAGCTCGAGCGCGAGCTCGCCGCCTTCGCTCACGAGCAAGCCGAGCATGCGCTCGAGACCACGAACGCGGGCGTTGAGATCGATCGGCTCCGGCCGCAAGAGTTGCTGTCGGCTGAACGCGAGCAGCTGCGCGGTGAGCGTCGCGGCGCGATCGGCGGCCTTTCCGATCTCGTCCACGAACTCGCCCGACTCGTCGCCGGCGGGGATCGCCATCTGGAGCAGCGACGCGAACCCCTTGATGGCGGTGAGCAGGTTGTTGAAGTCGTGGGCCACACCGCCGGCGAGCAACCCGACCGCCTCCATCTTCTGCGCCATGCGTAGCTGCGCCTCCAGCCGGCGCTGCTCCGACACGTCGGCGATCATGCCGATCACGCCGATCACCAAACCGTCACGGTCGCGCAGCGGCGCGGTGGAGAGCTGCACGTCGAGGATCGTTCCGTCCTTGCGCTGCCGCCGAGTCGACTCGCCGCGGATCGACTCGCCTCGCCGCTCGCGCGCGCGCATCCCTTCGAGGATCTCGCGTTCCTCGGTCGGCACCGTCGGCAGCGGCCGGCCGAGCACCTCGTCCGCCGTCCACTGGAACATCTCCGCCGAGGCCTCGTTCCACATCAGGACATTGGTGTCGTTGTCGAGCACCATGATGGCGAGCGGAGCCCCCGCGACCATCTCCTCGAGACGGCGGTGCGTCGCACGCAGTTCGGCGTCGGACGCACTCCTCGCATCCTCGTTCCGGCGAGTCGAGGTCACGTCGCGCCAATAGACGGCCAGCTGGTCGGCGGCGAGCATCGCGTCGAACTCGAAGCAACGATCGCCGACCGTATCGCGAAGCTCGAAGTGCGCGGGTTCGCCACCCGCCCGCACGCGCGCGAACTCGGGCCCCGCCGCGGTGCGGTCGAGGAAGGGAAAGATCTCCCAGATCGACCGACCGATGGCCACGGCCGGGTCCAGACCCGCCGCCGTCATTCCGCGGCGCGCACGCGCGTTCAAGTACGTGATGCTCCAGTCGGCGCTCAGTAGCGCGAGCGCGTCACGCAACCCTTCCACCAGCACGAGCTCTGGGGGAAGCGGCGCGTCGAGCGCGGCGAATTCGGCGGGCGCAAGGTTATCGACCACGATGCTTCCCAGTGTCGTCACGGCGACACGCGTTCTGAAGGTGCGTCGGCCGTACATGGCGCTGCACGGCAACTTGCCTGAGCCGAGCCCGCAGGGTATTCATTAGACCAAGTCAAACTGTCTCTCGTGGCGATTTCCAGCAAATTGCGGCCACGTTAATCCCCTGCTAAAGCGCGAGCCCTCACGCCGATCGCGTTTGGGCTCTTTTTCGTTCGGTTTCGCCATGCCCCACTCCGCTTCGCCTGTCGCTCCCCATCCCTATCTCCGGGCCCTCACGGACCGCGTCCTGGTCTATGACGGAGCGATGGGCACCAACATCCAGCTCCGCCAACCGACCGCGGAGGATTTCGGCGGCAAGGCGCTCGAGGGATGCAACGACAACCTCGTGCTCACTCGCCCCGACATCATCCAGTCGATCCACGAGTCGTTTCTCGCCGTGGGCTGCGACGTGGTGGAGACGTGCACCTTCCAGAGCACGCCACACCGGCTGCGCGAGTGGGGGCTGGAGGAGAAGACGCGCGACCTGAACGTCCAGGGCGCTCGCCTCGCACGCGCGGCCTGCGACAAGTTCACCACGCCGGAGCGCCCGCGCTTCGTCGCCGGATCGATCGGTCCCACGGGGATGCTGCCATCGAGCAGCGATCCGGCCCTCTCGGCCATCACGTTCGACGCGCTCGCCGAGACGTACTACCTCCAGGCGAAGTATCTCGTGGAGGGCGGCGTGGACGTGCTCCTCGTCGAGACGGCGCAGGACATCCTCGAGGTGAAGGCGGCGTTGACGGGCTTCGAGCGCCTGTTCGCCGAGCTGGGGCATCGCGTTCCGGTGCAGACTCAGATCACGCTGGACACGAGCGGGCGCATGCTGCTCGGCACCGACATCGCCAGCGCGCTCACGACGCTACAGGCGATGCGTGTGGACGTCATCGGCCTGAACTGCTCGACCGGGCCGGAGCACATGCGCGAGCCGGTGCGCTTCCTCACCGAGCATGGCTCCGTGCCGATCTCGGTGATCCCGAACGCGGGGCTGCCGCTGAACACGGGCACGGGCGAGGCGATCTATCCGCTCGAGCCGCTCCCGATGGCGGGGATGCTGCGCGAGTTCGTGGAACAGTTCGGCGTGCGCATCGTCGGGGGCTGCTGTGGCACCACGCCGGAGCATCTCACGGCGATCGTCGCGGCGGTGCGTGCGGCGACGCCGGCGCCGAGGCCGACGCACGAGCGGGAGGCGCTCGTCTCGTCCGCGATGCGGGCGACCACGCTCCGCCAGGAGCCGGCACCGTTGCTCGTGGGCGAGCGCGTCAACGCGCAGGGCTCTCGCAAGGTGAAGCGCCTGCTGCTCGCCGACGACTACGAGGGGATTCTCGAGGTCGCGCGCGAGCAGCAGGACTCGGGTGCGCACGTGCTCGACGTCTGCGTCGCGCTCACCGAGCGCGGCGATGAAGCCGAGCAGATGTCAAAGCTCGTCAAGCTCATCTCGATGAGCGTCGAGACGCCGATCATGGTGGACTCCACCGAGGCCGGGGTCATCGAGGCGGCGCTCCAGCACATTCCCGGCCGTGCGATCATCAACTCCATCAACATGGAGAACGGTCGCGTGCGCATCGACTCCGTGGTGCCGATCGCCAAGAAGCACGGTGCGGCGCTCGTCGCGCTCACGATCGATCCCGTCGGGATGGCCAAGACGCGCGACCGGAAGCTCGAGGTCGCACGAGCGATCTACGACATCGTCGTCGGCGAGTACGGGCTTCGTGCAGAGGATCTGATCTACGACGCGCTCACCTTCACGCTCGCCACCGGCGACGCGGAGTGGATCGACAGTGCGCACGAGACGATCGAAGGGATCCGACTGATCAAGCGCGAGCTACCCGGCGTGTTCACGATCCTCGGTGTGTCGAACGTGAGCTTCGGGCTCGACCCCGCGGCGCGCTACGTGTTGAATTCCGTCTTCCTGCATCACTGCGTGGAGGCCGGGCTCGATGCGGCGATCGTCAATCCGGCGCACATCACGCCGTACGCCGAGATCAGCGCCGAGCAGCGCGCGCTAGCCGATGATCTCGTGTTCAACCGACGCCCCGACGCGCTCCAGCGGTTCATCGACGGCTTTTCGTCGGCGTCCGAGCTGGCCGCTCGATCGGAGAAAGAAGATCCGACCGCCGGCATGTCGGCGGAGCAGCGGGTGCACTGGATGGTGCTGCACCGCAAGAAGGAAGGGATCGAGGACGCGCTCGACGCGGCTGGTGTGCGCGATGCACCGGTGCGCGTGCTGAACGACGTGCTGCTTCCCGCGATGAAGGAGGTCGGCGACAAGTTCGGCGCGGGTGAGCTGATCCTCCCCTTCGTGCTGCAGAGCGCCGAGGTGATGAAGAAGGCGGTGAAGCACCTCGAGTCGTTCCTCGAGAAGGCCGAAGGCTACACGAAGGGCAAGGTCGTGCTGGCGACCGTGTACGGCGACGTGCACGATATCGGCAAGTCGCTCGTCAACACGATCCTCAGCAACAACGGCTACACCGTGTTCGACCTCGGCAAGCAGGTGCCGGTGAACACGATCATCGAGAAGGCGCTCGAGGTGGGAGCGGACGCGATCGGACTCTCGGCGCTGCTCGTCAGCACGAGCAAGCAGATGCCGTTGTGCGTGCAGGAGCTCGACAAGCGCGGCATCCACATTCCAGTGCTCATCGGCGGCGCGGCGATCAATCGCCGGTTCGGCCGGCGTGCGATGTTCGTCGATGGCGAGCGGGCGTACGACTCGGGCGTGTTCTATTGCAAGGACGCGTTCGAAGGGCTCGAGACGATGGACACGCTTCAGGACAGTCCCGAGAAGCGACAGGCGGCGATCGAGAAGCTGCTCGACGACGCGCGCAAGGACGTGTTTCTCCACGGCAACGTGGGGAAGGACAAGGCGCAGGGCGTCTCGGGCGGCGAGCGGAGCGACGTGACACACGATCATGCGGTGCCCGTCGCGCCGTTTTTTGGAACCCGCGACGTGGATGTTCCGCTCGACGAAGTGTTCGCGCTGCTGGATCTCGACGAGCTGTTCCGTCTGCAGTGGGGCGCGCGCGGTTCGGGGCCGGCATACGACCGACTCGTGCGCGAGGAGTTCACGCCGACGCTCGCGCGTCTCAAGGCGGAAGCGCACAGCGAAGGATGGCTCAAGCCGCGCGCGGTGTACGGCTACTTTCCGGCGCAGAGCGTCGGCAACGAGCTCGTGGTGTACGAGCCGGATCCATACGTGCGCGATGGTTCGCTCGTCGAGAAGGCGCGCTTCCACTTCCCACGGCAGGAAGGTCGCGAGCGGCTCTGCATCGCCGACTACTTCCGCGGCTCGACGAGCGGAGACGTCGACGTCGTCGCGTTGCAGATCGTGACCGTTGGGGACGACGCGACGCGGCGGTTCGAGGCGATGCAGGCGGCGGGTGAGTACAGCGAGGGACTGTACTCGCACGGTCTCGCGGTCGAGGCGGCGGAGGCGGTCGCCGAATGGATGCACCGGAGAATCCGGCGCGAGCTCGGCATCCCCGGCGGCCGCGGCAAGCGGTACTCGTGGGGCTACGGCGCCTGCCCCGACCTGGAGGATCACGGGACGCTCTTCAAGATCCTTCCGGCCGAGGAGGCGCTCGGCATGGAGCTCACCAGCGCGTTCCAGCTCATGCCCGAGCAGAGCACCGCGGCGATCATCGTGCATCACCCGCAGGCCAAGTACTACGCCGTGCGCACCGCCGAGGGCGCGGGCGTCTGACCGCTTTGCGTTCGTCGTTCCACCGGAGCCATTCATGACATCGCCCGCACTCGCCCGACTGACCGATCCCGAATCGCTCGTTCTCTTCGACGGCGCGATGGGGACGATGCTGTACGCGAAGGGCGTGTTCATCAACCAGTGCTACGACGAGCTGAACGTGCGTGCACCCGACCTCGTGCGCGACGTGCATCGTGCGTACGTGAAGGCGGGCGCCGAGGTGCTGGAGACGAACAGCTTCGGCGCGAATCGGTTCAAGCTGTCGCAGTTCGGCCTTGCGACGCAGGTGTTCGAGCTCAATCGGCGCGCCGCCGAACTGGCGCGCGAGGCGGCGGAACAGGGGCGCAACGTGCTGGTCGCCGGCGCCGTCGGACCACTGGGTGTCAGACTGGAGCCGTTCGGGCCAACGTCGAGCGACGAGGCGCGCGCCGTCTTCCGCGAGCAGATGGAAGGACTCAAGGCGGGCGGCGCGGATCTCTTCATTCTCGAGACGTTCGGCGATCTTCACGAGATTGGCCAGGCGATCGCCGCGGCGCGCGAGGTGGATCCGTCGATGCCCGTGGTCGCACAGATGACGATCGGTGCGGACGGGCTCACCCCGTACGGTGCGACACCCGAGGACGTCGCGCGCACGCTCGACCGCTTCGGCGCCGACGTGATCGGGCTCAATTGCTCCGTTGGCCCGCAGACGATCCTCGAGGCGATCGAAAAGATGGTCCCGGTGACGCGGAAGAAGCTGAGCGCGCAGCCGAACGCCGGCATGCCGCGCGAAGTAGGCGGGCGCAGCATGTACATGGCGAGTGCCGAATACATGGCGGAGTACGCGCGTCATCTCGTGCACGCCGGCGTGAAGGTCATGGGCGGATGCTGCGGTACGACGCCCGACCACATCCGCTCGATGTGCGAGTTTGTTCGGCCGCTCAGCCCGCGGTTCGCGCATGCGGACGGCGGCGTGTCGGCGGTGGCCGCGCCGCCGCTGCTGCGCGACGTCGCGCATCGCGCGCCCGACGTGGAGGCAGTGCCGCTCGCCACGCGCTCGAAGTGGGGCGCGAAGCTCGCCTCCGGCGCGTTCGTGACCTCGGTGGAGATCGTGCCGCCGCGCGGCGTCGACGCGACGCGCATGCTCGCCGATGTCAGGAAGTTGAAGGTGGCGGGTGTCGATGCGGTGAACGTGCCCGACGGGCCGCGCGCGCAGAGCAGGATGGGCGCGCTGCTCACCTCGCTGTTGATCGAGCAGCAGGTCGGCATCGAGTCGGTGACGCACTACGCCTGTCGCGACCGCAACCTGCTGGGCATGCTCAGCGACTTGCTGGGAGCTGCAGCCATCGGGCTGCGGAACCTGCTGCTGATCACGGGCGACCCGCCGAAGATGGGACCGTACCCGAGCGCGACGGCGGTGTTCGACATCGACGCGATCGGACTGACGAACCTCGTGCGCAACCTCAACCACGGGCGCGACCCGGGCGACAACGCGATCGGCGCGCCCACCCGCTTCGTCATCGGCGTCGGCGTGAACCCGGCGCCGATCGACCTCGATCACGAACTGAAGCGATTCGCCTGGAAGGTCGAGGCGGGCGCCGAGTTCGCCGTGACGCAGCCGGTGTTCGACGCGAACCAGCTCGAGAACTTCCTGCGGCGCACCGAGGGTGCACGTCCGCCGATCGTCGCCGGGATCTGGCCGCTCGTGAGCGTGCGCAACGCGGAGTTCCTCGCCAACGAGGTGCCCGGCGTGAGCGTGCCGCAGCACGTGATCGACCGTATGGCGAAGGCGAGCGCGAAGTCCAAGGAGCACGCGATCGCCGAAGGGATTGCGATTGCGCGCGAGATGCTCGACCGCGTGCGCGGCGGCGTGCAAGGCGTGCAGGTGTCGGCGCCGTTCGGCAAGGTGGAGCTGGCGCTCGAGGTGTTCGCCGATTCGCTCGACGCGCCCGAGACGGCACGCGCCAGCGCGGCAAGCGGCGTGTGAGTCAGCGGCGCTGATCCGATCGACTCACTCGACCGACCCATACTTCGCCGCCGCGACCTCACGCGGCATGTGGGTCAGCCTCCGCGGCCCGCCGCCGTGCAGCGAGCCGTGTGGGAAGGTCAGCTCCCAGAGACGCCCGTCGCGCGGATCGAGATAGAGCTGATCCCATCCACCATGCGCCGCGCCACGCGGCCAGAGTCGGTAGCGAACGAGCCAGAAGATGCGCCGGTCCACCTCGTCGCCGATGGTGCCTTCCGGCGTGACGACCCAGGCCCCGTCGAGTCGCTGCTCGTGGGGCCCGAGCTCCTCGTACGTCTCCATGACCTGCCCGCGCCGATGCTACATGCCGAATGGCGTGTGCAGCGAGAGACCGAGATCGAAGGTGAAGTAGTTGACGCCGGACGAAGGCGTGGTCGTGCTCGTCACCCCGGGGAGCTTGCCCTTGAAGTTCTGTCCCACGTAGCGGAGCTGCGGTGTGATGCTCACGATGCCGAGGAGTCCGTAGTCCGCTCCCACGCCGATCTCATAGCCTGGCGCCTTTTCCGTCGTGAGCCCGTTCGACGTGGATGAGCTGCCGTAACTGCCCTCGAGATCGTTGTACGTGACACCGCCCTTGAGGAATGGGCGAAAGCGCGACATGAGCGGCAGCCCCAGCTTCACTCCAGCTGTCACGCCCTGGAGCGTGTACTTCCCGTCTGTGCTGCACGTGGTGGTCTCACAGTCGAACTTGATGTGGTCGAAGCTCGCGTACGCGCCGATGAAGCCGAGCGACACTCCCACCTCCGCGCCGTAGCCGAAGCCCGACTTCGCCCCATCGATCGCCGCCGTGCTGCCGGCTGAGGTCTGCGTCTCGGCGAAGTCACCAGTCGGAAAACTCCCCGTCCCTCGAAGCCCGAAAGAGATCGACTGCGCCGAGAGCGGCGCGGCGAGCATGGCGAGCGGGAGCGCGAGACGAATGGTCTTGAGAACGGCGTTCATTGAGCAGCTCCGAGAGAGGGGACCGGCGGAGCGGGAGAGTATGGGTCACCACACGAGACGTCACAACCGCCGGCCGCCGTCGAACCTGTTGGCGACAGCATCGGGACATCAGTCGGTCGTCGGCTCCCCATTCCGCCGGCTTCCCCCTCACAGCTCGTGATCTCGTGCGGAAGTGCCAACAAACTGTGCATATTACGCACAATTTGAGATAGATTCGACATTTATATCACTGAATTTTGCTGAATGATGCTGAATCTGTGCACACTATGCAGAATTCTGTTGACAGTCGGTCCCGAGCGGCCTATTCTCCGAGGAGAAGCTATTGTCTCCAGCCCTCGGAATTGTGGCCGCCATCGCTCCCACCGCGACCGACACCGCGACCCACTGCCCCTATTGCGCCTTTCAGTGCGGCGTGCGGGTGACAGAGGCCGAAGGCGCGTTGGTGGTGGTGGGAGACGCCGACTTCCCGGTCAACCGAGGAGCGCTCTGCATCAAGGGGTTCTCCGCCGGCGAGACGCTCGATCATCCGCTGCGCCTCCGCACGCCCCTCGTGCGCTCCGGCTCCGGTGACCTCGAGCCCGCCACCTGGGACGAAGCCCTCGATCGCATCACCGCCGGAATTCGCGCGTCTCAGGAGAGCTTCGGCCATGACTCGGTCGGAGTGTTCGGCGGCGGGTCGCTGACGAACGAAAAGGCCTACCTGCTGGGCAAGTTCGCGCGCGTGGCGCTGCGGACTCGGCACATCGACTATAACGGCCGCTTCTGCATGTCGAGCGCGGCCGGCGCAGCCATCCGGGCCTTCGGTGTCGACCGGGGGCTCCCATTCCCCGTCGAAGACATCGCCGACGCCGACGCGATCCTATTGGTAGGGAGCAACCCCGCCGAGACGATGCCGCCGCTCATGCAGTACTTCCAGGCTCAGCTCGCGAAGGGCGGCTCGCTCATCGTGGCGGATCCGCGTCGCACGCTCACGGCCAAGGCGGGCTCGATGCACCTCCGCTTGACGCCCGGCACCGACGCGGCGCTCGCGAACGGGCTCCTCCATCTCCTCGTGAAGCACGGGGCGATCGACCTTTGCTTTCTCGACGAGCGCACGGAGGGGTTCGACGAGCTGCGCGGCGTGATCGCGACGTACTGGCCCGAGCGCACCGAGAAGATCACCGGTGTGCCCGAACAGCAGCTCGTGCGCGCCGCGCAACTGCTCGGCAGCGCCCAGCGCGCCATGGTGCTCACCGCGAGAGGATCCGAGCAGCAGGCGCAGGGGGTGAACAACACCCTCGCCTTCATCAACCTTGCGCTCGCGCTCGGAAAGCGCGGCCAGGCGTTCGCCGGATTCGGCACGATCACCGGACAGGGGAACGGTCAGGGCGGCCGCGAGCATGGCCAGAAGGCCGACCAGCTTCCCGGCTATCGGAGCATCACGGATCCCGCCGCGCGCGCGCACGTCGCGGCGGTCTGGGGCGTCGCCCCGGAGGACATTCCTGGCGCGGGTGTGTCCGCCTATGAGCTCCTCGACGGGATGGGCCAGGAAGGAGGCGTCCACGCGCTGATCATCATCGGCTCGAATCCGGTCGTCTCCGCGCCGCGCGCCATGCACGTCGAGCAGCGCCTTCGCGGGCTCGACCTGCTCATCGTCGCCGACTTCTTCCTCTCCGAGACCGCGGCGCTCGCCGACGTGGTGCTGCCGAGTGCGCAGTGGAGCGAAGAAGAGGGCACGATGACGAACCTCGAGGGCCGCGTGATCCGTCGGCGCGCGATCGCCGAGCCGCCCGTCGGCGTCCGCGCGGACGACGAGATCATCCACGCGATCGCAGAGCGGCTCGGTTGCGGCGCGCAGTTCGAATACTCGAGCAAGGGCGAGCTGTTCGACGAGCTTCGGCGCGCGACCGCGGGCGGCGTCGCCGACTACTCCGGCATCACGTACGACAAGATCGACGCGCAGCAGGGTGTGTTCTGGCCCTGCCCGTCCGAGGATCATCCCGGCACTCCGCGCATCTTCGCCGAGCGGTTCGCCACGCCGAACGGACGCGCGCGGTTCCATGCCGTGCGGCACCAGGCCCCGGCCGAAGAACCCGACGCCGAGTACCCGCTCTATCTCACGACGGGCCGAGTGCTCACGCAATACCAGTCGGGCACGCAGACGCGTCGCATCGAGCGACTCACGCGCATCTCGCCGGAGCCGCACGCAGAGATCCATCCGGTGGCCGCCAAACGTGCGGCCATCATCGACGGCACGCTGGTGCGCCTCGTCACGCGACGCGGCACCGCCACCGCGCGGGCGCGCCTCACGCGCGACATCCGCGAGGACACCGTCTTCGTCCCCTTCCACTGGGGCGGCGTCGCTTCGATCAACCGTTTGACCAACCCCGCGCTCGATCCGATGAGCCGCATGCCGGAGTTCAAGGTGTGCGCTGTCCGGCTCGAGGCGCAGTCCGCACGCCAAGGAGTGATCAGCGTATGAAGCACCTCGAGAGCCTGGTCGTCGAAGGGCCCGTGAAGCAGCGGCTCGTCGTCGTCGGCAATGGCATGGTGGGCGCTCGCTTCGTCGAGGAGCTCATCTCGCGCGGCGCCGACGACCGCTACGACATCGTGATGTTCGGCGATGAGCCACACGGCAACTACAACCGCATCATGCTCTCGGGCATCCTGGCCGGCTCGCAGGCGGTCGAGGACACATTCATCAATCCGCTCGACTGGTACGCGCGCAACGATGTCACTCTGCACGCGGGGGTGCGCGTGCACGCAATCGACCGCGACGCCAAGCTCGTGCACGGCGACGGTCACGTCATCGAGCCATACGATGTGCTCGTGCTCGCGACCGGAAGCAGCCCCTTCGTGCCCCCGCTCAAGGGACTGAGCAGCCACGGCACTGACATGAAAGAGGGTCTGTTCGCCTTCCGCACGCTCGAGGACTGCGACCGCATGATCTCATACGTGCCCAAAGCGCGCACCGCCGCCGTGATCGGTGGCGGACTGCTCGGACTGGAGGCGGCGCGCGGCCTGCTCGAGCGCGGGCTCGACGTGCACGTGGTGCACATCCGGTCGCACCTGATGGAGATGCAGCTCGACTCGCCCGCCGGCCTTCTGCTCAAGGCGACGCTGGAAGGAATGGGCGTCACGGTGCATCTCGACAAGCTGACCTCCGAGGTACTCGGCGAGCATCGCGTGGAAGGCCTCGCGTTCGCCGACGGCACGACGCTGCCGTGTGACATGGTCGTCGTCTCGGCCGGCATCCGGCCGAACGTCTCGCTCGCGTTCGATGCAGGACTTCTCGTGGAGCGCGGCATCGTGGTCACGGACGAGCTGCGATGCCCGGGCGACCCGAGCGTGTTCGCCATTGGCGAATGCGCGCAGCATCGCGGACAGCTCTACGGTCTCGTCGCGCCGCTGTGGGAGCAGGCGAAGGCGCTCGCCGATCGGCTCTCTGGCCGCGTACCCGACGCGGTCTACACCGGTTCGCGCGTCTCGACCAAGCTCAAGGTGATGGGGGTCGACCTGGCGGTGATGGGTGACCAGGAGCCAGCCAGCGCGAGCGACGAGGTCGTGACGTACAGCGAACCGACGCGCGGCATCTACAAGAAGATCATCGTGCGCAACGGCCGCCTCGGCGGTGCCATCCTGCTCGGCGACGCCAGTGCTGCGCCGATGCTGTTGCAGGCGTTCGATCGCGGGTCGGAGCTCCCGGACAATCGCGCGGAGCTGCTCTTCCAACTCAGCGCTGCGGAGAGCGCGACTGGCGTGGCCGACCTTCCGAGCTCGGCGCAGATCTGCAACTGCAACGGCGTGTCGAAGGGCGCGCTCGTGACGGCGGTGGAGGCGGGACACTGCACACTCAAGTCGCTCTGCGAGGCGACGCGCGCGGGGCTCGGCTGCGGCGCGTGCAAGTCGCAGGTGCAGCAGGTGCTCGAGCTCGCGGCGGGTGATTCCGTACGTGAGGATCCGTCCGTGCACTTCTACGTGCCCGGCGTGCCGCTCAGCAAGTCGGATCTCGTCGAGGCGGTGCGAGAGCGGCAGCTCAAGAGCGTGTCCGCCGTGTTCGCGCAGCTCGCGGGAGGACACGAGGATCCGGGCAGCAAGGTCGGGCTCTCATCCCTGCTGCGGACGATCTGGGGCGCCGAATACGACGACCAGCGCGACGCGCGGTTCATCAACGATCGCGTGCACGCGAACGTGCAGAAGGATGGCACGTTCACCGTGGTCCCGCGTATTTTCGGCGGCGTGACGACGGCAGCCGAGCTGCGCCGCATCGCCGACGTGGCCGAGAAGTACGCCGTCCCGATGGTGAAGATCACCGGCGGACAGCGCATCGATCTCGTGGGCGTGCGCAAGGACGAGTTGCCGTCGATGTGGCGCGAGCTCGGGATGCCGTCGGGCCATGCGTACACGAAGTCGTTCCGCACGTGCAAGACCTGCATCGGCTCGGAGTACTGCCGGTACGGCGTCGGTGACAGCACCACGCTCGGCATCCAGATCGAGCGGCGGTATCAGGGGATCGAGACTCCAGCCAAGCTCAAGCTGGCGACCGCCGGCTGCCCGAGAAACTGCTCCGAGGCGACGACGAAGGACGTGGGCGCGGTTGCGATCGACGGCGGCAAGTGGGAGATCTACGTCGGCGGCGCCGCGGGCGGTCACGTGCGCAAGGGCGACATCCTCGTCGTGGTCGATTCCCACGACGCGGTGCTCAGGTACATGGGACGCTTCATGCAGTACTACCGCGAGCACGCGAAGTACCTGGAGCGCACGTACGATTTCGTGCCGCGCGTCGGCATCGAGAAGCTGCGCAGCATCCTGGTCGACGATTCCGAGGGACTCTGCGACGCACTCGACGCGGCGATCGGCGCGGCCGTGGATGCGTACGTGGATCCGTGGCAGGAAGCCGTCGATCCCGTGCACCCGTCGCAGTTCGCCGACCTGCTCGAGCCGGTCGGCGTGGTGTCGGGTCCGGCGTCGACGTGGGAGCGACCGGAATGACACCCACGTGTACGTTGACCGGCGCGACCGGTCACTTCGACCTCGGCTCGATCGAGCGCATCCCTCCAGGCGAGGGACAGACGTTCATGGTGGGCACGCGGGAGATCGCGGTGTTCCGCACGCGCGACGACGTCGTGTACGCCACGCAGGCCCGCTGTCCTCACAAGGCCGGCCTGTTGGCGGACGGGATGATGGGCGACGGCAAGATCATCTGCCCACTTCACTCCAGCAAGTTCGATCTCGCGACGGGCACCCCGCTCGGCAACAGCTGTCGATCGCTGCGAACGTATCGCACGGAGCTGACGCCCGACCGGCGCGTGATCGTGTCAGTCGTCTCAGGGCAGGAATGGAGCGACGAGCGATGAGCCTGCTCGAGGGTGCGCGGATCGCGCTGCTGGAAGCGCGCCTCTCGAGCGAGCTCGCCGACCTCGTGCGCCGCGAGGGGGGTGTGCCAGTGTGCGCGCCCGCGGTCACCGAAGTTCACGTCGACGTCCGCGGGTTGCTCCCCGCGCTGATCGACGACATGCGCCAACGGCGCTGCGAGATCGTCGTGTTCCTCACCGGTGCCGGCGTGTTGGCGATGCTGGACCAGGCGCGCACCCTCGGGCTGCTCGACGCGTTGGTCGAGGCGTTCTCCAGCATGACGACCGTCTGCCGCGGACCCAAGCCGGCGGCCGTGCTGCGGAAGCATGGCATTGCCGTGCGCGTCAATGCGCGTGCGCCGCATACCACTGCCGAACTGCTCGAGGTGCTTCCCGCGTCGCTCGTGGCCGGCACGGGGATGGCGCTGCTGCACGACGGCGGTGGCAACTCCGCACTCGTGGACGCGCTGCGGGCGCGCGGCGCGTGGGTGGAAGAAGTACGCTCGTACGAGTGGCGACTGCCTGACGATGTCGGCCCCATCGAGGAGCTCGTGCGGCAGCTCATCGACGGTGCGATCGACGCGATCGCGTTCACGAATCAGGTCCAGGTGCGGCACCTGTTCGAAGTGGGAGTGCACATGCATCGCAGCGCGGCGCTGCTGCACGCGCTTCAACACCGCACCGTCGTCGGCTCCATCGGCCCCACCTGCTCCATCGCATTGCAGGACCATGGCGCGCCACCGCACGTCGTCGCATCGCCGACGAGGATGCGACCGCTCGTCACCGCCGTCGGCACATACCTCGCCGCACATCGCGCTCACGATTCCGGCAGGCAGACTTCGTGACGACTCCCCAAAAGATCACCCAGCCCGCTGATGTCGGAACGCCGGCCGTCGGCCACAAGCCGACGGTGTTCGCCGCCTTCCTGCACTTCGACCTGAGCTTCATGATCTGGGTACTGCTCGGCGCGCTCGGCGTGTCGATCAGCGAGAGCCTCGGACTGAGTCCAGCCCAGAAAGGTCTGATGGTGGCGATCCCGATCCTCAGTGGATCGCTGATGCGCATCCCGCTCGGGCTGTTGAGCGATCGCTTCGGTGGACGACGCGTCGGGATCGGCATGCTGCTCCTGCTCTTCGTGCCGCTGGCGATCGGATGGCAGGCGGGCACCTCGCTCACCGTGCTGCTGAGCGTTGGGCTGATGCTCGGCGTGGCGGGCGCGTCGTTCGCCGTTGTGCTTCCACTGGCGAGCCGGTGGTATCCGCCCGAGCGGCAGGGGCTGGTGATGGGAATCGCCGCGGCGGGAAACAGCGGCACCGTCGTCGCGAACCTCGTCGCACCGCGCATCGCAGCAGTCGTCGGCTGGCACAACGTGCTCGCGCTCACGATGATCCCGCTCGCGCTCGTGCTCGTCGTCTTCTCCCTCCTGGCGAAGGACAGTCCGAACCGCGCCGCGCCGCAATCGGTCTCGAGCTACCTCGCCGTGCTGCGCGTGCCCGAGCTGTGGTGGTTCTGTCTCTTCTACAGCGTCACGTTCGGCGGCTACGTCGGCCTGAGCAGCTTCATGCCGTTGCTGCTGCGCGACCAGTATCACGTGGCGGCGGTGACGGCGGGCTATCTCACCGCGCTCGCGGCACTGGCCGGCAGCGCGCTCCGCCCGGTCGGCGGATACGTCGCCGATCGCATCGGCGGCGTGCACCTCCTCTCCGTGCTGCTCGGCGGAATCACCTTGATGTATCTGGCGGCGTCGCGGATTCCGGGTCTGACGTCGATGGTCGCCGTCCTGGTGACGGCAATGGTCTGCCTCGGCCTCGGCAACGGTGCGGTGTTCCAGCTCGTGCCGCAGTGCTTCCGACAGCAGATCGGCATCGCGACCGGAATGGTGGGCGCGGTTGGAGGTCTGGGTGGCTTCATCCTGCCGACGATGCTCGGACAGTTCAAGCAGTCCACCGGCTCGTTTCAGCTCGGCTTCGTCGTGCTCGGATCGACGGCGCTCGTCTCTCTAGTGTTGCTTCGACGGCTCATGGCGACGCACCCGGAGTGGGCCGCGTCGTGGCGACGTTCCGACATGGTGGGGACGACGTATCGGAAGGCGGCGTGAGGGTGCGGGATGCGGGGTGCGGGGTGGGTGCGCATCCCGCAATCCCGCAATCCCGCATCCAGCATCCCTCTACTGCGACCACTCCGTGGTCTTCCGATCCCACCGATGCCTTTTCAGCTCGGCGAGGAGCTCCGGCGGGAGTGGCTTCTCGTCGCTCGC
>JBDTOD010000085.1:0-19465 GCA_039933415.1 bacterium
TCAAATCGTCGCGATAGTAGGAGTTGCCACCGTCCACGACGACGTCGCCCGCACTGAGCCGCGGAAGCAGTTCATCGAGCGTCTCGTCGACGACCGCTGCCGGCACCATCAGCCACACGACGCGCGGCGTCGCAAGCGACGCGACGAAGTCGGCCATGGTGGCTGTACCGGTCGCGCCCTCGGCGGCGGCCGCCTTCACTGCCTTCGGTTGTACGTCGAACACGACGCACGAGTGGCCTCCTTGCATGAGACGACGCACCATGTTGGCGCCCATGCGGCCAAGCCCAATCATGCCCATCTGCATTGAATGTCTCCGGGTCAGGATGTGCCCAAATAGTCATCGGCGCGATATCCGCCGACTGCCTGCTGGTATGCGAGGACCTTCCTCGTGCTGCCCGTGCCATCCGTATGCGGCAAACCGCGCCCCGACGTCTTCCCTGGAGGTGATGTCGCTGGTTGCGGACAGCGTCACGCGATTGGAGTCGTACCGCATGATCAATCGTCCGAGGCGCAAGTCGCCCGCCAATGACGCGGCCCCCGCCGGAGCGAGCCGCGCGGGACGTGTTTACTTCCGCCGAGGCAGCGCCTACGCGTCATACCGGTAGTTGCATCCGCGTTCCGTCGTGCGGCGGGCTACGAACCCTGTCCTTGATCCAGCAGATCCGCCGGCGGGCGCGGCGCTCCGCCGTCGTCGAGCCACCGCGCTCGGGCCGAGTCACTCAGGAGATGGTGCACCGGGGCCGTCGGCATCGCCGGAGTCGTCTCTACAGCGGACGACATGTGCGCCACGGTGAGCAGGAAGAGCGCTCCGTGCACCGACCGGGCAGCGTGCTCGACGCGCGCGGCGAAGACCAGCACGTCGCCGGCGGCGAGCACGTACTGCTCGTCGAGCGCGTAGAACGTGACGTCGCCATTCAGCACCTGGATCGATACAGGATTGTCCGTGCTGTGCGCAGGGAGGTCGCCACCGGCGGCGAGGCCCATCAGCGTCAGGCGGAGTGCACCTTCCTTCACCAGGGTGCGTGCGCTTCGGCCGCGTTGGGCGAGCAACACCGGATCGATCATCAATGCGTCCGTGCCGAGGTGCTGCACGATGATGTGGCCGGATATGGTGCGGTGCATCGAGGACATGCGGAAGCGGGGTTGGAGGCGACAGCGTTATGCGACTATCAACGGATGGAGTGCGACGCTGGCGGCAGGCGTTGAAAGGCTGGCCGGTTGGCGAGATTCTCCGTCAGTACGAGATGATCATCGCACCGGCCATGATTACGGCGGCGGCGCAGACCCGCCAATCGCGATGCGCGCGCTTGCAGTAGGGGCCGTCTTCCACGCCACTCATCGGGGTGCCGCGCTGCGGGAATGGAGCTCTTCGAATTCGTTGACACGTCGCCGCATGAGTGTGCCTCTGCGCCGCGGCCGACTGATGTCGAACGACGGGTGCACTATCGGCGTGCACGATCGATGCCGCCTTCCGGGGCCGCGTGAGGAAGAAGAACGCCGTGCGCATTCTCCGAGGTTGGCGCGATCGATGCATGCCCAATAGCTCGCATCACGCATCACCGCCGCGCGATCTCGTCGCCGATCAGGCGACGTCAACCGGCAGTCAACGAGCGTCAGAGGAAACATGTCACGCCGAATACGCAAGCCGGATGCGTCGAAGGACGCCGCCGCGAAGGCGCAGTCGAATACGAAGGCAGCAGCCAACGAGTATCCGGATGCCATTGCACCGAATCCCCCGCGCACGACCGTGAAGGGTTGGTTCACCGCTCCGAAGTTCGGCTCAGCCGGCGGTGGCGGCGCGGAGCTCGAGCCCGGCGACGAGCGCGACTAGACACCCGAGGGCGACTGGACAGCAGTCGAGTCGTCCTTCCGATCGTCACTGCGCGGTGCCGCCAGCGCTCCCGCGTTTGTCCTGATTGACCCAATGGGCGCGCGCACAGCAAGGCACGCACCTGTGGCCGAACATGGATTGGGGCGCGACGAGTGACTCGATTCGCCAGGAACTCAGTCACATGGCGGGGCTGACTGGCGCGCAGTTGCACGCCGCGATGCCAGCGTATCTCGCCACCAAGGCCCGGCACTACGTGGAGGCGAAATGATGGCTGACGAGCACCCCGGAAAACATTCCGGAGGCCAGACCGACGCACACGCTGGCGCCCACCCATCGGCTCCCGATCAGCACGCCGCCGCGCACGATGAGCATGCCGGGCACGACAAGCACGCCGGCCATAGCGTCGCGATGTTTCGCGACAAGTTCTGGATCTCGCTTGCGCTCACGATTCCAACGCTCGTCTGGGGTCACATGCTCCAGCGCGCGTTCGACTACGCGCCACCGCACTTCCCGGGTGCGACGTGGATCCCCGCGCTGTTCGGTACCGCTGTCTTCCTGTACGGCGGCGAGCCGTTCCTGAAGGGTGCGGTGCGGGAGCTCGAGGATCACCTGCCCGGGATGATGACGCTGATCACGCTGGCGATCGTGGTGGCGTTCGTGTTCAGCGCCGTCGTGGCGCTCGGCTATCCCGGAATGCCGCTCTGGGAGGAACTCGCCACCCTCGTCACCATCATGCTCCTCGGCCACTGGATCGAGATGCGGTCGATCTCGCAGGCGCAGGGAGCAGTGAAGGAACTGGCGAAGCTGCTTCCGAGCTCGGCGACGCGGGTGGTCGGTGATGCGACAGAGGATGTCCCGATCGATCAACTGCGGGAAGGTGACCTCGTCCTCGTGCGCCCGGGGGAGCGCATCCCGGCGGACGGCATCCTCAAGCAGGGTGCGAGCGCGGTGAACGAGTCCATGATCACGGGCGAGTCGCAGCCGGTCGACAAGAAGGAGGGCAGCAAGGTGATCGCGGGGACGGTGAACGGCTCCGGCTCCCTGCGCATCGACGTCACCGGCAGCGGCGAGCACACGGCCCTCGCCGGCATCGTGCGACTGGTGGAGCAGGCACAGAGCTCCCGGTCGCGCGCCCAGGCACTCGCCGACCGGGCCGCATTCATCCTCACGCTCGTCGCCTTGGGCGCGGGCGCCGTCACTTTCATCACGTGGTTCATCGTGAGGCCCGGCGACGTGTCCTTCGCGATCGAACGCGTGGTGACGGTGCTCGTCATCGCCTGCCCCCACGCGCTCGGGCTCGCGATCCCGCTCGTGATTGCCATCTCCACGACACTCGGCGCGCGAAACGGGCTCCTCGTGCGTGATCGCCGCGGTCTCGAGGAGGCGCGAAACGTCACCGCGGTGGTCTTCGACAAGACCGGGACGCTGACGAAAGGGGAGTTCGGCGTCGTGAACATCACGACGGCCGAGGGACTCTCGCCCGACGAAGCACTCCGCCTCGCGGCGTCCGTCGAAGCCGATTCAGAGCACACGATCGCCCAGGGGATCGTGAAGGGTGCCCGTGACCGCGGCCTCGAAATGCGCGCCGGCGAGGCGTTCGAAGCAATTCCGGGCAAGGGTGCGAAGGCGCGGGTGGATGGCCGAGAGCTGTACATGGGCGGTCCGGCGCTCTTGCAGACGCTCGGATTATCCACACCGGATCGCCTGCTCCAGGCCGTCTCACAGGCGTCGGAGCGCGGGCAGGCGACGATCTACCTCGCGGACCAAGCAACCGTACTCGCCGCCTTCGCTCTCGCAGACGTGGTCCGTCCGGAATCTCTGGAGGCGATCCAGTCGCTTCACGCGCAGGGGATCGAGGTCGTGATGATGACGGGCGACGCGACCGCTGTCGCGCAGGCGGTCGCCAAGGAGCTCGGGATCGATACGGTGTTCGCGGAGGTGCTCCCGGACCAGAAGGCGGCGAAGATCGAGGAGCTCAAGCGGGCCGGAAAGCGCGTCGCCATGGTGGGTGACGGGGTGAACGACGCGCCGGCCCTCGTGACGGCAGACGTGGGAATCGCCATCGGTGCGGGAACTGACGTCGCCGTGGAAGCCGGGGACATCGTGCTGGTGCGAAGCGACCCGCGAGATGTCCCGCGGATCATCCGGCTCAGCAGCGCGAGCTACAGGAAGATGATGCAGAACATCTGGTGGGCAGCGGGCTACAACATCGTGGCGATCCCACTCGCCGCCGGCGTGCTCGAGCCATGGGGATTCGTGCTCTCGCCGGCGATCGGGGCGGTATTGATGTCGGCGAGCACGGTGATCGTGGCGATCAATGCGCAACTGCTCCGCCGAGTGACGCTGTGATTCGTTTGCTCGCGATGGAATCGAGCACGTGTACCGGCGTGCGTCGAGGTCCGCGATCAGTGCCTTCATCGAAGCGATCTCGCGCACCCGCGCCTCTTATGATGCCATGCGCCAGCTTGCGCACGCGGCCGAGCGTCTCGTGCGTCAGCGCGGCGCCGGCGCGTCGACGTGGCGCGCAACGACGTAGAAGTTGGGATCGACGCGGAAGTCCGACGGGTTCGGCAGCTTCACCCGCACGCGCTGCCACTTCGTGATCGGATGGATCCACGCGAGCTCGGGCCAGGTGAGTGTCACCTTGACCGGCATGTCGAAGCCCGGCACCGCGTCGGCCCATCGGTAGGCGAGCGTATCACCGACGATCCGATACTCGAGCGCCGGCACCATCGTGGTGCGCAGATATTCATCGAAGACGCCGCCCAGATCTCGACCGGCGCGCTCACTGATGTAGCGCTCGATCTGACTGCCCGTCACCGTGCGATGCCAGAAGGTACGATTCAGGCCGCGTAGAATGTCGTGCCATTTCGCGTCGTCGTCGACCAGCTGGCGGATGGTGTGCAGCATCTCGCCGCCCTTGGGATACATGTCTCCCGAGCCCTGGTCGTTGACGTCGTACGGCGGAATGATGGGGCGATCGTTTCGGATCCCGCGACGGTTGCCGATGATGTACCGCGCACCGGCATCCTTCCCGAACAGGCACTCGGTGTACAACCCCTCGGCATAGTTCGCGAAGCTCTCGTGCACCCACATGTCGGCGTTGTCCTTCGCGGTGATGTTGTTGCCGAACCACTCGTGCGCGCTCTCGTGCACGATGATGAAATCCCAGGTGAGCCCGAGCCCGGTGCCGGAGCCGTCGCGTTTCCGGTAGCCGTTCTGAAACCAGTTGCCGTATGAGACGGCGCTCTGGTGCTCCATGCCCGTGTTGGGCACTTCGATGAGCTTGTACCCGTCCTCGTACCATGGGTACGGACCGAACCAGTCCTCGAAACACTGTAGCATCGATCGCGACTGCGGAAACTGCCGTCGTGCGTCCGCGAGATGGTAGTCGAGCGGCCAGTAGTCGAGCGTCAGAGCGCCGCGCAATCCATGATAGACGTCGCTGTAGTGCGCATACGAGCCGGCCGCGACGGCGATCGCGTAGTTGTTGATGGGATTGACGACGAACCATTCGTAGGTGGTGGTGCCATCCGCATTGTGTCGCGTGCTGCGCAGTCGGCCGTTCGAGACGTCGAGCAGCGGATCGGGAACCGTGAGCGCGACACGTTGGCTGTCCGGTTCGTCGGCCTGGGTGTCCTTGTTCGGCCACCAGACCGACGCCCCCATCCCCTGATCGGTGGTGACGATCCACGGGCGGCCGAGACTATCGGTGGTCCAGGTGAATCCGCCTTGCCACGGTGGATTCAGAGCGATGCGAGGCCGTCCGTGATAGTGCACGACGATCGTGGCACGACTCCCGACGCGGAGCGGAGCGACCGCCACGAAGTACGCATTCCCGTCGCGGCGCGCACGAAGGGTGTGGCCGCTCTGCACGATGCTGTCGACGACGAGTGGCTCCATCAGGTCGACCTGCATCTCGACGGGCGACGCCGGCGACTCGACGGCGCGGTAGGTGATCGCGTTCCATCCCGCGATGCTGCTATCCGCCGGACGAATGGCGGTGTGCAGATCGTAGAACGTGACGTCCCACCAACGCCGTCCTGGCGTCGAGAAGGAGCCGCGCAGGGTATCCGCGCGGGACGACTTGGGCACGTAGTTCGAGCGCGGTGCGCGCGCCGCGCTCACGACGGTGTCGGCGCGAGGGGTCGGCGACGTATTCTGCGCCGCGAGCGGCATGACGCCCATGAGCAGGAGCGCGGTGACCTGCGCGCTCGAGCGCCGTCGCATGTGCATCGTCATGTCGCCGCCTCCGCTTCGGCGCGCACCGCGATCTGCGCCCAGCGCTCGCGCCGCGCCGCCAGGAGCAGGGTGACCGCCGTGTAGATCACCACGACCACCACGAGCCATCGCACCGCCGTGAGCGGAAGCGACTTGACGAGAAACGCCGCGATGAGCACGGCGGGAAGACCACCGGCCAGCAACCCGAGTGCGGCGCGCACGTCGAACGCGCCCGAGCGTGCGAAGCGTGCGCTGGCCACCGGCATGAGGAAGGCGCATGAGCCCATCATGATCGGAAACGCCGCCTTGGGGTCCATGCCGAGGAGCGCGACCAGGATGAGGCATGGCCCGTAGAGCCCGATGCCGATTGTCATGAGGGCGCCGAGCACGAAGTTGCCCACGACGCCGATGACGAAGCGCGTCCCTGTCAGACCGAGCGCAATCCCGCCACCGGGGATGGCCCCGAGCGCCTGCGCGGCGGTGAGTGCCGCCGCGCCGATGAGCGCCAGTCCCATCCCGAGCTGCACGTGGCGCCGCGGAAGGCGGGCGACCACGCCCGCGCCGAGCCAGGCGCCGAGGACGGCGGCGACGAGCATCGCGATGAGAGTGCGCGGCTCGACTGGAACCAGCGTGGTGAAGATGAACGCCTGCGCGATGGTCGGGAGCGTGTGCCCGATGTTCAGGGTGCCCGGGATGCGTTCATCGGGCACGAGACGCCAGTGGCGGAAGATCGCCGTCGTGGTGGCGAAGGAACCAATGCCGAGCGTGTCGAAGAAGTTGGCGACGAAGCCCGTCGCCATGCCGGCAGCGTTGGGAGCTCGCGGCTCGCCGGCCGTCGAGGCCGGACGCCACACGTCGCGGACGAGTACGACCAGAAAGAACAGGGTGGCCGCCGCGAGCGCGGCGAAGAGGAGAAGTTTGGCGGTCATCGGGCTCGGGTAGCAGATTGGCGGGAGCACGCGCGGTCTTGCGCTATTGGATACAGTATCCCAAACTGCCACGCAAGAGTCCTTCTCCGTCCCGAGCATCGCATGCCACGAGTCCCGAGCGAACGCGTCACCGTCCGACCAGCGAAAGCCAAGCACAAGGCGGCGAGCGCATCACGGACGCCACCATCGCCCGCCACGCCCCCCACCCGCAGCGCGAACGTGGCGCGGATCCTCCCGATCAAACGGCAGACGCTCACGGGGATGACCGCCGATGCGCTCCGTGAGCGCATCCTCCACGGCGCCTATCCCGAGGGAGAGCCCCTGCGGCAGGACGCGATCGCCGAGGATCTCGGCGTCAGTCGCATCCCGGTGCGGGAGGCACTGCGTCAGCTCGAGGCCGAAGGGCTCGTCACCTTCAATCCACACCGCGGCGCAGTCGTCTCGACGCTGTCGCTCCAGGAGATCGAGGAGCTGTTCGAGCTGCGAACGCTGATCGAGCTCGACCTCTTCCGCCGCGCCATCCCGCGGATCGAGAACGAGGATGTCACGCGTGCGAAGGAGATCCTCGACGCGTACGAGACCGCGCTACGGAACGGCGACGTCGCCGCGTGGGGCGAGATGAACTGGCAGTTTCACTCCACGCTGTTCGCCCCGGCCGACCGCCCATTCACCCTCGGCGTCGCGCAGAAGCTTCACCAGCAGTGTGATCGGTACCTGCGCATGCAGCTCGCGCTGACGCACGGCGAGCTGCGGGCGAATGAAGAGCATCGGGCCATCCTGTCCGCCGTGCGGAAGCGCGATGCGCGGCGCGCGAGCGAGCTGCTGCGCGAGCACATCCTCGGCGCGGGCCGAGCGTTGCGCGACTTTCTCGAGAAGGAACGAGTGCCGCAGGCGCGGCACAGTCGCGCGCGCGTGTGATCAACGAGAGTGTACCGCTCGCCATTCGCGTCATCGATTCGCATACCGAAGGCGAGCCGACGCGCGTCGTCATCGACGGGTGGCCCCAGCCAGCTGGCGCGACGATGGCTGAGCGGCGCGACGACCTGCGCGCACGATTCGACCATCTCCGTCGAGCTGTCGTGTGCGAGCCGCGCGGCCACGACGCAGTCGTCGGCGCGCTGCTCACGCCGCCCGTGACCGAAAGCGCGCTCGCCGGAATCGTCTTCTTCAACAACGGGACATATCTCGGGATGTGCGGACACGGGTTGATCGGGGTGGTACGGACGCTCGCGTTCCTCGACCGGCTCGGCGTGGGCCGCCACCACTTCGACACACCGGTCGGACGCGTGACCGCAGAGCTGGAGCACGATGGCGCGGTGACGATCGAGAACGTGCCCGCGCGCCTGCACGCGCGTGACGTGACGGTCGAGGTGCCCGGATACGGGACCGTGGTCGGCGACGTGGCGTATGGCGGGAACTGGTTCTTCATCACGCACACGGAGGTGGTGCCGCTCGGGCTCGACCGCGTGCGCGAGCTCGCACGATTCACCCAGGCCATCCAGGATGCGATCCGTGCCGCCGGGATCACTGGCGCCGAGGGGGCGGACATCGATCACATCGAGATCTCCGCATCACCCACGCGTCCGGACGCCGATGCGCGCAACTACGTCCTCTGCTCGGGCGGGGAGTACGATCGCTCGCCGTGCGGCACGGGCACGTCGGCGACGATGGCCGCGCTGCACGCGCGCGGCCGTCTCGCGATCGGGCAGGTCTGGCGGCAGGAGAGCATCACGGGCAGCCTGTTCACGGGATGGCTCACCGAAGGGGCGGGCGAGGAGCTGGTGCCGCACGTTCGTGGCACGGCCTTCATCACGTCCGAGTCGACGCTGCGGTTCGATCCGCTCGATCCGTTCCGCTGTGGGTTCGGCGACGCGTGACGATGGTGGGCGATCTGACTTCGCGGCACGATGCGATCGTCGTCGGCGCCGGCATCGTCGGCGCGGCGTGCGCACACGCTCTGGCGCGCGACGGACTCCGCGTGCTCCTGCTCGATGCACGGTATGCGGCGGGGGGGAGCACCTCGGCCGGCATGGGGCATCTCGTCGTCATGGACGACTCTTCCGCGCAGCTCGCCCTCACGCGACTGTCCACGGAGCTGTGGCGAGCGCTCGCCCGCGAGCTCCCGCCCGCGGTGGAGCACGAGCCGTGCGGTACGATCTGGGTGGCTTCGGACGAGTCCGAGCTCGACGCGGTGCGAGCGAAGCACGCGCTCTGCGCGCGCGAAGGAATCGCGAGCGAGGTGCTCGGACCGCGCGAGCTGGCGATGCTCGAGCCGCAGCTCCGGCCTGGGCTCGCCGGCGGACTGCTCGTGCCGGGCGACGGTGTCGTCTATCAGCCGAGCGCCACGCTCTGGCTCATCGAGCAGGCGCGGGAGAGCGGCGCCACGTTGCGCGAAGGCGTCCGTGTCGACCGCATCTCCGATCACGCCGTACACTGCGGCGCCACGGTGCTTCGAGCGGACGTGATCGTCAATGCGGCCGGTGCCGACGCGCCGCGGCTCACCACCGCGCTCCCGATCGTGCCACGAAAGGGGCACCTCGCCATCACCGACCGCCATCCGGGCTTCGTTCGTCATCAGCTCGTGGAGCTCGGCTACCTGGCGAGCGCGCACACGATGACCACGGAGTCCGTCGCGTTCAACGTGCAGCCGCGAGCGACGCACCAGGTGCTCGTCGGTTCCTCGCGCGAGCTCGTGGGATGGGACGCGTCGCTGAACCGACGGATCCTTTCGCGGATGCTCGAGCGAGCGATCGCGTACATGCCGGCGCTCGCGGCACTGTCTGTCGTGCGGACATGGACCGGATTCCGCCCGGCGACGCCGGACAAGCTGCCGCTCGTCGGCGCGTGGCCGGAGACTCGCGGGCTCTGGATCGCCGCAGGGCACGAGGGTCTCGGTATCACGACGTCACTCGGCACGGCACGGCTCATCGCGGATCTCGTCGCGGGACGCGAGCCGCCGATCGACGCGACGCCATTCGCGCCGACCCGGGCGATCGCGGCGGCCACGGTGCATTGATGCAGGCGCGGGAGGACGATCGTGGCTGATGGTCCCACCGCGGGCATCGTCATGCACGTCGATGGCGTGGCGATGCATCCGGGCGCCGGTACCAGCGTCGCGGCGGCGATGCTGAACGCGGGCACGTGGGGATTCCGACGCTCGGTGCGTGGTGAGCCGCGCGGACCGCTCTGCGGCATGGGGATCTGTCACGAGTGTCGCGTGACGATCGATGGGATCGCCCACCGGCGCGCGTGTCTCGTGCTCGTCGCGAACGGGATGCGCGTCGAAACCGGGGGTGATGGCGCATGAGCGCCTCGAATCGAGAATTCGACGCCGACGTCGCGGTGATCGGCGCCGGACCCGCCGGCATCGCGGCGGCGACGCGTGCTGCCGAAGCAGGGGCGCGTGTCGTCATCGTGGATGAGAGCCCGAACGTCGGCGGGCAGATCTGGCGTCATCGACCGGGCGCCGCCGCGCCGACCGGCGCGATCCGATGGCTCGCGCGCCTCGAGCGGTCTGGCGCACGGGTGCTGGCGGAAAGCACCGTGTTCGATCTGCATCGCGATGACCGCGACGGCTTCGTGGTGGCGTTCGAGCGCGCAGGAGCTCCGGGCGAGCTCCGCGCGCGCGCGCTGGTGCTCGCGACCGGAGCGCGCGAGCGCTTTCTTCCGTTTCCCGGGTGGACGATTCCCGGAGTCATCGGCGTGGGAGGCGCGCAAGCGTTGCTCAAGGCCGGCGCGTCGGTGCGCGGGAAGACGATCGTGATTGCGGGCAGTGGTCCCTTGCTGCTCCCCGTCGCTGCATCGCTGGTGCACGCCGGTGCGCATCTGGCGCTGGTGGCGGAGCAGGCACCGGCTCGGCGCGTGGCGTCGTTCGCCGTGGGGCTGTGGCGGCGGCCGGCCGCCCTGCGCGATGCGGTGCGCTATCGCGCTGGATTTCTCCGTGTACCGTATCGCCTGGGGGAGTGGGTGACCGAGGCGCGCGGCGCGTCGGTGCTCACGTCCGTGGTGATGACCGACGGTCGCTCGTCGCGCGCGATCCCATGCGACCTGCTGTGCGTCGGCTTCGGGCTGGTGCCGAACACGGAGCTGCCTCGCCATGTGGGCTGCAGCATCGCGGACGGCGTCGTGCGTGTCGACGACCGGCAAGCAACGTCGGTGCAGGGGGTTTTCTGCGCCGGTGAACCGACCGGGATCGGCGGCGTCGATCTCGCGCTCGTGGAAGGCGAGATCGCGGGACTGTGCGCGGCGGAGCAGGGCGGCGCCGCGTCGTCGCCGCTCAGGGCGCGACGCGCACGGCTGCGCCGCCTCGCCGCCGAGATGGATCGCGCGTTCGCGTTGCGCGATGAGCTGCGTCGACTGCCGACCGCGGAGACTATCGTCTGTCGGTGTGAGGACGTCGCGTACGGTGCGCTGTATCGAGACTGGTCCCCGCGTCAGGCCAAGCTGTACGCGCGCGCCGGCATGGGGGCGTGTCAGGGCAGAGTGTGCGGACCCGCGCTCGAATTCCTGCTGGGCTGGGACGGCGACGCAGTGATCCGTGCGCCGGTGACGCCGACTCTCCTCGGCGCGATGTGCGGGCGCGAGGGAGATGCTCCCTCCGTCGCGCGCGTCCCCTCGCAGCCGGGCAACCGGAACGCGCCGATGCGCGACGAGTAGTTCGTCGCGCCCTTCTTCAGGTAGTCGCCCACGTACCAGATGGTGCAGTCGTCGCTCGGATCGATCGCCGTCTGCGAGTAGTCTTCCCAACGAAGCGTGTTCGTCTGCGCCGCTTCGCCCGTCGCGAGCACCGTCTCATGAAGCGTGAGGGTTCCCTTGGGGTCGCCGGCGAGTCGCGCCGCGAAGCGCTGGCCCACGAAGTCCGACGGGCCGCCGAACGAGTAGCCTATTCCGATATTTCCGCGGCCGTCGATCGCGGCGCTCGGCATCCAGCGGAAGAGGCTGTCCGGTGCGTAGGTCCCCTGTTGATGCAGCCGGGGTGCGCCGCGGGCGTCGAGTTGGAGCTCGTACCAGCGCACGCCACCTCCGCCGAGACTCGTGTTCACGGAGTGAGCCGCGAGGATGACCTGACGGCGGCCAAGACGACGGTACACGACCCGAGCCATCAGCTTGTCGCCCTGCGCATCGAGCCGGCGCTCCGTCCCGGGTTGGGGAACGCAGTTCGTGAGCTGACCGTCACACAGGTAGTGATACGGCGCCACCGGGATCTTCGTCGGGCCGTCGACTCGCGTCTTCGACGGGTCGTCCCAATCGACGTGAAACCTCCAGGCGAAGATCGCGTCGTCCTCGACGATCTTGTTCAGTTGCGCGCCACCGGCGGCGAACATGAGGTTCGGCGCGCCGGCCGGCGGAAGCTGCGTGCCGTCGAGATCGGCGTTGTTGAGGAAGTTGACGCCGTCGATGATGACACACTGTTCAGTGGCGCTCTCGCCGCGCAGCATGCGACGCCGATCGACGACGCAGGCCTGTTTCTGGATCACGTCGTCACCCGTGCTGGTGGGCACGTAATAGCCGTCGGGCCAGACGGCGGGACGGGGATAGTCGGGGAACAGCGGCCGAACGAACTCGTAGCGGTAGTACGCTCCGAGCGGGTCGGCGCTCACGCTCAACGCGTAGCACATGGCATACGAGCCCCGTTCCTTCGCGGATGGCGCGGGGCGGATGACGACGCTGCCAGAGTCGCGTCGCTGCGGCTCGTAGAGGCGTTCCGCCGTCCGGGGCTGGTCGGGTTGGCCGGGCACACTGCGACTGGGAGGTTCGCCAGCGCGAGCGGGGCTCGGCTCGTCGGGCCGCAGGGGAAGTCGCGAGAAGATCGGCATGACGATGAGCCAGCGTCCGGCGAGCTGGTCGTAGCGCACGACCGCATCGCCGTTGTTGTGCGACTCGCATGGACCGCCGAAGCCGCGGAAGACGTTGCTCGTCTCGACGGGTCCGTAGAGCACCTTGCCCGTGCTGTCATACAGGCGTCCGCGCTTCGTGAAGATGGCCATGCGCGTGTTGACGATCTGGACGACGTGATCCGGTCCGACCGCGAGCGTGTTGTCGGAGGGATTGCGCAGGGACACGGAGCCCTGCGGTCCGACGAATCCCTCGCCCAGGCCGTCGAAGCTCTCGACGAGTCGCGCGGTAGTTCGAGCGCCCGGGGATCGCTGTTCGACGGCGTGCGCCCCGGCGGGCACGGTGATTCGTGGCAGGATGGTGTCGGGTCGTTCGCGTGCCTCCTCGTCCCCCTCGTCCTCCTCGCGCTCGGGCGCGAGCGCCGCCCTCGGTGTCTCGGACACCGCCGGCTCGTCTCGTCGCACGGTTGGGGCACTCGCGTCGAGCCGGCGGGAGACGTCGTGTGCCGTCGCGTGTCGAGCGGTGAAGCGCGACGCGCTGTCGCGCGCTGGCGGCGCGGCGTGGGTGACCGCGGTCTGGTGCGGGCTGCGGCGCCACATCGCGACGATCAGGAGTGCGAGCGCGGCGAGCATGGCCGGCACGATGACGCGAGGACGCAGGAGACGGGGCACGGGATCGACGGAGCGAGAAGGAATGGAGATGCTGGATATTGTATCCCGTCGCGGTGGCCAGGCAATCCCTGGCGAGTGGCCGTGTTTTCGGATAAAGTATCCCAAACAGGCGCCTCGCCCCCCAGCGCCGCCTGACACCCGTGGTCACGCTCACTACACTGTGTCCTGACCGTTCGCCACCAGCGGGTGCCACTCGCACCCCGCGCCGCCAGGCCGTGAGGCACCTATGACGATGCAGCAGTCCCAGTGGTCCGGAGTGTTCCCCGCGATCACGACACCACTCCGCAACGACGGCTCCGTCGACCACGCGGCACTCGCGACTCACGTCCTCTGGCTCGCCGACAGTGGCTGCAGTGGCATCGTCACCGGCGGATCGCTCGGCGAGGCCGCGACCCTGTCCTTCGACGAGAAGGTGCGCATCAACGAGACGTGCGTTCGCGCGCTCGACGGGCGCAGTCCGGTCATCGCCGGAATCGCCGGCCTCTCGACCGACGAATGCGTCATCCTCGCGCGAGCGTCGGAGCACGCCGGCTGCAGCGGGATCATGGCGCTCCCGGCGTACGTCTACTACAGCGACTGGCGCGAGACACGCGCCCACTACAGCGCGATCATCTCGGCCACCGCGCTGTCGTGCATGCTGTACAACAACCCGATCGCCTATCGCACCGACGTCCTGCCCGAGCAACTCGCCGAGCTCGCCCACGAGCACGACAACCTGCACGCGGTGAAGGAATCCAGCGGCGACGTGCGTCGCGTGACCGCCGTGCGCCAGACCCTCGGCGATCGGCTCGCCGTCTTCGCCGGCCTCGACGACATGATCCTCGAAGCGATCGCCGTCGGCGCCACGGGCTGGGTCGCTGGGCTCGTGAACGCGCTACCCGAAGAATCGGTCGCGGTCGTCGAACTGGCTCGCGCGGGCCGGTGGAGCGAGGCGACGGCGCTGTACCACTGGTTTCTCCCGCTCCTGCGGATGGATACCGTGCCCAAGTTCGTCCAACTCATCAAGCTCGTGCAGGCCGAGCTCGGGCGAGGAACTGAGACCGTGCGGCCGCCGCGCCTCGTGCTCGACGGCGCCGAGCGAGCGGAAGCGCTCGCGCTCATCCGCGAGCGACTGGCGTGTCGGCCGGCGCTTGCACCAAGGCCTACCGGCTCACTTTCGGCGGTCGCGTACCCTCACGAGCACGTCAGTTCTTCGTCGTGAACTCGGCGCGAAAGTCGACCCAATCGGCACGCGGCTTCGACTCCGGTCCGGGCGACCGCGCCGGCTCGAAGCGGAACCGAGGCAACACGGTGCGCACTGCAGCCGTGAATAGCTCGTGATCCGACTTCACCACCTTCATGCTCGACACGTCGACGCGTCCGTGCTCGTCGACGCGGAACCGCACGACCACCTCGCCCTCCGTGCGCAGCGAGCGAAGCTCGTCAGGAAAGCGGGGTAGCGGCGCGGGGCCGATGAGCACGGGAGGCCTCACGGTCGCGTCTTCGGTGGCCGACGACGCGCGGAGTGCGCTCGTGGTGCCCATCTGATCGGTGTAGGACTCACGGCCCACCTTCGTCGATGCACGAACCATCGAATCGACGTTGGTGGTGGCGATGATCGGGATGTTCACGGCGGCCAGCTCGCCCGGAACGACAGGCGCGCCTGGCAGCGCCTGCGGCGTGGCGCTCTGGGGCGCGCGTTGCGCGACCGGTGCGATCGGCGCAATCGGCGCCGGTGTCGCGGCGACAGCGCGCAAGGAGTCGGGACGCACGACGGCCGCCATGCTCGCCGCGCCGAGCGCGGTCGCTGCGTTCGTCGTCGCCGACGTCACGACGGCGGCGGCGCGCGGGGTGCCGGAGACGTCGTTGCGCCCCGCGCCTGCTCCCGAGCGATACGTCAGTCCGCCGATCGCGAGCGCAACCACCGCGGCGCCAGTGGATGCGTAAAGGGCGATTCGCGTCCTCGACGAGCGCTCGGCGGGCTCCGTGAGAAGCGGCTCGCTGGCGGACTCCCGCCCGATAGACGCAACGGCGACAGGTGCGACTGGGGCAGACGCCACTTCGGCACGCACGACATCGCTCGGCACGACGCTCGAGTCGAGTGCAGTCGACTTCGCCCACGGCTGCGAGCCATCGCGCGGCGATGTGGTGATCACCATGTCGGCGACGGGCGTCGGAATGCTCGCGCGCGCGCGAGTCGCCGTCCGCTCGGACGCCGCTGGCCGCGAAGCAAGCGTCGACGCCGCAGAAGGAACCGACTTCGCCGAGGGGGCGGGCAGCGGCGGCGGAGCCATCTGAATCGGCGATGCCATCAACGATGCAGCGGCCACCGCGGCGGAATACGTCGGGGTCGCCATCCGCTCGCGCGGCGAGAGCGTACGACGCGGCGCGGGCGGCTCGGGCTGATAGATGAAGACCAGGTCGTTCGGACCACGAGGCGGCGCCTCGACAGGCGCCACGACGATCGGCGGCGCGGCGCGAAGCTCGAGCGCCGCGATGCGCGAACGCAGTGAAGTTACCGTCGCATGGTCGGCACCCAGCGCCGCTTCGCGCGTTGGGAGTGCGCGCCGAAGCAGCGCGAGCGCTTCGACGACGTTGCCGCGCGCCGCGCACGTCTCCGAGAGCTGCTCCATCGTGACGACGGTCGCCATGTGATTCGGGGCGAGCACCTTCTCGCGAATGCGCAGCGCGTCTCTGAACCGCTGTTCAGCCGCGGCGTCATCGCCGAGTCCGCGCTTCGCCACGGCGAGACCCGCGAGCGCGGTGGCGACGTCGGGATGTTCCTCGCCCTTGGCCCGCGTGATCCCGAGCAGACGCTCGAGGACCTGCTCGGCGCGCCGGTGGTCCGACTGTCGGATGTACAGCCGGCTCAACTCGTTCAGTACTGGGCCGAGCGAAGAATGCTCGGCGCCGTAGAGACGCTCACCGACCTCGAGCGCTTCGACCAGGTGTCGTTGCGCTTCCGTGGGGCGACCGAGCTCCTGCTCGAGCTTTCCGAGTTGGACCAGCGTGGAGGCGAGCTCCCGCTCCAGTCCGGAGTCGCTGCGTGCCAGGTCGATCGCCGAGTGAAATGCATCGGCGGCGGCCGGTCGGTCGCCTGTGCTCAGCGCGAGTCGCGCGGCATCGATCGTCTGTGCGTACAGTCCGCCCACGTCCGCCATTTGCCACACCGTGAGGTAGTACTCCATCCCGCAGCCCTGGATCGGGCCAGGCGAACGACGTCGTCCGCGCGATCGAACGGTGACGTGCACGTCACCGTGACCTACGGCGATCGATGCGGGGCAGGCAGAACCCCGTGGCGACCGTATAGGAAGGACGAACGGTGATGCCCGGACGAAACGGGCTCACGGTGGGCGCTGTCTGGTCCATGGTGCCGGGAAAGGCGGCGTGCCATCTTGAGTCGATGCCCACTCTCGGCGAACGGCTGGCCCACGCACTGGCGGATCGGTACGCGATCGAGCGCCAGGTGGGGGAGGGGGGCATGGCCACGGTGTTCCTCGCGCGCGACCTCCGGCACGATCGGCAGGTCGCCATCAAGGTGCTGCGCGAGGACGTCGCGCAGCGCATGGGCGCCGAACGGTTCCTGCGCGAGATCCGGACGACGGCGACGTTGAATCACCCGCACATCGTCCCGTTGCACGACTCCGGCGAAGCGGACGGCATCGTCTACTACGTCATGCCGTTCGTCGACGGCGAATCGCTTCGCGACCGCCTCGACCGCGAGGGACAGCTTCCCGTCGCCGAAGCGGTGCGGATCGTCTGCGATGTCGCGAGTGCGCTCGACTACGCGCACCGCCATGGCTTCGTGCACCGTGATGTGAAGCCGGCGAACGTCCTGCTGCACGAGAATCGGGCCCTCATCGCCGACTTCGGGATCGCGCGCGTGCTCGAGGGGAGCGGCGGCGACCTCCGCCTGACGGAAAGCGGCATGGGGATCGGCACGCCGCAGTACATGAGTCCCGAGCAGGCGATGGGCGAGAGGCACGTCACGGGGCGCACGGACATCTTCGCGCTGGGCTCGATGCTCTACGAGATGCTGGCCGGTGAGCCGCCGTTCACGGGCGAGACGGCGCAGACGATCGTGGCGAAGATGATGACGACGTCGCCCGTGCCGATTCGAGAGCTGCGGCCCACGGTGCCGGTGTATGTCGCCGCCGCCATCGACGGTGCGTTGCAGAAGGTCGCGGCGGATCGATTCGGCACCGCGGCGGAATTTGCCGAGGCACTGGAACGTCGCGATGACGAAACGACGTCCGCCTCACTCGCACGCACGCCTGCCCCTCGAGGAACGGCAAGGATGGTGGGCGGAGGAGCGCTCGTCGTGGCGATCGCCGCCATTGGCGGCGCGGTGATTGCGCGCGCGTTCACCCCCGCGCGCACGACGAACGCGACGGTCGTCCGCGCGCTGATTCCACTGGGGCAGGATCAGCTGCTCTTCATTCAGGGCTATCCACTCGACATCTCGCGAGACGGGAAGTATCTGGTCTACGTGGGGGACGACAGCGGCAAGTCACAACTGTTCGTTCGGCCACTCGCGGACTCGATCGCCCGCGCCATGCCGGGGACTGCCGGCGCGAGCACGCCGTTCATCTCGCCCGACGGAGGGTGGATCGCGTTCTTCGCCGACGACAAGCTGAAGAAGGTGCCTCGCGGTGGCGGCGCGACGATCGACGTCGCAAGCACGCCGTCGACCGAGACAGGAGCAACCTGGGGCACCGACGGCAACCTGCTCTACTCGCTCGGCGACAGCGCGTTGTATCGCGTGCGGAGCGACGGCTCCGCTCCAGTCGTGATCGTCGCGGAGCCGAGATCCCCCGCGCGACGTCACGCGCTGCGTGTGATCAAGTGGCCCGCGCTGCTGCCGGACAACGCGCGCGCACTCGTCACCACCGATTCCGGCATCGGCGTGATGGACCTCACGTCCGGCACCGTACACATCGTGGTCCGTGGACGCCAGGCGCGCTACCTGCCGACGGAGCAGCTGGTGTTCGACGACAACGAAGGACGCGTTCGCGTCGTCGGCTTCGACGTGGAACGCGGCGAGGTGAAGGGCGCCTCCATCCCGGTCTTCGAGGCGTTTCGCGGTCCGGGGGGTGGCGCCAGCTACTTCACCGTGTCTGACAACGGCACGCTGGTGTACATGCCCGGCGGCTTTCAACGGACGCTCGTGCGTGTCAATCGCTACGGACAGGAGACGCCGATCAAGGCGGAGCCGCGCGGGTATCGCTTTCCCGCAGTCTCTCCCGACGGCAGGTCCATCGCGGTCACCGTCGATCCGCGGCCGTCCTCGATCTGGGTCGTCGACCCAACCACGGGCCAGGCGGCTCCGTTCACCACGGACCGACTGCATTCCATCGCGCCGGTCTGGTCGCCGGATGGCACGCGCATCGCCTTCGTTCACTATGCTGACGGGCGGAGTCAGATCGTGTGGATGTCGGCGCAGCCAGGCGCCGAACTGCACAGCGTCTTCGCCGCGGGCTCGGAAAAGCGGGTCGGCGACATCGGGATCAACGAGTGGACGAGCGCCGCAGGCTTCTTTGGTTACCAGGTCGGCACCAAGCCCGGGCAGTCTCGGGCGGACGTCGTGCAGTTTCGCATGGGGGACAGCAGCGCGACGCCACTCGTGTCGTCACCGGCGGACGATCGTCAGCCCACGTTGTCGGGGGATGGGAAGTGGTTGGCGTACACATCCAACCTCTCGGGGGCGAACGAGGTGTACGTTCGCCCGTATCCGCAGACCGGCCCCAGCGTGCAGGCGTCATCGCGCGGTGGCGCGGACCCCATCTGGTCTCGCGACGGCTCGGAGCTCTTCTATCGCTCCGGCTCACGCATCATGTCAGCCGCTCACCATCCGCTCTCGGCCTCCGGCGCCTTCGGCGCTCCGCAGGTGCTGTTCAACGGCGCCTTCGACTTCTCGCAGGACCGCAACTGGGCGTTGAGCCCGGATGGCAGCTTCATCATGATCAAGGCCGATCCGACGATGGGGCGACAGCTGCGCG
>JBDTOD010000086.1:0-19402 GCA_039933415.1 bacterium
GGTGACGCCCGGCCGGAGGCCGGGCGCCGCATGACTGCATTCTACGTCGCGCCGCTGGTTCGGGCAATTCTGGCGCCCCTCCCATGAGTCTGGCGCGCACGGGTGTCGAGGCCGGAGTGGAACGCCTCCGTCTCAGCAGTTGGCGCGGCCGAACGGTGGGCTACGACGTCAGCGCTTACCTCGTGGACGACGTGCTGGTGGACACCGGGTTTCCGCACGTGCGTGCGGATCTGCTCCGGGCGGTGCGGGACGCGAGGCCGCGCGGCGCCGTCGTCACGCACTGGCACGAGGATCACGCGGGAAATGTCGAGGCGCTCGCCGCGTCCGGGCTGCCGCTCTGGATGCATCCCGAGTGTGAAGGGGTCCTGCGCGCGAGACCGGCGATCCGGCCGTATCGCCGAGTGGTATGGGGGCGATCGCCGCGACTCGTCAGTGCAGTGACACCGTTCAATCCGACGCCGTTCCAGATGATCGCGACGCCGGGGCACACGGCCGATCATCACGTGCTGTGGGATGCGGAGCGACGCATCGTCGTCTCGGGAGATCTCTTCCTTGGCGTGAAGGTGCGCGTGGCGCACGAGCACGAGTCGCCGCGCGCGTTGGTGGCGAGCCTGCGGGCGATCGCGGCGCTGGAGCCGAGACTGCTGCTCGACGCGCATCGCGGCGTGATCGCCGACGCGGCGGCCGAGCTTCGCGCGAAGGTCGCGTGGACGGAGGACACGATCGGTGAGATCGAGGCGCTCGCGGCGAAGGGCGTGGGGGCTCGCACGATCGTGCGGCGGTTGTTCGGTAGCGAATCGCCCACCGGCTGGGTGAGCGGCGGGGAGTACTCGAGAAGGGCGTTCGTGCGGGCGGTGCTGAGGGAGGTAGTGGCGGGTGATCGGTGATCGGTGATCGGTGATCGGCCGGCCTCCTGAAGCTCCTCCCTCCCGGGGCAGTAACCGATCAGTGATCACCGAGAACCGATCACGGTTTTCCTTCGAGCTTCACCCCCGTCAGCCGCTCGCTCAGCTCCCACAGTCGTGCGCGCATCGCGGGCGTCCGCGAACGTCGCGACGTGCTGATCACTCGTCCACTGCGGTCGAGGCAACGGCCGGTGACGGTGGCGAGCTCCGGCGCCGATGCGGCGTAGACGGCGGCGCGCGCGCCGCGCTCGGGCGTCGACAGCACGCGTCCCCACACGGCCTTGAGCCAGTGCGGCCGAAACAGTACGTGCTCGCGCATCAGATCGGTCGCGACGAGCCCGGGATCGACGCAGTTGGCGGTGATCCCGCTGCCGGCGAGGCGCGTCGCGAGCTCGAAGGTGAAGAGCACGTTCGCGAGCTTGGACTGCGTGTACGCAAACGGTCCGATCCATCGCCGCGTGCCCTGTGGGTCCGTGAAGTCGAAGCGGCCGAAGCGCTCGAACATCGACGTCACGGTGACGATCCTCGCGCCGCCGTCGGCCGCGCCGCGGCGAAGCAATGGCAGCAGCTCGTGCGTGAGAAGGAACGGCGCGAGGTGATTGACGGCGAGCGTCAGCTCGAAGCCGTCGACGCTGAGCCTGCGCCGCGCGAGGTTCACGCCCGCATTGTGCACGAGCACGTGGATCGCCGTGTACCGTTCGCGCAGTTGTGCCGCGGCGGCGCGTACGGCGGCGAACGACGCGAGGTCGGCGACGACGACCGACACTTCGTAGTTGCCGCTCCGACGTGATACGTCGTCCGCCGCGGCGGTGGCGAGGCGTTCGTCGCGCGCGAGAATCACGACCGTTGCACCGAGCCGAGCCAACCCGAGCGCCGTCTCCTTGCCGAGTCCGCGGCTCGCGCCGGTGACGAGACAGACACGACCACGCAGCGCATCACCTGGCGCGACCGAGGGCAGTGTCGCCGTCAGGGTCGACCGCTCCTCGGTCACGGCGTAAGTTGACGGTCCCGCTCCGTCGCGCATTGGAGGAATGTAGTGATCTCGCTCTCCCGCCCGCTCGCGATCGCGCTCCTCGCCGGCACGTTGCTGCTCGGCGTTGGCGCGGCGTTCCATCCCATGCTGCCGGCGGACGTGCCGGGGCAGCTGCGGATGATCGCGGCGACGTGGTACTTCCGTCCCGTGCATCTGGCGATGCTCGCGGGTTCGGCGCTGCTGATCGGTGGCGTGTGGGTGCGGGGGCTCATCCCGGGGTCCACGCGCGATGCGGCGCTGATCATGGCGCTCGCGTCGATCTGCCTGGGGATCTGCTTCAACGCGATCGACATCGCGTTCATGGGCAACGCCGGTTGGCACATGGCGAATCAGTATCAGGCGGGAGACACGACCGTCGTGCCGCTGTTCGAAGCGCTGCATCGATTCGGGCTCACGACCGCCCGCTTCGGCAACTGCCTCGTGGCGATCGGCGCGCTCGCGCTCGGGTCCATCGAGCGGCACGATCCGGAGAGCCCGCGATGGCTCGCGTGGCTCGCGTGGCTCGCCGCGATCGGCGGACTGCTCGGCGTGCTCGTGCCGGAGTCGAGCCTGCTCGTTCTGACGGCGGTGACGCTGATTCCGGGATGGTGTGTAGGGGTGGCGGTCTGGGCCCTGAAACCCCAGAAAGTGTGAGTTGGTGACTTGGATAGTTGGTTGGTTGGTCGGTGACCTAGTGAGCTGAACGGCAACGGCTACAACCAGCGTTGAGACGTGTCGTCGAACTCTCCAGACCGATTCGTGGCGTACGCGTTCAAGCCACCAATCAACCGACTACCTAGCCAACTATCCAACTCACCACCTCACCGCTCATCGGCGGTCGGTCCGTACATCTGCGGCACCTTCTGATCGGTCAGCCGGAGGTACACACCGAGCTGCGCGCGATGATGGACGAGGTGGTTGATCGTCATCATGCGCAGGATCATGTAGCGCGGCTGCGTCATCACGACCTCTCCTCCGGCCTTGAGCGTCCACGGCACCTGAAGCTGCTCGTCGGTGACGTTCTGGATGAGCGGCTTCGCCTCGGCGACATTCTTGTCGAACAGCTCGAGGAGAGCGGACACCTTTCTCGAACGTATAGCCGCCCGTCTTGGGACCATCCTTGGGTGCGATGTCGAGCTCCGTCTTGTTGACCACCATGGCGACCCAGCCCGGGAGCCGCGCGACGGCATGGTTTGCGGGATGCGGGGTGCGGAATGCGGTGAGCGCATTCCGCACACCCTCACCCCTCATCTGTGCATCGGCAGCTTCGCGTCGGTGTGCGATGGCTCCGATGGCGCACCCTTCGCCTTCGCGAACTCGGCGCGCAGGATGCGCATGTTCTCTTCGCGCCGGTCGAGCAGGCGCTTGAGCGGACGCGGCGCGTGGCGCGCGTGGGCGTACGCCGTGATCAGCGGAAGCGCGACGGTGGCATCGAGATAGCAGACGACGGCGTCGGGCAGCCGCTCCGGATCGATCTTGCCCCAGCTCACCGCTTCGGCCGGCGTGGCGCCGGACAAGCCGCCGGTGTCGGGTCGCGCATCGGTGATCTGGAGGAAGAAGTCGTGGCCCTTTTCGTCGATGCCGAGCACTTCCTGAATCTGCGGCTCGGTCTGGAGCGCGAAGTTCTTCGGGCTGCCGCCGCCGCAGATGAACACGGCGCTCTTGCCACCGCCGCGCTTGGCGGCGAGCACCACCGACGCCGTCTCGTTGACGTCGGCGTTGGGATCGATGACGCACTTGTTCCCCTCGAGCGCGAGCGCGGCGACGTTCATGCCGATCGACGAGTCGCCAGGCGACGACGTGTACACGGGCACGCCGCACTCGTACGCGACACCGAGCAGTGACTTGTTGCCGATGCCGAGCGCCTTCTCGCGCTCGCGGATGTACTTGCCGCAGAGCGCGTGAAACTCCGCGCTGCTCATCGCGCGCTGGAACTCGGCGCCCTGGACGATCTTGCGGAAGAAGGCGTCGGTGCTGAGCAGGACGTCGTAGTCGAAGAAGATGTCGTAGATGCGAACGATGCCTTCTTCGCGAAGCACGGTGTCGCTTGCGGTGTGATCACCGCGGTGCATGGAGAGACCGAGGCCGAAGTGCGCGTCGTGGTAGAGGTTCGCGCCGGTCGAGATGATCCAGTCGACGAAGCCTGCCTCGATGAGCGGGATGAGCGCGGCCATGCCGAGCCCCGCGGGCGTGAGCGCGCCGGTGAGCGTGAGGCCGACGGTGACGTCGGGCTCGAGCATCTTTCTCGTGTACAGTTGGCAGGCTTCTCGAAGACGTGCCGCGTTGTAGGCGAGGAACGTTCCGTCGATCAGATCGGCGGCCGACTCGCTGCCGTCGATGCGCCTGGGCTCGATGCGACCACCCTGCAGCCACCTGGAGCCTTCGTGCGCCGTGTGTGCGGCTCCCGCCTGCTCACGCTGTTCGGCGGCGAGCTTTTGGGATGCCTTTGGTCCGGCTGCGGAGGCCTTGGAGCCCTTCTTTGAATCGGATTTCTTGCTGGCCATCAGGGAGCGTCAAGGTGGAGAGTTCGTAGCGTGCCGTGGGGAGTGGGGGGTGGGGAGTGTGACTGCCTCGGGACGCTTTTCGCGCGAGGCAGTGACGTCACCCCCCACTCCCCACTCCCCACCGTTCGTTTCTAGTCGTTGCTGCCCCTCGTCGCCTTCCACGCTTCGATCACGGCGTGCGCGGCTTCTTCCGGATCGTCGGTGAGCAACATCAGGTCCATGTCACCGGGAGAGATCTTGCGCTCGACGAGGACGCGGGACTGGAGCCAGCGAATCAGTCCGGCCCAGTAGTGGCGGCCGAACAGGATGACGGGGAACTGATAGATCTTTCCCGTCTGGATGAGCGTGAGCGCCTCGAACGCTTCGTCGAGTGTGCCGAAGCCGCCGGGAAAGATGATGAATGCGCTCGAGTACTTGATGAACATCGTCTTGCGGACGAAGAAGTACCGGAAGTTCACGAGCGTATCGACGTACGGGTTGGCTCCCTGCTCGAAGGGGAGCTCGATGTTGCAGCCGATCGAGCGGCCGCCGCCGAGCTTCGCGCCCTTGTTCGCGGCTTCCATGATCCCGGGGCCGGCACCGGTGATGATCGAGAAGCCGGCAATGGCCAGCAACCGCGCCGTCTCCTGTGCGGCGACGTACTGCGGATCGTCCGGCGACGTGCGCGCCGAGCCGAAGATCGAGACGCCGCGATCGACGCTGGCGAGGTCGTCGAACCCCTCGATGAACTCGCCCATGATGCGCATCACGCGCCATGGATCGGTGCGCGTGAAGTCGCCGCGCTGGCCGGGTAGCTGGAGGAGCTTCTCGTCCTCGGTGACCGGGCCGACGAAGTCGCGCAGGTCGTCGTCGATGCGGCGGGCGGGCTTGGGCGCGCTCGTGTCGCGGCGCGACGGAGGCGTGCGGCCCGCGGCGCGGTGGCCCTCCTCGGTGCGCTCGCGCAACCAGCCGGTGGCCTCCGCCTGCGCCGCGGCGAGCTGCGCGGGGTTGCCGCGCTTGCCGCTGGCGGTGCGGGGACCGCGCGGCTTGGCTTCTTTCCCCTGCTTGCGCGGCGGAGTCGCCTCTTCGACGTCGCTATTCGTGTCCTCGGAGCGCGGTGCCGTCGCCCGCTTCGCCGCGCTGGTCTTGCCTCGTTTACCTGTCGCCATGCGGGAGTGTAGTCGCGGGAGGGCTCGCGGCGCCAGCGAGCGCGGCGCTCCTGCGGGTTGCCGCTGTGCGCACCGATCGCTTTTGTTCGCCCATGCCGTTGCTCCCGCGCGCGTGCCCGTAATCGTCCTCGTCGCAGACGGCGCCCGCGCCGACGCCTTCGACGGTGCGCTCGACGCGTTTCCCGCTCTCTCGAGGCTGCGCTCCGAGGGCGATCTGCATCGCATCGCCTCCGTGTTTCCATCGGTGACGGGACCGGCGTACACGCCGTTCCTGCTCGGCCGTTTCCCGGGACCGATCGGCATTCCCGGACTGCGTTGGTACGATCGCGCGCGAGCGGCTTGCGGGTGGCCGGACTACGCGCGCAGCTACGTCGGGCATCAGATGCGCCACTTCGACGCCGACCTCGATCCGAGCGCGCCGACGGTGTTCGAGCTGGTGCCGAACAGCGTCGGCGCGTTGAGCGTCGTGACGCGCGGCCTTCCGCCTAACCGGCGCGTCGGCACGCTCACCGTTCGCTCGGCCGCGCGGGCGACGCTGACGCATTTTCGCGGACGTGCGGAAGGGTGGCTCGACGTCGACCGGGAGACGGCGGACACCGTCGTGACGCGCACGCGCGACGAGCGCCCGGACTACCTCTTTGCCGCGTTCACCGGCGTCGACAAGGCGTCGCATGCGCGCGGCCACGACGATCCACTCGTGCACGAAGCGCTCACGATCGTCGACGACGCCGTCGCGCGATTGCGTCTCGATGCGGAGTCGCTGGGCTACTGGGCGGACACGCATCTCTGGGTGGTGAGCGATCACGGCCACGCCGAGGTGCACACGCACATGGATCTCGCGGGCGTCGTCGCCGAGTCGGGACTTCGCACGGTGGCGCATCCATGGTCGGCGACACTCGCGCCCGACGCGGCTGTGATGGTGAGTGGCAACGCGATGTCGCACATCTACCTCGATCTCGAGCGACGCGAGCGGCCATGGTGGCCGAGGCTCGCCGGCCGGCATGAACGGCTCGCATCGATGCTGCTCGAGAGCGAGGCGGTGGACGTGATGCTGCTGCCGATCAGCGAGGCGCGATGCGAAGTGCGCAGTGCGCGACGCGGTGCGGCGATGGTGGAGCGGGACGGCGCAACGTTCCGCTATCGGCGTGAGACCGGGGATCCACTGGGCGTGGGCAGTGACTTCGAGGGCACCGCCGACGACACGTTCGACGTCACGCGTGATGGCGACTATCCCGACGCGATCGTGCAGGTCGCGACGCTCGCCGGCTCGACGCGCGCGGGGGACATGATCCTCTCGGCGACACCGGGCTGGGATTTCCGGTCGCGCTACGAGCCGATCCCGCATCGCAGCGCGCACGGCGCGCTGCACCGCGATCACATGATGGTGCCGCTACTCATGAACCGTCGTGCGGCGCGGGCGCCGAGACGCACGACGGATTTGTTCGCGAGCGCGCTGGATGCGCTCGGGGTGGCCGCGCCGGCGGAGATGGACGGAACGTCGTTCGTGTAGCACCGCGGTCGGCCTATGATCTCGCGAGGAGCGCACGCGACCTGACGCAGCCGCGAACGTGTCCGATCAGAACTCCACGCGCAGCGTGAGCGCGGCGCCCCCCAGTCCGGCCTCGAGCGCAGTTCGCGGCACAAGCTGGCGCGGGCCCCACCGCTCGCGGCCGATAAGCGCACCGAAGCCTGCACCCCACAATAAACCGGAGAGTGCGAAGAGCCTGGCGACCTTCCAGTTATTTCCCACAGCGCATACGTCGTGACACTGCGAGGTGGTGGATATGGCCAGCGCGCCGAAGGCGAGCCCGATCGGCACGCCCCATTCAAGTCCACGCACCGCCCCCGCTACTCGCGAATTTCCACGACTCACCTGGAACGACGTGACTCGCGCGACAGTCAAGACGATTGGTGCCTGGTCGGGTCCGCCGATCGTGAGGCTGTCGCCGATCCAATTCAACACTGTGCCTTCGTAGCGCCCTGCGACGGACCCGGACGTTTCGATCCGCACGCGTGCGCCGGTTCGAACATCGCCGAGCGATGCCGACTGGGCGCCGAGGCCAACGGCACCGAGACATAGAAGTGCGACGAGGGCGAAACGGATGCGATGCATCGAGTGTCTCCCAGTGGGGCCGCCGCGATTTCTAGTACGCTAGCGGACGGTCAGGCTGATTCCTGCAGTCACCATGCCTCGCGGCGCGACGCCGATCGACACGCGCGGTACGAGATCGACGCGGCGCCACGCCTCCGTCGGCCAGAACCAACCGACGAGCAGACCAAAGGCCCCTCCAGCCCCGGCGCTCTCCAGGAGCCCGTGCTCGGTGATCCTTTCGTGCGCTTTGAGGCACTGATTCCCCAAGACACATTCATCTTTGTGATCGCCGAACTGCGCATCGAGAGCGTAGAACCCGGCGAAGATCGCACTGACGACGACCGCACCGCGTACCATGCCACGAGGCCGCGAGGTGCCGAGGCTTGTTTCGAACGAGGCGATCCGAGAGAGAGGCACAGCGACCGGATCGTCACCCTTGATCGCCAGAGTAACGGTATCGCCATAGTGGCGGAGAATCGTTGCCTTCTGTCGCCCCGCGAGAATACCCTCTGCTCTTACACGCACGCGACTGCCGATGGGCGGGACTTGCTGCGCCACTGGCGCCGGTGTGTCTGGCAGTTGCGAGTGCGCGACGGCGGGCAACGCGAGAGCGGCAATGACGAGCAGACGGCGCATGCTTAGAACTCGTAGCGGAGGGTGAGCGAAGCGCCGCTGGGGCCAATGCCAAGCGCAGCGTGTTGACGGAAGTCGACGCCTTCCCAGTGCTCGCATCCTATCAAGGCGCCGATGCCAGCGAGGCCGTTGGGACTGCCAACCGTGAGCGTATCGCCGGACCGGGTCAGGACCGTTCCGACGTAGCGGCCCGCGACGACGCCGGGTGCGGTGATCCGCACTCTGGCACCGGGCTGAATCTCGTCGGGATGCATTGACACCTGTGCGCGGGCAGGCGAAACGACGCAGCAAGCGAGAGCGAGGGCGACGGCGATCGCGGGACGCGGCATCGGGTTTCCATTGATAGTGAAGGCGCGGAAAACCTTCACTGCGCCCACGGCGCTGTCCAGCAGCGGCGCCCATCGCCTGGACGCGCGGTTGATCGCGCTCCGCCATGGGGCGACCTTTCGACGATGAGCTGGACCCGTCTCTCCCTCGTGCTCGCGCTCCGGTCGATCGGCCGTCCCTCGACGGGGGCCGCGCTCGTGCGCGTGGCGTGGCGATTCCGCCGGCGCGGGTGGTGGCATCGCTTTCCTTATCTTCCCCTCCCCGCGCGCGACTATCTGCGCTGGCGGATGCACACGGCGTATGGCGACTCCGATGCAGTCCCGCCGGCGGACGACGTGATCCGCTTCGCGCGGTGGGCGACGAGCGACCCGTGATCGACGCGCTGGCTCCGGCGCCGATTGCGCCGACCGCGAGTGAGCTGAGTCGTCTGGCGCGAGCGCATGCGTACGCGCTCGGCTTCGATCTCGTGGGGATCACCACGCTCGGTCCGGCCGAGACGTCGCCGGAGTTCGAGTCGTGGCTCGAGGCGGGGCGCGCTGGCGCGATGCACTACCTCGAGCGCGGCGCGGAGAAGCGGCGCGACACTCGGCGGCCGTTGCCGGGGACGACGCACGCGATCGTCGTCGCGCTCGACTACGGCGGGAAGGAGCCATCCGGTCCTGTCGCGCGCTACGCACGCGGCGACGACTACCACGACGTGATGGACGCGACGCTGCGCGAGTTGCATCGGCGAGTGGAGCACGACGCCGGGCGCGCGGTGCTCGGCAAACCGTATGTCGACACGGGCCCGTTGCTGGAGCGTGATCTCGCGCGTCGCGCGGGGCTCGGCTGGTTCGGCAAGAACACCAATCTGATCAACCCGACGCGTGGGTCGTTCTTCTTTCTCGGTGCGCTCGTGCTCGATCTCGAGCTGGCGGTCGATGCGCCATTCGAGGCGGACCGGTGCGGCACGTGCACGCGATGCATCGAGGCGTGTCCGACGCAGGCGATCGTCGCGCCGCGCGAGCTCGATGCGCGGCGATGCATCTCGTATCTCACGATCGAGCTACGCGAGGAGATTCCGGTCGAGTTTCGCGAACAGATCGGGGAGCTGCTCTACGGGTGCGACATCTGTCAGGAGGTGTGTCCGTGGAACGTGCGGTTCGCGCGTGAGCTCGCGGCTGACTCACCGTTCGCGCCGCGCGCGGTGCTCGCGGGTAAGGATGCGCGGACGCTCGCGCGCGAGCTGCTGACGATGTCGCAGGAAGAGTTCTCGGCGGCGTTCAAAGGCTCGCCGATGAAACGCGCGAAGCTGCGCGGGTTGAAGCGCAACGGCGCAGTGGTGCTAGGCAACGTCCGCTCGGCAGCCGACGCCGACGTGCTCACGCGCGCGCTCGACGACGAGGATCCCCTCATACGCGAGCACGCGGCGTGGGCGCTGGGCCGGATCGCCTCCCCAGCGGTGCCGCCGCGTGCGCGGGCCGCGGGCGAGACGGATCCCCGAGAGTCGGACGAGCTCCGCGCCGGGGACCGCACTCCACGCAGGTGAGCCGCGTCCCGTCCGACGAGCGTCAGGGGGGATACAGCCAGTACGGCCGGCTCGCCCGCTGGAACGCCGCCGCCTCGTCGGCCCATCCGCGCAACAGCGCATCCATACGCGCGCGCGAATCCTTCGCGGTGCCGGGCGCGGTCAGCGTCTCGCGGAAGGCGGGACTTCCGGCCAGCTCCTCCACGCCGCGCGACTGGTACCGCATGCGGTCCGGGTGTCGACGGTGCACGACGCGCAGCAGCTGCGCGCCCGTCGCCACCGGGTCCAAGCTGTCGCGATCGGTCACGACGACGTCGAGCATCGGGATCGTACGCCCACCGAACTTCTCGCCCGCGCGCACCGCGCGTCGCATCGCCGCGAAGCGCACGCCCGGCAGGCCTAGATCGTTCAGCTCGCGCGCGGCATCGTGCGCGTCGGTGAGCCAGCTCGCGCCGACGGCGCGGAGCGGGCGCGCGGTCCCGCGCCCCTCACTCACGTTGGTCGCCTCGAAGAACACCAGACCCGGGTAGAGCAGCGCCGTCTCGACATCGCGGATGTTCGGCGACGGGGCAACCCAGGGGATCCCCGTCTCGTCGTACCACTGGCTCCGCCGGTAGCCGCGCATGGGCACGACGCCGACGGTGGCATGCACGTGGCCGGCGCCCACGAGCCAGCGCGCCAGCTCGCCGGGCGTGAGGCCGTATCGGATCGGGACGGGGTGGAGCCCGGTGATCGTGCGGTACCGCGGCTCGATAAGGCCCCCGCCCACGCGGTCGGCGCGGATCGGGTCTGGCCGGTCGAGCACGAGGACCGGGATGCCCGCCTCGCCGGCCGCGCGCATCGCGAGCGCCATCGTCCAGACGAAGGTGTAGGCGCGCGCGCCGATGTCCTGGACGTCGTAGAGCAGCACGTCCACGTCGCGCAGCATGGCGGCGGTGGGCGCCTGCCGCTCGCCGTAGAGCGAGACGACCCGGACGCCGCTCGCGCTGTCGCGCCCGGAGCGGATCACCGCGCCGCCGCGCGCGGCGCCGGTGAGCCCGTGCTCCGGGGCGAACAGCACGACGACCTCCACGCCCGGCGTGGCGACGAGCAGGTCCACCGTGCGGCGGCCGCAGCGATCCACGCCGGTGTGGTTGGTGAGCAGTGCGACGCGCCGGCCGCGGACGAGGTGGACGGAGTCGGCGAGGAGCACCTCGATGCCGGGGAGCACGGCGCCGGGATGGGTGCAGGGGGCGGGGCGCTGGGCAGCGGGCACCGCGCCTTCGCCGGGGACGGCAGCGCGATCAGTGCGTCTGCCACGGTCGGCGTGGGCCGTGGACGCGAGCAGGAGCGCGACGACCGCGATGGCTGGTCGGAGGGGCATGGCGCGCGTTCGAGCACGTTGGATGCCGAGTGCGCGATGCCCGCGTTCTCCCTTGCCTGGCGCAGGGTTCGTAGGCCAGCTTACCGCCCTCGTCACCCTTCCGTCCCTGTGCCCCGTTCCGCCGTGCTCGCCGTCGCTGTCTCCGTCCTCGCGTTCCTGCAGGCCTCTGCCGGTGGTCCCCCCGACGCCGACACGCGTGCCTGGTGGCAGCGGACGACGGTGCTCTCCGCCGACTCCATGGAAGGGCGCGACGCCGGATCTCGCGGGTACGAGCGCGCCGCGCGCCACGTCGCTCGGTGGCTCGCGGCGACCGGGGTGAAGCCGCTCGGAGACAATGGGTCGTGGTACCAGTGGGTGCCGATGGACGAAGTCGCCATCACTCGCGCGCGCCTCGACGTCGGGGGGCGATCCCTCCGCCTGCTGCACGACTTCACTCTTCGTGCGCAGACAGCACCGGCGACACTGGAGAGCATGCTCGCCTACCGCGGCTACTGCGGAGCAGACGTGCTGGGTGACGTGCGCGGGAAGCTGGTGATCTGCCACGCGACGCGGCGTCCCGGACTGCCGAGCGACGAGCAGCGGCGCGCCGCTCTCCAGGAGGCGGGGGCGGCCGGCATGATCGCCATCGCCGACCCGGGATTCACGGTCGAGCCGCCGCGCTGGCCGGCGGCGTACGTGCGCAGCGTCACTCTGGCCGGCGAGACGCCGACGGCCTCGTTCCTCACGTTCTCGCTACGGGCCGAGGCTCTCCGGACGGTGCTCGCGGGGAGCGGACAGGACGCCGACTCGCTCGTCGCCGCGGGTAGTGCCGGACGGCCGCTGCCGGCCTTCGACCTGCGCGATCGTCTGCGCGCGACGTTCACCGTCGCACGGCGAACGCTGCGCTCGCCGAACGTCCTCGGAATCCTGCCGGGGAGCGACCCGACGAAGGCAGATGAGGCGATCGTCCTCACCGCGCACCTCGACGGCTACGGCTACGGGACGGCGGTGAACGGCGACTCCCTCTACAACGGGACGCTCGACGACGCAGCGTACGTCGCCCTGATCGTCCGCCTCCTGGAGCGGCGTCACGGGCAGCCGTTCCGGCGCCCGGTGATCGTCGCAATCGTCACGGGCGAGGAGAAAGGACTCCTCGGCTCCCGGTGGCTGATCGCCCATCTCCCCGTGCCGCGAGCGCGGATCGCGGCGAACATCAACCTCGACCAGCTCCGCCCGCTGTTTCCGCTGGAGCTGCTCACCGTTCACGCACTGGACGACACGAGCCTCGGGGACGACGTGCGCGCGGTGGCAGAGTCGCTGGGCATCGCCGTGCAGCGCGACCCCGAGCCGGAACGGGGCCTCCTGCAGCGTTCCGACCACTGGTCGTTCCTCCAGGCGGGGATCCCGGCGACGAACTTCGTCTTCGGCTATCGCCCGGGGACGGAGAGTGAGCGCATCTATCGACAGTGGTACCGCGAGGGGTATCACACGCCGAAGGACGATCTGCGGCAGCGGATCGACTGGAAGGCGGCGGGCGACTTCAATCGATTCTATTACGCGCTCGTGGCGCGCGTGGCGGGGCAGGACGCGGCGCCGGCGTGGAAGGCGGGGAGCCCGCTGCGTCGGTGAGGATCGGCTCGCGGGCCCAACCTCGGCATCGGCTCTCCGAAACGGGTCGAGGTCAGGCGTGAAGTTCGCGACGTGCCCAGAAGCCACGCATCGATCTCCGGGGTCTCCGCCAAATGGACGGACCGTCAACGGTGACGGTCCGCCCATCGGTCGTGCGCAGGGGTTGGCCGCTAGCTCCGCTTGAGAGTCAGCAGCGCGACCTGCGTCACGTTTGCGCCGATCACGCCTGCATCGAAGTCGAAGAACTCGTATTTCCCGAGCGCGGTCGGAGCAGCGGGGATCGAGCCGGACGCCTGGAAGTCCGCAGGCCACCGGAACGTCCCCGCGCGGATGTTCGAGTTGCATTGCCCGCTCCCTATCTTCGCCGACCACCAGCTGGAGCTGCCGTCGTTGTGGAGGCCGTCGATCAACCCGACTCGGGCCGACCGGGAGCCAGCACGCTTCGCCGAGTCGCCGGCCGTCTCAAGGACGTAGTGCGGAAGCGCGGAGGCGACCGCCTGCCCCACGAGAGAGCCGCTGGGATCGAACACGAGGACGAGTAGTCGAGCGCCGGCCGTGGAGCCAAGCTGCTCTGGAAAGTGCCGCTGCACGATGGGCTGCACCACGGCGGTCGCCGCTGCACCGAATGGTCCCTGCTTACCACAGGTCAGCGAGTCTCTCGATTGGAAGGTCGCCGGCGCCGCCGCCACGGATCCCACCGACTCCAATGGCGTCAGCAAGCCCAGTGTAGACGAGATTCGCTTGCCGGGCACGAGTGGCTGACGGTCGACGAGGACGTTGTCGGAGCTACTGGGATGCTGAACCTGGCCTACCCGGTGCGGTGCCAGACGAACTGCGGCACCGGTGCCACCCGATGCACGAACGGACAGACCCGTCGCTGCTGCACCCTGGCGAGGTCGAGCTGCCATCATCCGAGCTTCTGGAGCGCGCTGGACTCCCCGCGCCGGCGAGAGCGAACTGGCTTGCGCGGTCCGCACCGGCCGAGGAGCGATCCCGACGATGAGCGCCAGCGTGCCCGCGCTGAGCCAGAGCGAGACGCGCCGGATGCCGCGCGTCGGACGTGATCCTGTCATGACGTCGATCCTCTTCTTGAGGGTGGAGCCGCTGGAGCGCAGCGGCAGTGCGGCGACCGGTGAATACCGGTCATGGAGCTGCGTGCCGGACGTTCGCTGTGCAACGAGCAGAAGTAGTTGGGCGTAGCGGCGCACGTCCGGATACTCGGAGATGACGCGGCTGTCGCAGTCGATCTCGACGGCGGATCGCAATCGTTGGAGCGCCCACCACAGTGGCACATGCCACGGGAACAGGATGACCGTGACGACCGCGAGGCGTACGACGGCTGGATCGCGAGCTTCGAGGTGTTCCCGTTCGTGACGGAGCACGAGCGTTCGCAGTGCCGGATCGAGCGCCAAGACCCAGCGGGGGAGCAACACCTCCTGTCTTCTGCCGCTCAGCGCCGCCGGACCGAGAGATTCCGTCAAGAGGACGCTCGTCCCATCGACGACCACCGGCTCAGCCGACTGAGACGCTCGCCGGATCGTAGCCGCACCCAGGGCATACATGATCGAGAGCAACGTGCTGCAGATGAGCCACGCGCCGGCAAGCGCGACATCCCAGGGAGCGGCCCAGGCCTCGAGCCGCGTGAACGCGTGCTCACCGTTCTCCGCGACGGCGGCGACTCCGTGAACTGCATCGACAACGGTGATGCCTCGCGTTCCGAGACGTCTCGCAACACCGGCGCTCGTGGTCACCGGCGTCAACGGACCGGAGGATGATGCCCCTACTTTCGACGACGCATCCAGAAGGTCGGCCACCTCCTCTGAGCCAGCGCTCGCGCTACGGAAGACGCCTATGGCCGTGACGCTTAGGGAAGCCAGCATGGCTGCCATCCAGACCCACCGAGTCGCGCAATTCCGGCCGTGGAGGCTGGTCTCGAGCAACCAAGCGGCCGCCATGAGCAGCACCCCAGTCAGCGTCGCATAGATCATCCAGACGGCGATCACTTGCGCCTCCCGGAGCGGAGCGTGCGACGGTCGGTGCCCGCGCCATCAGCCGACCGAGCGTTCTCCGGCTCGGCCTCGCCGGGAGCGCTCGGGGGCGCCTCGCGCAACCGCTCGTCGAGAGCCTGATGCAGAGCGCGGAGCTCGTCGCGTGACAGGCGCTCGTCCTCGACGAGATGCGCGACTAGGTGCGCCACCGAGCCGTTGAACAGCCGGGCCACAACGCGTGAGAGTGCATTCCCGCGAACTTTCTCCTCCTCGAGGAGCGGGTGGTACGTGAACAGCCGCCCGGCGGCGGTGTGTCCAACGAAGCCTTTCGCCTCGAGGTTCCGGAGAATCGTCAGCACCGTGTTGTACGCCAAGGCGACCGGCAGGCGGTCGCGTACCTCGGCGACTGTTCCGGGGCCGTCGCGCCAGAGTGTGGCCATAACGTCGAGCTCCCGCTCCCCCAATGATCCGTCCATGTCGCCTCCTGAACTATGCGCATAGGTGAATATAGGGAGACCTGCCCGTTGTCAACTATGCGGATAGTTATGATACCTCAATACCCTTCGCCGCGGAGCGCCCGCCGACGCCTCCCGCTCACCCGGCATGTCCGGTGGGCGATGGAATGCCGGGGATCCTGAGCCGCGCAATGAAGAGTTGCGAGTCCGGCCCGACTCACCCGTTGACCGCCTCACCGTCGTTCAGTTGATCTCGCCAACCTCCGCCATATGCGTCGTCTTCCCGACGCCGCAGCTCACGCCGTCGTCTCGACTGGACGGCCCGATACACGTTGGCGGCGGCGTTCACCGATCAGGCGTCTCGAGGAGCCACTCGGTCGCCGAGCGCCACTCGAGACGGCCCGGCAGCGGCCTCGATGGGGGTGTCGCGTCGAGGGTGATCAGCAGGGGCCGCGCGTCCACATACGTCGCCGCGGCAGCCTCGAGCGCGCGAACCTCCCGGTCCCATGCCGTGTCGGACGACGTGTCCAGCGACACCTGGATGAGGAGCGAAAGTTGGCCAGGTTGCTCGGCGTAGAAGTCCACTTCCTGATCCTGACCCACGCGCACCCACCCGACGAGATACCCGCGCCGCTCCAGCTCCAGCAGTACCACGGTTTCGAGGCTGCGCCCGCGGTTCTCTCGGGCGCCGCGTTCGAAGACCGGGATGAGCCCCGGGTCGATTGGATAGATCTTCCGTGGATTCCGCATGCGCTGCCGCTCAGACGCCGTGTGCATGCTGACTATTCGAATCGCGAATGCGTCTTCGAGATAGCCCAACTGTGCGTACAGCGTCTCCTCTCCGACGGCGAGACCCTGCGATTTCAGATCTCGGTGGAACTTGCTCACGCTGAACGCCCCGCCGGGGGTCGTCATGAGGTGTCGCTCGAGGCGTCGGAGGGCTTCCGTGTTGGACACGTTGTGCCGGTCGATGACATCTCGCAGCACCATGACGTCGACGTATCCTTTGAGAAGCGCGATGCGGTCCCTTCGCTCCGTCCCCTGCGCCTCGGGAAAGCCCCCCACCTCGAGGTACGTCCGTACTGCCGTGTCCAGGCCGCGACGCGCAGCGGGCGTGAGGTCGGCCCAGGGGACCGTGGGCTCTGTCCCGACGTGCCGTAGGGATTCCCGAAATGAGAACGGGTGGACTAGTACTTCCATCGACCGCCCGCGCAGGGATGTTTGTACCTCCCGGCTCAGGAGCTTGGCCGAGGAACCCGACAGGAAGATGCGCGTGTCACCGGCGTCGAGGAGGCGTCGCACCAAGAGCTCCCAGCCCGCTACGACCTGGATCTCATCCAGGTACACGGTGCGGAGCGCTTCGGTGAGCGCCGGCGCGGTGCGGCGATGCTCATCCAGGAGCCATGCGAGGTCCTCAGCGGTCATGCCGACGAGTCGTTCGTCCTCGAGTGAGACCAAGAGGTGCTCGCCCGGTCGGCTGCGCGCTCGTGTGCTTTCCGCGAGATGGTGGGCCAGGAACGAGGTCTTTCCGGCACGTCGAACGCCGATCACCGCGGTCGCCTTGTTGGGAATCGCAGGGATGCGGAGATCGCGCGCGGTTCGCTTCACAAGCGGGGCGGTGGCCGATTCTGAGAGTTTGAGGCTAAGGAGTTCGTTCGAAATTGTCCTTGTCATAAGCGCAGAATAGCACATTTTGTACTTTTTACAAGTGCTATTTATTTAAGGCCGCCAAATATCAGGAAGGCGGACTATTGGTCACAGCAGGCACCGCTTCCCAGCCGCCGTCGCAGCCTTCGCGCCCGTTTGGACGCGGAGGGGGACGCCGCAGTGCGCGCCGAGCTCGTGGGGGCCCCGCCGGCGAGCTTCTCGCGGATCTGCTGCCCCCGTGTAACGACCGGCGGCGCACCGTTACGCACGGCTCACCGGCACGGCTCCGCCGGCCGCAACGGCGATGCCCCGCAGCATGCCGGAGAAGATCAGGGCGTGGAGCGGATAGAGCGCGTACCAGTACGCCAGCCCGGCCAGCCCTCGCGGCTCGAAGATCGCCGTCTGCCGCACGACGCTCCCGTCGCCCTCGCGCGCGACCTCGAACTGGAGCCACGCGCGGCCCGGCACCTTCATCTCGGCTCGCAGCCGGAGCAGTCGGCCGGGCTCCACCGCCTCCACGCGCCAGAAGTCCAACGGATCGCCCGGTCGTAGCGTGCTGCGGTCGCGCCGACCGCGCCGCATGCCCGCGCCGCCGACGAGCAGGTCGACCGCGCCCCGGAGACGCCACAGCCAGTTCGCGTAGTACCAGCCGACGTCGCCGCCGATGCGCGCGACCGCACCGAAGAGCGCGTCGGCCGACGCGGCGACCGACATCGCGCGCGAGTCGACGAGCCGTGACCCGGAGGGCGCGCCGCCCCAGGGCTGCGCCGGCCCCACCGACGACATGGCGTCCGACCACCTGGTCTCGGCGAACTCGTGGTCCTCGTTGGCGCGGGCGCGGGCGAGCGCCTCACGCATGCCGCGCGGCCGGATCGTGGGGAAGAGCTCGCGCGCCACAGTGGTCGTCACGACCGTTTCATTGCGCAGGCTGTCGATCAGCTTCCGTCCCACGCGAGCGTACACGGGAGTGACGAGCCCGAGCCAGAGGCTCGACAGGCGCGGCGTGAGCACGGGCACGCCGATGATGAGGCGGCGCAGTCCGCGCTGGGCCGCGTGCTCGCGCATCAGGTCGAGGTACGACACGCGGTCGGGACCACCGATCTCGACGACGACGCTGCCGTCCACCGGAGCATCGGGGGCCGCGACGAGGTACGCGATGACGTCCTCGATCGCGATCGGCTGCGTGAGCTGTCGCACCCAGCGCGGCGTGATGAGCACGGGCAGCCGCTCGACGAGGGAGCGGAGCATCTCGAACGAGAGGCTCCCGGATCCGAGGATGATCGACGCGCGCAGCTCGATCGTGGGGACGCCGGACGCGCGGAGGATCTCGCCGACCTCGTGCCGACTTGCGAGGTGTGGAGACAGGTCGGTCGACGTGCCCAGGCCACCGAGGTAGACCAGGCGCCGCACGCCAGCGTCGCGCGCGGCCCGGGCGAACGTTTCGGCGCCGCGTCGATCCTCGTCGCGAAAGTCGCGCGGCGACCCCATGCCGTGCACGAGGTAGAACGCCGTGTCGACGCCCGTCAGCGCGCGCGCGAGCGACGGCGCGTCCAGCACGTCCCCGCCCACGACGTCGATGCTCGGCGCCACGCGCGCCCGTAGCTCCTCCGGTCGGCGCGCGAGGCAGCGGATCCGCTCGCCGCGCTGCGCCAGCGCGCGCTGCAGCCGACCTCCGACGTAGCCGCTCGCCCCGGTGACCAGCAGCAGTCGAGCGCCGGGTGCTCCGTCGCGCGTCATCGTTGGTCCGACGAGTCGTCTGCCGAGGGGCTCACTCGGTCCACGTCGCGCGTCGCATCGCGGTGCGCAACGCGGAGCGCGTCACGCAGATCGGAGAGGCTCGCGCCCACGCGGATCCCCGCGCCCTCGAGCTCCGCGGCGAGCGCGGTCGCCCCGGCCCCTCCAACGAGCAGCGTCACCTCGCCGGGGAGTCGCGCGCGCAGGGTGCGCAGCTCGCCGAGGGTGCGCTCGCGATCGTCGACGAAGACGACGCTGATCGCCACGGCCTGGGAGTCGGTGGCGGCCGCAGCCGCCGCGATCTCGCCGGCCGGCAGGTCGGATCCGAGGTAGACCACGCTCCATCCCTCCGCCGCCGCGGTCGCACCGACGAGCGCTGCGCCGATCGCGTGGCGCTCGCCGGGCGGTGTGGCAACGACCACGCGCGCTACGCCGTGTCCGCGAGCGAGCGAGCGCATCGTCTCGACGAGGATGTCGTG
>JBDTOD010000087.1:0-19364 GCA_039933415.1 bacterium
GCCATCAGAGCACCTTCGCTTCGGTCTGGAGGAGTCGCACGAGCTCGGGCACCGCGGCGGACCCTTCGCCGATGATCCGGCCCGCTGGCCGCTCCGGCGGCAGCTCGGCCTTCTGCACGGTGACGCGCACGGCGCCGAGCTGCGCTGGCTTGGACTCGAGCGGCTTTTTCTTCGCCGCCATGATGCCCTTGAGCGACGGATAGCGCGGTCGCGCCACGCCCTCGTCGATCGTGACGACGGCGGGCAGCGCAAACTCGACCAGCTCCGCCGCGCCTTCGAGCTCTCGGCGAGCCTCACCTTTACCGTCTACAATCGCAAGCTGCGACGCCGCGGTCACGCAGGCGAGATCGAGCAGCTCCGCCGTCGCCGTGCCGACGACCCCGGCCGAGGTGTCGAACGCGTGTTTGCCGAAGAGGATGAGATCGAAGCCGCCGCCGCGAAGCTCGGCGGCGAGCGCCTTTGCCACGGCGAGGCCGTCGGCGGGAACGGCGTCGGCCTTGAGATGCACGGCGCGATCGGCGCCCATGCTCATCGCCTTGCGCAGCGACTCCTGCACCGAGTCCGGTCCGAGCGCGACGACGACCGTCTCACCGCCGCCCGCTTTCTCATTGATCTGGAGCGCGGCCTCGACGGCGTAGCCGGCAAAGTCATCCATGTCGAACTTCAGCCCGGCCTCGTCGATGGCGACGCCGGTTCCGGCGATCTTGAAGCGCGACTCCGAATCGGGCGTGCGCTTGATGCAGACGGCAATTTTCACCGCCGGAGCCCCCATGTGAAAAGATTCACATGAATTGTAGAGCGCCGCGCGGCAGAGAGGTAGGTGCGATCGGCGCGACGATCAATCCGCCCCGCGCCCCGGACCGTGACCCAGCTCCTCTTCGTTGCCCGCCAACGCGCCACCAGAGTTCTGCGTCGCTCCCCCCGGTCGCGCCACGGCGTCGTGCCCGGCGTCGCTCCGCACATGCTGCCGAGCACCCGTCGGCGCGCCGTGCTGAGTGTTGAGTGCCGCATACGGACTGTCGTCGCGCTGCTGCGGCACGTCGGGCAGCTCGTGGTCGCCCGCCTTCGATTCGTCGATCATCGGATTCTCCAGGGTGGGGTCACTCTCAGGCGGCGCAATCGCGGTGCCAGATCGTCCGTGTGCTTGTAACTGATGTAGGACGTCCCGGATAGATTCGCCAGTTGGACCCTTCCCGATCCTCTCCGCTGGTCAACGACGCAACGCGGATCGTGGCGGATGACGCGAAAAATGCCGGATGACTGCAACTGCAACCGCATCTCACGCGGAGGAGCGGAGAACTGCAAACTGTTTGGGATTCCGAGGCGAGGTCCTCCCGCCACACTCCCAAAGAATCAGGCTTGCCTTCCGACTGGTGCGTCTTCGGCGACGGTAGCCGCCCGAGCGGAACGATCCGGCCGTTTCCGCGCCATCCGCCAGGATCCGCGTTGCGTCGTTCGCCCCGGCGCGCCGACCATCGACTACTTGAAAGCGTTCAACCCCGTGACCGCCTGACCGAGGATCAGCGAGTGCACGTCGTGCGTCCCTTCGTACGTGTACACGCTTTCCAGGTTCGCCATGTGTCGCATCGCGCCATACTCGGCGAGGATGCCGTTCGCCCCGAGCAAACGGCGCGCCTCGCGCGCGATGTCGGTCGCGATGTTCACGTTGTTCCGCTTGGCGAGCGACACCTGCTGCGGCGTGAAGGTGCCCGCGTCCTTGAGCCGCCCGAGATGGAGCGCCACGAGCTGCCCCTTCACGATCTCCGTCAACATGTTCGCCAGCCGCTCCTGCTGGATCTGGAACCCGCCGATCGGCCGGTCGAACATGATCCGGTTCTGCGCATAGTCGAGCGCCTCCTCGAAGCACGCCATCGCCGCGCCGAGCGCGCCCCACGAGATGCCGTAGCGCGCCTGCGTCAGGCACATCAACGGACTCTTGAGACCACCCGATGTCGGGAGCAGTGCGTCCGGCGGCAGATGCACGTCCTGGAAGACCAGCTCACTCGTGTCGCTCGCGCGCAGCGACAGCTTGCCCTTCTGATCCTTCGCCCTGAACCCTGGCGAATCGGTCGGGACGACGAAGCCGCGGATCGACTTGTCGCTCGGATCACCGTTCGTCTTGGCCCACACCACCGCGATGTGCGCCGTCGATCCATTCGTGATCCACATCTTCGAGCCGTTGAGCATCCAGCTCCCGTCGCTCTGCTCGTGCGCCATCGTGATCATTCCGCTCGGGTTCGATCCGAAGTCCGGCTCAGTGAGCCCGAAACACCCGATGATCTCGCCGGTGGCCATCTTCGGCAGGAGCCGCCGCTTCTGCTCCTCGCTGCCGAACGCGAAGATGGGGTACATGGCAAGTGCGCCCTGCACGCTGGCGAACGAGCGCACACCCGAATCGCCACGCTCGAGCTCCTGCATGATCAGACCGTACTGCACGTTGTTGAGTCCCGCGCAGCCGTATTCCTCCGGCAGATTGGCGCCGAACACGCCGAGCTCGCCCATCTCCGGAATGAGCTCCTTGGGGAACCGTCCCTGCACGTACGCGTCTCCGATGATCGGGAGGACGCGCTCGTCCACGAAGCGGCGCACGCTGTCACGGACGGCGCGCTCCTCCTCGCTCAGAGAACTATCGATGTCGTAGAAGTCGAGCATGTGGCGTGGCGGGTCGGGAGGAAAACGACCGGCGAAAGCTAATCATCAGCCGTCGCGCGCGGCGCGTCTGCCGAGTGTCTGCGAGCCTTCCGCGCGGCCTGGCCGCGTCGCCAGCACGCGTCGAGCGTAGGGAGCGATCCCAACCTCGCGCGCCTTCGCTCGGAATGTCGCGCCGTGATCGATCGTGTGGCCGGCCTCGTCCTGCCACTGATGCACCATCTCGTGCAGCAGGGTGTGCAGCGTCTCCTCCCACCCGTGCTTCTTCAGATGCGCGCGACTGATCGCGATCTCCGCCGACTCGACGCCCGGCGTGCCCGCGGTGTAGTGGCCCAGGCGACTCTTCATCCGGCGTGAGACGCGGATCGCCACGCGCTTCAGCCGGCCGTGGAAGTGCCGATTGTTGTACCGGCCATGCCAGTCACCGAGCTTCTCGGCGATCTCGCCGTCCTCGTCGTGCGTGCGGTCCCGTCGCGCCGGCGGGTGCGTCGAGCGAATGGGATGCGCGACGATGACGCGCTGCGCGGCGCGCCGCTCGGCACGCGTGCGCCCCTCGACGAAGGTGACGATGGCGCGCAGCACGCTCTCCGACGCGCCGAGGTACCCCTCGTGCACCCGCAGCTCGCCCGCGCCGAAGCTGACCATCACGTTGCGATTGTTCGTCAGACGGCAGCGCTCTATGCGGACGAGGCCGAGCAGCCGCAGGCGCGCGAGCAGCTCCTCGGCGTTGCGTGGCGCGGGCGCCTCGAAGCCGAAGTCGAGTTGCGAGCGATCGCGACGACGACGAAGGAGACGGGTCAACGCGCGAAGCACTTGACCGGTCCCGAAACGAAGCCGCCGGAGGCGGCGTTCCAGACGAGCGTGGACACTTCGATGTTCTCCGGGGAGATGCTGATGCTATTGACGGACGAGGGGCGCCCACCACGCATGCGGTTGGATACCGTCCCCGCTGTAGAAATAACCGTGCCCTTCTTCGTATGCTCGATGTAGTGGATCGCGTCCTGATGATCGTGGCCGCAGAGCACGAGCTCCACCGACATGTCGGCGAACGCACCGAGCGCGCGCGATGTGTTCTTGAGCCCGTGACGCTGCGAGAGCTCTCCCTTCACCGGGTTGTGGTGCATCACGACCACGCGCACGTCGTTGGGCGGCGCCTCGGCGAACACGCGCCGCAGTCGATCCACCTGGGCTCGCCGCACGATGCCAATGATCGAGATGTCCCGCAGGTTCCACGTGAGCGACTGCCGCACCACGCCGTGCGAGGTGTTCAGTCCGGCGAACGTGACACCCGGCACGTGTAGCACGGGCTCGATGTCGGGACCGATGAACCGGCGGTAGGTCGCGAACATCGCGTCCTCGTCGCCGAGCCCGAGCGGCGACTTCCACCACTGCACGTCGTGATTGCCCGGAATGCAGATGACCTTGCTCACCTGCTCGGCGTGCTTGATGAATGCGCGCGCGCGTTGGAACTCCCCCGATCGCGCACGCTGCGTCACGTCACCCGAGATGACGACGACGTCGTAGCGGCGCTCCTGGATCAACCTCTCCATCGCCTCGTACTGCTCCGGCACGGCGGGATGACCGAAGTGCAGATCGGAGCAGTGGAACAGCGTCGTTGCGGTCACAGCCTGGCGATGATCGCGTCGGTGAACTGGTCGGTGGATGCGGTTCCGCCGAGGTCGCGCGTCACCGTCTTGCCCTCGCGGACGGTCGATTCGAACGCGTCGCGGATTCGCCGCCCGCGCTCGCCGTCGTTGAGATACTCGAGCATCATGCAGGCGGCGAGGATGAGCGCGCCGGGGTTCGCGATCCCCTTTCCCGCGATGTCCGGCGCCGTTCCGTGCACCGCCTCGAAGATGGCGCCGCCGAGACCGATGTTCGCGCCAGGCGCGAGTCCCAGCCCGCCGACGAGACCCGAGATGAGATCCGACAGGATGTCACCGAACAGATTCGTCGTCACGATCACGTCGTAGCGCTCGGGGTGGAGCACGAGGTTCATCGCCATCGCGTCGACGATGACCTCCTGGAACTCGATGTCCGCGAACTCACGAGCGACCATCCGTCCCACGTCGAGAAACAGACCCGACGTGTTCTTGAGGATGTTCGCCTTGTGCACCAGCGTGACCTTTTTCCGCCCGTGCTTCTGCGCATAGTCGAACGCGTAGCGCACGATCCGCTCGGATCCGGCGCGCGTGACGATCGCCGTCGACTCGGCCGCGGCGCGCGGATCGCTGCCGATCTTGATGTAGTGCTCGATCCCGCTGTACAGCCCTTCCGTGTTCTCGCGGATGAGCACGATGTCGACGTTCTCGTAACGGCCGCCTTTCACGATCGTATGTGCGGGCCGCACGTTCGCGTACAGCTCGAACGTCTTTCGGAGTGCGACGTTGATCGAGCGGAACCCTTCGCCGACCGGCGTCTCCAGCGGCCCCTTCAACGCCACGCGAGTCCGCTTGATCGAGTCGAGCGTCTGGTCTGGAATCGGGTCGCCGAAACGGGCGACCCCCGCCATCCCCGCATACTGGGCATCCCATTGGATCTCGGCACCGGCGGCCTCGAGCACGCGCACCGTGGAGCTACTGATCGAGGGGCCGATCCCGTCGCCGGAGATGAGCGTGACTGGCGTTGCCATTTCTCGGAGTGCGATTGTGGACGGAGCGCGCGTCAGGGCGCGGTGACGAGGTCGGCGACCTTGTTGGCGACGCTCGCGAGGAGCCCCCGCGAGAACGTTGGCGACGGGTCGCTTCGCACGTCGCTCACGTAGCGCACCTCGCCAAGGCGCCCGTCGAGCACGGCGAGACGCAACACGGCGATTCCCTGGCCGGATCTGTCCTTCTCGAAGCGGAGCTCGACGGGGAGCATGACGGCGCGCGCGTCCTGGAGCGCGATCATCGTCCGGAGCTGCGTGGCGAGTGGATCGCTCAGCTTGGCGCCCGCGTTCATGTCGGGGTTGCGGAGCGGATCGGCCGCGAGCGTGTACGGGTCGATCGCGTACGTAGGATTGCCGCGCATCGACTTCAGCAGGTCAGCCGGCCACACCCACTGGGTCTTCAGCCCGCGTTCGCCGAGCGCGTACGCGATCTCGTCGTCGAGCGACTTGAGGTACTCGCGCGATCGCGGGATCTGCGCGGTCCAGCCCAATGGATCGGTCTCGCGCAGCCGATACGTCGGCGCGACGATGACGTGCTGCGCGGCGAGCGCCGCGAGTGGGCGCGCCGTGGGCGCGGGTGCGGGAGCTTCCGCCGACTTGCCGCGACACGCGGCGAGCACGAACGGCAGGCTGTAGACCAGACGAAGAAGAGTTCGCACGGGAGTTGGTGAGGAGTGCCGGAAAGCTAACCGCGGCGCGTGGCACAGGCGACGCTCGGTCGACATCGCGCGTTGGCGTGGGGTGTGTTGACCCTCTCGCGTCCAGCTCGCAACTTGGCGCATGTCCGATGCCGCCTCCGTCGCCCGTCCCGCCAATCGAGCCGCCGCCGCGCTCGCCTGGCTCGCCGTCGCGCTCTCGGGCGCCGGCGCGCTCGGCTACCTCGCGCTGTCGCGCGGAGAGAACATCAACGCCGCGTGGCTGCTCGTCGCCGCGCTGTGCACGTACGCGGTCTCGTATCGCTTCTACTCGGCGTTCCTCTCCGCGAAGGTCTTCGCGCTCGACGACGCGCGCGCGACGCCGTCCGAGCGGCTCGCCGATGGCCGCGACTTCGTGCCGACGAATCGATGGATCGTCTTCGGCCATCACTTCGCCGCCATCGCCGGCCCGGGTCCGCTCGTCGGGCCGACGCTCGCCGCCCAGTTCGGCTATCTCCCCGGCGTCCTCTGGATCATCGTCGGCGTCGTGCTGGGCGGCGCCGTGCAGGACATGGTCATCCTCTGCGCCTCGACGCGACGCGACGGCAAATCGCTCGGCCAGATGGCAAAAGAGGAGATCGGGCCCATCGCGGGCTTCACCGCGCTCGTCGCCGTTCTCGGGATCATGATCGTCCTCATCGCCGTGCTCGGCCTCGTCGTCGTCAACGCGCTCAAGTCGAGTCCGTGGGGCACGGTCACGATCGGCCTCACCGTGCCGATCGCAATGTTCATGGGCATCTACATGCGATGGTTCCGGCCAGGCCTGGTGCTGGAGGCGAGCGCGATCGGCCTCGTGCTGCTGGTGCTCGCGCTCTACGCCGGCCGCTGGGTGGCCGAGCAGCCCGTTCTCGCGTCGACGTTCACGCTGTCGGCGAAGACGCTCGCCTTGCTCGTCATGGGCTACGGTTTCGCCGCGTCGGTGCTGCCCGTGTGGTTGCTGCTCGCCCCGCGCGACTATCTCTCCGCGTTCGTGAAGATCGGCGTCGTCATCGCGCTGGCGATCGGCATCCTCGTCGCCCTCCCGCCGCTCCAGATGCCGGCGCTCACGCGGTTCACCGATGGGACCGGACCCGTGTTCGCCGGTGCGCTCTTTCCTTTCGCTTTCATTACTATCGCTTGCGGATCGATCAGCGGCTTCCACGCGCTGATCGCGTCGGGTACGACGCCCAAGCTGCTCGAGCGCGAGCGCGACGCGCGCATGATCGGCTACGGGGCGATGCTGATGGAATCCTTTGTCGCCGTGATGGCGTTGATCGCCGCCTGTGCGCTCACACCGGGCGTCTACTTCGCCATCAACGCTCCCGTCGCCGCGCTCGGCCCGACCGCGCAGACGGCGGCCGAGGCAATCGCCAAGTGGGGATTCGTCGTCACGCCCGCCGAGCTTGAGCTGTTGGCGAAGCAGGTCGGCGAGACGTCACTGCTGTCGCGCACGGGCGGCGCACCCAGTCTCGCCGTGGGAATGGCGCATCTCTTCTCGCGCTCACTCGGCGGCAGCAGCGCGATGGCGCTGTGGTATCACTTCGCGATCATGTTCGAGGCGCTCTTCATCCTCACCACGCTCGACGCCGGCACGCGGGTCGGCCGATTCATGCTTCAGGACCTCGGCCAGCATGTCTGGAAGCCGTTCGGGCGGACCTCGTGGACGCCCGCAATCGTCGTCTCCAGCGCACTGGTCGTCGCGATGTGGGGCCACTTCCTCTGGCAGGGGGTCATCGATCCTCTGGGCGGCATCAATTCGCTCTGGCCTCTGTTCGGCATCAGCAACCAGCTGCTCGCCGCCGTCGCGCTGTGCGTCGGGACCACGGTGATCATCAAGATGGGGAAAGCGCGCTACGCCTGGGTCACGATGCTACCGCTCGCGTGGCTCATCATCGTGACCATGAGCGCCGGCTGGATGAAGCTGTTCTCCCCGCTGCCGAAGCTCGGCTTCCTCGCGCATGCGCGCATGCTACAGGCCGCACAGGCCGCGGGCACTCTGCCGCCAGGCGTGAAGAGCACGGCCGACCTCGGGCGCATGATCGCCAACGATTACCTCGACGCCGCCGTCGCCGGATTCTTTCTGCTCGCGGTGATCGTGATCCTCGCCGACAGCATCCGTGAATGGCTCGCAGTGCTGCTCGGCCGCAAGGTCGCGCGAACGACCGAGGTGCCGTTCCAGCAGCGCGCCATGGTGGCGGGTGACTGAGATGCTTCGTCTCGCTCTGCCTCGGCTGCGTGCGCGCGCGAGACGCGTCGCCGTCGTCGTGCGACGTATCATCGGCGCACCCGACTACGAGTGCTACCTCGCACACGTGACCTGTCGGCATCCGGGCACGACACCGCTCAGCCCCGAGGCGTTCGCGCGCGACGCGCTCGCGCGCCGTTACGATCGTCCGGGAAGCCGCTGCTGCTGACTGCCGACGGTGACGGCGATCATCGCGATCGACGCGCCGAGCGCGAGCGCCGCGCCCATCGCGAACGCCATCGGCGGCCCGTGATGATCCCACACGAAGCCGAAGAGCAGCGACGCCGGCAGCGCGCCGAGACCGATGGCGAGGTTGTACCACCCGAACGCCGTGCCCCGGCGCTCGAGCGCGACGAGATCGGCGATGAGCGCGCGCTCTGATCCTTCCGTCAGACCGAAAAAGATTCCATAGATCGCGAACAGCGCCCACGCCTGCCACGCGACGTGCGCGAGCGCGAAGCCGAGATACACCGCCGCATACAGTGCCCAGCCCATGATCAGCGTCGGTCGACGACCGATTCGATCGGACAGCGCACCGCCCGGCGTGCTCGATGCCGACTTCACGACGTGCAGCGCCGCCCACAGGACCGGTGCCAGCGCGACCGGCACGCCGAGCTGGCTCGCGCGCAGCAGCAGAAACGCGTCCGTCGAGTTGCCGAGCGTGAACAGGAAGATCACGCCGAGGACGCGCCAGAACTGAGCGCCGAGCGGCTGGCTGAGATCCGGCGGGAGAGCGGAGGGGGACTGCACACCTCGCGGAATGTCGCGGACGCCGAGCCACACGACGAGCACCGACAGCACGCCGGGAATCGCCGCGAGCCAGAAGACCGTGCGGATCTCGGCGAGGTGCAGGGTGAGCACCGCGAAGGCGATGAGCGGTCCGAGCACGCCGCCCGCGTGATCCGCGGCGCGATGGAACCCGAACGCACGACCGCGGATGCTCGGGTCCACCGATTCCGAGATCAGCGCGTCGCGCGGTGCATTGCGGATCCCTTTCCCCACGCGATCCGCCACCCGGATGACGAGCACCTGCGACGCGCTCGTCGCGATCGCCACGAGCGGCCGCATCGCCGTCGCGATGGCGTAGCCGAGGAACACGAGTGGCTTTCGTTTGCGCACGCGATCCGACCACCATCCACTCGCGAGCTTGAGCAGCGCTGCGGTCGTCTCCGCCGCGCCTTCGATGGCGCCGATGAAGCTGGCATTGGCGCCAAGGACGCTCGTGAGAAAGATCGGGAGCAACGGGTAGATCATCTCGCTCGACACGTCGGTCAGGAAGCTGACCGCCGCGAGCGCCATCACGTTGCGCCCGAGCTTGGGCCGAGAGGGATCAGGCATTGAACGGCAGTGAACGGTTGACGGTGAACGGCGTATCGAGTTACTCCCTTGCGCCCCGACCCCCTTCCCAGCCATAGATAGCGCATGCGCGCGCGCGACGTGACCCTCTCCGCTCCCACGGCCGGCCTGTTTGCGCAGCTCGCCCCAGCTCGTGCGCGGCTCGCCGCCGACGACGAGCGGGTGCTCCACACCCAGATCGCGCTCTCGGAGATCCCCGCGCCCACCGGCTCGGAGCAGGCACGCGGCGCATCGGTCGCCGCGCGGTTCCGCGCCCTCGGCCTGCACGACGTCCGCACCGACGATGTCGGCAACGTCCTCGGCTCGCGCCGAGGCACGACAAACGAGCCGCCCATCCTCGTGTGTGCGCATCTCGACACCGTGTTCCCGGAAGGCACGCCGGTCGGCGTCGCGCGAGACGGGCGGCAGCTCGCTGGCCCGGGCATCGTCGACAACTCACGCGGCCTGGCCGCGATGCTCGCGATCGCCGAGGCCGTCGATGGAAGGCGTCTCCTCACGAAGCGCTCGGTGATCTTCGCCGCCACCGTGGGCGAGGAAGGGGCCGGCGATCTTCGCGGCGTGAAGCATCTCTTTGCGCGCCTCGATGACATGCCCGCGGCCTGCATCGCGCTCGACGGCGCGGGCGACGACCGTATCGTCCACCGTGCCCTCGGCGCGCGGCGGTTCCGCATCACCTTCCATGGGTCGGGCGGTCATAGCTGGGCCGCGTTCGGCACGCCGAATCCGGTGCATGCGGCCGGCGCGACGGCGGCAAAGCTCGCCGCGCTTCCCCTGCCGCGGACGCCACGCACCACGCTGTCGGTGTGCCGTATCGGCGGAGGGATCAGCGTGAACGCGATTCCCACCGACGCGTGGCTCGAGATCGATCTGCGCTCGTCTTCCGCTGATGTGTTGCTTCGCTGCGTCGCCGACATCGAGCTCGCCGTACGCGCCGCGGCGCGCGAGGAGAATTCGAGGCGCTCGCCAGCGACCCTGCCGCTCGCCTACGAGATTGCGACGATCGGCGACCGGCCATGCGGCGAGCTCCCCGCCGAGCATCCGCTCGTCGTCGCCGCCGCGGACGCGACGCGCGCGATCGGCCGATCGCCAGAGCTCGCGACGGCGTCCACCGACGCAAACATTCCGATCAGCCTCGGCATTCCCGCGATCGCGATCGGCGCTGGCGGACGAGGCGGCGGCGTGCACACGGAAGGCGAGTGGTACGACAACACCGACGGCACGCTCGGGGTCGCTCGTGCTCTGACTGTCGTCGTCTCCACTGCGGAGCTGGCGCTCGCGATCTAACGCGGAGTCCACCGATGACGCAGTGAACACGTCGATGCATCTGCGTGCTGCGCTCGTCGCGGCACTGATCGTCGCCGCGGCGGGGTGCACGCGGACATCGACGCCGAAGTCCAGCGCCCCCGCGCCGCGCGCCGCAGCGCTTCCCACGTCAGCGATCCCGCCAGCGCCACCCGCGCGCTGGCTCGGCCTGCTCGGCGAGTACGGCTCGGGCGCGCAGTTCCGCATCGTCGCCGAAGACGAGGGACGTCTGCGGCTCGTCGACACGGCGTTGCGAGCCACACCGATCTCCGAGCGGGGCGACGACACGTTTGTCGCCGAGCCTGTCGCCACGACGGTGAAGTTCACGCGCGATGCGAGTGGCCGCGCGAGCGAGATGGCGCTCGGCGCGACCCGTCTGCCTCGCAATCGGATCGAGCCGGAGAGCGGCAGCAATCAACTGCGCGTCACCCCGGTGCGCCCGTTGGAGGAGCTACGCGCCGAAGCGCTCGCCGCCAGGCCGCCGGATGAGCCGGGCCCCTTCGTCGCAAGCGACCTCGTGGAGCTGACGACGCTCGACCCGAGCATCCGCCTCGAGATTCGCTACGCGACGACGAACAATTTTCTCGGGACGAAGTTCTACGATGAGGCGCGCGCGTTCATGCAGCGTCCGGCCGCTGAGGCGCTCGTGCGCGCACACCGCGCGCTGCGGCCCCTCGGCTTCGGTCTGCTCATCCACGATGCGTATCGGCCGTGGTACGTGACGAAGATGTTCTGGGACGCGACGCCGCTCGATACGCGCTGGCTCGTCGCCAATCCGGCGCTGGGCTCGCGCCACAACCGCGGCGCGGCGGTGGATCTCACGCTCTACGATCTCGCAACGCTCCTCCCGGTCGAGATGCCGAGCACCTACGACGAGAGTACCGATCGCGCCTATGCCGACTATCCTGGCGGGACGTCGCGCCAGCGCTGGCACCGCGCGCTGCTGCGTCGCGCGATGGAGGCGCAGGGGTTCAAGGTGAACGGGCACGAGTGGTGGCACTTCGATCACGAAAGCTGGCGACGGTACGCGATCGGGAACGTCGCGTTTTCCCAGATTCGCTGAGCGCCGGGTTCAGAGCCCGGGGTCAGAGCCCGGGGTCAGAGCCCGGGGTCAGAGCCCATGCTCTTGTGAAAGCCCCTTCGCCCGACCCTGCAGCGCCGCTTTCTCCCGCTCGTTTCTCGTCATCCCCGCCGCCCGCTCGAGTTCGCGCTTCGCCTCCGCCACGCGACCGAGCTTCGCGAGCAGATCGCCTCTGACGGCAGGCAGCAGGTGGTACCCCTTGAGCGCCGGCTCACCCTCCAACGCATCGGCGAGCGCGAGACCCGCCGCGGGACCGAACGCCATCGACACCGCCACCGCGCGGTTCAACTCGACGATCGGTGACGGCGCGCGTCGCGCCAGCTCGCCGTACAACGTCGCGATGCGGCTCCAGTCGGTGTCGCCGGCCGTGCGAGCGCGTGCATGACATGCCGCGATTGCCGCCTGCAACGTGTACTGACCCCGCCGCTCGCCGAGCGACTCCGCGCGCTCAAGCGCGTCGAGCCCCCGTCGGATGAGCATGTGGTCCCACCGCGCGCGGTTCTGATCGAGCAGCAGCACCGGCTCGCCCGACGGTCCAACCCGCGCCGCGCTGCGCGACGCCTGGATCTCCATCAGCGCGATGAGCCCATGCACTTCCGCCTCGTCGGGCATAAGCCCCACGAGCACTCGGCCCAGCCGCATCGCCTCCTCACAGAGCGTCGGACGCAGCCAGTCGTCGCCCGCCGTCGCGGCGTAGCCTTCGTTGAACACGAGGTAGACGACCTGGAGCACCGACGCGAGTCGCGACGTGAACTCCTCGCCACGCGGCACCTCGAACTCCACGCGCGCGTTCGACAGCGTTCGCTTCGCGCGCACGATCCGCTGCGCCATCGTCGGCTCGGGCACCAGGTACGCGCGCGCGATCTCGTCCGTCGTCAGGCCGCCGAGCAGTCGCAGTGCGAGCGCGACGCGTGCATCGGTGGAGAGCGCCGGATGACAGGTCGTGAAGATGAGCCGAAGCAGATCGTCACCCACGTGGTCGTCGAGCTCCGCGTCGAGATCGGGCACTGCGGATTCCTGTTGCGCCTCGAGCTCGTAGCCGAGCTGCCCGTGCTTGCGATCCAGCATCGCGTTGCGGCGCGCCAGGTCGATCGAGCGGTGCTTCGCCGTCGCCATGAGCCATGCCCCGGGATTGTCGGGCACGCCCGACGCGGGCCAGCGCTCGAGCGCAGCCACGAGCGCATCCTGCGCCAGATCCTCCGCCAATCCGACGTCGCGTGTGATGCGCGCCAGTCCGGCAATCAGGCGCGCGGATTCCATCCGCCAGACCGTCTCGATCGCGCCGTGGATGTCGTGAGCCGTCACGGCGTGCAATCAGCGGTCGTCGCGCCTCGCTGGCAACCCCGTCACGCGTCGCGCAGAGCCATAACGCACGCTCGAGCGCCGCTGCCGTCGCGACGCTCGAGCACCGCAGACTTCAGCCCTTCTGCTGCTGCTTCACCTGCTCGCGCATCTTGCCTTCGTGCTCGATCAGCTCCGGCGTGAGCGACGCTCCGAAATCCTCCGGCGAGAACACCTGCCGCACCTCGATGTTCGTCTTGCCGCCGAAGTGAGGGTTTGGAGCGCGCATCGCCCACTGCACCGCCTCCTCCTTCGATCGCACCTGGATGATCCAGAATCCCGCGATGAGCTCCTTCGTCTCGGCGAACGGGCCGTCGACGACCGTCTTCTTGTCGTCGTCGAACTGGATCCGCGCGCCCTTGGCGCTCGCCTGTAGTCCCTCAGCGGCGAGCATCACGCCGGCGTTCACCATCTCCTCGTTGAACTTCCCCATCTCGGTGAACTGCTCCGTGGTCGGCATCACGCCCGCCTCGGACTGCTCACTCGCCTTGACCAGCAGCATGAACTTCATGGTCGTGTCTCCCTCGTCTGGGTTCGGAGCCCGGGTAGCCGGACGCTCGGCCGGCCCACGTCCCTCGCTCTCCATGGGCGTCGAACGAGTGCCGGCGAAATCGACACGACTGCCGAACATTTATTAAATCGTGCCGGCGAGGCGCGTGGCGACGTAGCTCGCGAGCCGCGCAACCGTCTGATTCGCGCCCACTGGCAAGCGCGACCGGGGTCAGAGTCGAAGTGCGACTCTGACCCCTTGCCACAGGGAACGATCCCCAACTCAGCGCGGCTGATCGTTCTTCGCCGATTGCTCGCGAAGCGAGTCCTCCCACGCCCGGATCGCCGGTGGTCTCGGCGAACGGTCAATCCACCACCGACGCCTTGCCGCGCGAGAATTTCACACGCGCCCCCTTCGACGACGGCTGCAGGCCGTCGCCAGCCAGCATCACTCCGGCCGTCACCATCTCGTCGTTGTACTTCATCATCGCCGTCACGAGTGCCTCGGCGGGCATCACGCCCGCCTCGGTCTCTTTATCCGCCGTGCGGATGACCATGAATCGCATCGTCGTAATCTCCCTGAGGACAAGGGGTCGGTCGCGGCCGCGTTGTGCGGCTCTGTAGACACGTCGAGCGAGCGACGGCAAAATCGACAACATGGTCGATCGATGGATCAGAAGATCGGTTGTTCGCGGGATGATCGGTTCAGCACACACGAACGGCCACCGACCGGCCTGGAGATTCCGTCAGGGGATCATCCAGAGGGGTCCGTGGCCCGTGCCGTTCAACCCACCGATCAACCGTCCAACTCACCAACTATCCAGCCAACCAACTCACCACGGCCGCTCAGGCGTCGCCCTTGATCTCCGAATGATCCGAGATCGTCACCGCGCCGCGCAGCCCCTCGATGATCGCCTCGTCGCCGATCAGCGAGTCATGCAACGTGGAGTGGCGAATGGTGCACTTCGAGCCGACGATCGTGTCGCGGAGCGTCGAGCTCTCCACCTTCGTGCCCTTCCCCAGTGTGACGTTCGGGCCGATCGTCGCGTTCGACATCGTCACGTCGTCCTCGATGTACACCGGGTCATGGATCGTCACGCTCTTCTCGAGGTTCTTCGGCTTCCGTGCCGCACCCTTCTCCAGCACGATCTTGTTCGTCTCGAGCAGCGTGTCGAGCTTGCCCGCGTCGTACCATCCCTCGACGTCCACGACCTGCAGCTTCGCGCCCTTGTCGATCATGTACTGGAAAGCGTCGGTGAGGTAGTACTCGCCCTTGTTCTTCGGCTGGGTGAGTACGTGATCGATCCCCTCGTACAGCAGCTTCCAGTTCTTGACGTAGTACAACCCGATGTTCGCGCGCTTGGAGATCGGGGTCGACGGCTTCTCGACGATCTGCGTCATGTTGCCGGCCTTGTCGGTGACCACCACGCCGAAGCGCTGATAGTCCTCGACCTCCTTCACCCAGATGATCCCGTCGGCGTCGGTCGTCTTGATGACGGACAGGTCGGTCTCGAAGATCGTGTCGACGAAGATGATGAGCACGTCCTGATCGACGTACGGCTGCGCGAGCTTCACCGCGCCGGCCGTGCCGTCCTGCACCGTCTGCTCGACGAACACGGCTGGCAGCGAGAACTGCGTCTTCGCGTAGTGCTCGACCTTCTCCTTGAGATGTCCGGTCACGTAGATCACCTGCTCCACGCCACCGAGCTTCTCGAGGTCCTCGAGGATGTAGGCCATCACCGGCTTGCCGGCGATCTTGAGCATCGGCTTCGGCACCAGATGCGTGTGCGGGCGAAGGCGGGTTCCCTTGCCGGCCAGCGGAATGATCACTTTCATGGTGCGCTCGTCCCCTCGCGTCCGTAGCGGTCTTTGAGGCGCACGACGTCGTCGAGATGCGGGGTGCTCGCCTCGAGCACGTCGCAGTCGGTGACGGCCTCTATGTAGTGGATGGTTCCCGGCGTGATCCGGAACGCCTCTCCAGTCGACAGCCGCATGTCCTGCAGCTCGTCGCTTCCCTCCATCTGCACCCAGTACTTCATCTCACCCGACAACAGGTAGACCGTCTCGTCCTTCACGTTGTGGTACTGCACCGAAAGCGACTGCCCTGCGTTCACGTGCAGGATCTTTCCCACATACAGCTCGGTGGAGGCCCAGATGGTCTCATGGCCCCATGGTTTCTGGACGGTTCGAACCTCGGCGCGGCCGCTCATGTCGTCTGTGAGAGAGTGAAGCGAGTGCGCGTGCGGTGCAAGGAGCGCACCGGTCACGAGCGTGCAGTGCCCCAATATCGCCGCTGCCCGGCAAGGGCGTCACCCCCGCGCGTTGTCCCCCCAAGCCGCATCGGCTAGCTTCTTGCCGCTCGCGCCAACTGTCCTCCAGCCAGGAACACCATCGTGCACGTCAGCAATGCTCGACTCATCGCGCTCACCACGCTCGCCGTCGCGCTCGGCGCCGTCGCGTGCGGTAAGGGCGACGATTCCGCCAAGCGGCCCGACACTGTCGCCTCGGGAATGAACCCGGCCACCGCGACCGCCCCCGCCGCGTGCGCGGGCACCAACGCGGAGCTCACGCTCCCCGCCGGATTCTGCGCATCGATCTTCGCCGACAGCATCGCGCATGCGCGCCACGTCGCCGTCGCGTCAAATGGCGACGTCTACACCACGATCGAAGGAACGCAGCCGCCCCCGGGTGCGGGCCAACCTCCCGTCGACAAGGGCCCACCCACCTCCTTCGTCGCGCTGCGCGACACGAACCACGACGGGCACGCCGATATCGTCAAGCGCATCGGCTCGCTCGGCAATACGGGCATCGGTCTCGCCAACGGCTACCTCTACGTCGACGAGGGCAAACAGATCGTCCGCTACGCGCGCGCCGACAGCGCCCTCGCGCCCGAGGGCAAGCGTGAAGTGATCGTGAGTGGAATCCCGATGGACGGCGGTCACCGCGCTCGCAACTTCGCCATCGGCAGCGACGGCGCGCTCATCCTCAACGTCGGCTCGCACACCAATGCCTGCCAGACGAAGGACCGCGTACCCGAATCACCCGGCGTCGATCCGTGCGTCGAGCTTCAAACACGCGCCGGGTTCTGGCGTTACGACGCGAACAAGGCTGGGCAGGTCTTCTCCGCCAAGGAGCGGTTCGCGACAGGCATCCGCAACGGCATGGGCATCGCCTACGGACCCGACGGAAAGATCTACGGCACGCAGCACGGCCGCGATCAGCTCCACGACAACTGGCCCAAGATCTTCCCGACCACCGCGTATCAGGCGGAGAATCCGGCCGAGGAGTTCATCCAGGTGAACCAGGGCGACGACTTCGGCTGGCCATACTGCTACTACGCCGTGGAGCCGAAGAAGCTGGTGGACGCACCCGAGTACGGTGGCGATGGGACGAAGGACACTCGCTGCGCGGCGAAGAAAGCGCCGGTCGTCGCATTCCCCGGCCACTGGGCGCCGATGTCGCTCATGTTCTACACGGGCAGCGCGTTCCCCGCGAAGTACAAGGGTGGCGCGTTCATCGCCTTCCACGGCTCATGGAACCGCGCCCCCGAGCCGCAGGCCGGCTACCGGGTCGTCTTCCAGCCGATGGCGAGCGGCGCCGCCTCCGGCGACTTCGAGACCTTCGCCGACGGCTTCGCCGCCGTGTCGCCCGGACAGCTCCAGCCCGGCACCGCCAAGCATCGCCCCACCGGTCTCGCCCAAGGTCCGGATGGCGCGCTCTACGTGACGGATGACATGGGTGGCAGGATTTATAAGATCACATACGGGGCGGGCACGCGATGACGCTGTGATCGGTTTTCAGTGATCGGTTTACGAACGGCCTCGGGAAGCTTCTGCTCCCCGAGGCCGTAGCCGTTCACCGAAACCCGTTCGCGGCGCGCCAAAAGCACCCCTATCGCCCCGTCATCATCCTCCGCCGCAGCGACGCCAGACGCTTCCTCACCGAACCGTCCAGCACCGTGTCGCCAACGTGCACGATCACACCGCCCATGATCGACGGGTCGACGGTCAGGTGCGGCACGACGTCCTTGCCGAACATCCGCGAGAGCTGTTCGGCGATCGCCGAGCGCTCCGCGTCGTCCGTCTCGCGCGCCACGGTGACCCGGGCGTGCATGCGACCCTCTGCCGCGTCCACGAGGTCCAGATACTCGCGTGCGATCTCGGGGATGAGCATCTGCCGCCGGTGCATCACCACCGACTGGAGGAAGCGCAGCATCAGCCGCGGCATGCGGTCGGTGAACGCCTTCCCCAGCACCTCTCTCTTCTGTTCCGCCGAGACCTTCGGCGACTCGAGAAAGAGCCTCAGCTTCGGGTTCTCGTCCATCGCATCGGCGACGTCCGTCAGCATCTTGCCCCAGCCGCGCAGGTCTTCCGCCCTGCGCGCGAGCACGAAGATCGTCTCGGCGTAGTTGCGGGCGATCGTTGCGTCGCGCATCGGTCAGCGGCTCGCCGTGACGGCGGCGGGCGTGATGCTCGCCAGGAAGCTCTCGACGAGCTGACGGTTCGACGCCTGATCGAGGTTCTTCTCGATCACCTTGCCGGCACCGATGATGGCGAGATCGACTGCCTCGCGGCGTAGCTCGTTGATCGCGCGAACCTTCTCGTTCTCGATCTCTTGCCGCGCCCGAGCGAGAAGACTCGCCTGCTCGGCGTGTGCCTGCTCGACCAGATCAGCGCGGACGCGTTCGGCGGCTGCGCGGGCCTCGGCGATGAGCTTCTGCGCCTCGCCGCGCGAGGCGTCGAGCGCGGAACGGTGCTCGGCCAGGAGCGCGGCAGCCTCCTCGCGATCGCGCTTGGCGGCGTTGATCGCTTCCTCCAACGCCTGCTCGCGCGCCCGAACCGATGCGGTGATCGGGCCGAAGGCAAACTTGCTCAGGACGATCGCGAGGATGACGAAGATGATCAGCGTCCACGCCATCAAACCGAGATTGGGCGCGAGCAGATCGGTCTTTGGCGCCTCTTCCTGGGCCAGCACGGGCGCGGCGAGGACGGCAGAGAGGACGAGCGAGCGAAACAGAGTGCGCATCGGAAGATCGTGTGGGATGAGCAGCCGCTGCGTCGCCCCGGGGCGACGCAGTGGCCGATTGGGTTAGAGCTTGCCCTGGATCTGGAACGCGATGACGGCGCCGAACAGCGCGACGCCTTCGATGAGCGCCGCGAAGATGAGCGCGGCGGTCTGGATGCGACCGGCCGCTTCCGGCTGGCGCGCCATGCCCTCAACAGCCTGGCCGCCGATGCGGCCGATGCCAATGCCGGCGCCAATGACGGCGAGACCAGCGCCGAGACCGGCGCCGACGGCCATGAGGCCGCGCGGGCTGGCGCCGACGTCGGCCGCCGCCTGCAGGAGAGGAAGAATCGTGTGGACCATGGTGCTAGCTCCAATCGTACGTTCGTGAGACTTCAGCGCCCCGCGGCATCGCATCGCCGCCGTCCGTCACCGAGACCCGGGTCTCAACGGACCTTCCCAGCCGCTCGGCCGGGTACCTGGCGTGTGGAAGGGCGAGGACCACGCGCGGAAACATCGTGAACGGTGAACGGTGAACGGCCGACCTCGGGACACGGCGGTTGACCGAGGTAG
>JBDTOD010000088.1:0-19194 GCA_039933415.1 bacterium
CCCCCCCGGCCGTTCCGGGGCAGTTCAGCTCACGACCTCTCCCCCCTTCCGCGGTCCCCCGCGCCAGAGTCGACGCGCCACGGCGATCCCCACGCCGATCAGCACGCCCAGCGGCACGAGCACGCCCAGCGCGGCGATGCACCACGCGACCACGCCCACCATCCGCGACCAGGCCTCCGCCAATGCGTCGGCCAGCGGGCCGGGTCCGCGCTGCGGCTCGAGCAGGGGCAGCGGCTCGTGGATCGTCACGTCGAGTGAGCTGAGGCTCGCGCGCCGCTCGAGCCAGCGGATCCGCGCGTCGTAGCGCTCCGCCTCCATGCGAACGCGCGCCAGCTCCTGCTCGACCGTCAGCACGTCGGACAGCTTGCCCGTGCGTGTCGCGAGCATCTCGATCAGGCGCGCTTCGACCTTCCGTGCATTCGCCGCGCGGGCGCCGAGGTCCACGTACTCTTCCGCCACGTCCTCCGCGGTCGCCGTCACCGACTCCACCTTGCCGAGCTGCGACAGCGCCGAAAGCAGCCCGTCGAACTTGTCCGACGGAACGCGTAGCTCCAACGTCGCCGAGCGCTGCTCCTCCTTGCCGCCGCGTAGCGCGGTGTTCGCGACGAACCCGCCGTGCTGCGCCGCCGCCTGCCGCACGATCGCGATGGCGGCATCCATGCTGCGGACCTCGATCGACGCCTGACCATGTCGCACCAGCATCGCACCTGTGACGTCGATCCCGGGAATCGGCATGCCGAGCGAAGGGACGCCGCGTGTTTCCGCGGTGTTCGACGCGTCGCGAGACATCGCCTTGGCGGCGAGCGACGCGGTCTGCGCCGGCGGAGCGGCGGCGATCGCCTGGTCGCTCACCGCCGACTCGCTCATGGGCGCCGGCACATTCATCTGGGCGAGATCACCGCGTCCGCTCGCGACGGAGGCGATGCCGCCGCTGGCCGTCATCGCGCCACCGTCGTGCGAGCTTCGGTCGCGGCACGCGGTTTGTGCGAGCAATGTCGCGACGGACAACATGACGATGCTCGTGCGAGACACGGAGTACGGGACGATCGTGCTGGGCTTTCGCATGCGAGTGCCTCGGCGTAAGTCTGTGAGAGATGGCCAGTCGGCCGAGTTCGGCCGCGAGAAGGAGACGCCGGCCGCCGCCCCACTCACACACATCGTTCTCATGTTCCGCTCAACCGCCGCCGCGACGCTGCTGGCCGCGACCCTCGTGTGCCACTCGACGGCTCGGGCGCAGGCCACGTCGGCCCCCATCACCAACGTCCGCTACGAGGTCACGGCCGACCGACCCGCGCTGGCCGAGCACACGTTGCACGTCGTCACCACCTTCGACGTGGCGGCCGGCGCGCCGGTCGCGCTGTCGTTGCCGGCCTGGACGCCGGGCGCCTACGAGATCGTGAACTTCGCGCGCACGGTGGCCGACTTCGCGGCGACGCAGGGCGCGGACACGCTGCGCTGGGACAAGGCGGACTTCGATACGTGGCGCGTGTGGCCGAAGCGCGGCGGCGAGATGACGGTGAGCTTCGACATCACCGCCGACACGCTGGACAACGGCATGTCGTGGACGCGGCCGGACTTCGCGCTGTTCAATGGCACCAATCTCTTTCTCTATCCCGAAGGGCGGCCCGCCGACTTCGCCTCGACGGTGACCATCCACACCGATCCCGACTTCCTCATCGCCACCGGGATGCCGCGAGGTCCGAGCGCGCGCGTTTTCAAGGCGTCGAACTATCACGAGCTCGTGGACATGCCGTTCTTCGTCGGCCTGTTCGATCTCGATAGCGCCATCGTCTCCGGCAAGACCGTGCGCTTCGCGACGTATCCGCGCGGCAGCTTTGCCGGACCGGCGCGTGCGACGGCTTGGGAGCAGATCAAGCGCTCCATCCCGCCCGCGGTGCTCGTGTTCGGCGAGGTGCCGTGGGACAGCTACACCATCATGCAGATCACCGACTCGACCGCGCAGGGAATGAGCGGGCTGGAGCACGCCAACTCGCACGTGGACGTCTCGGTGCCGGCGGGCGTCGGCAGCGACTTTCAACCGAGCCTGTTCGCGCACGAGATCTTCCACGCATGGAACGTGAAGCGGCTGCGGCCGGCCGATCTCGTCCCGTATCGCTACGATCGTCCGCAGCCGACGACGTGGCTGTGGATGAGCGAAGGGATCACCGACTATTACGCCGATCTCGCCGAGCTCCGCGGTGGTGTGACCGACGATCGGAAGTTCTACGAGCAGACGTCGGAAAAGATCAACGAGATCGCGCAGGCGCCTCCGTTCTCGCTGGAGGACGCGTCGCTCAACGCGTGGATCAAGCCGCGTGACGGCACGGACGCGCTCTACTATCCGAAGGGATCGCTCGCCGGATTCCTGCTCGACATCATGATCCGCGATGCGAGCGACAACAAGCGCTCGCTCGACACGGTCATGCGCGAGCTCTACAGGGCGACCTACAAACAGGGCCGAGGGTTCACGAGCGACGAGTGGTGGAGCACGGTGCGTCGTGCGTCGAACGGGCGCTCGTACGAGGAGTTCGCGCGACGCTATGTGGACGGTCGCGATCCGTATCCGTGGGAGGAGCAGCTCCGCGTGATCGGACTCCGCTTGCAGCCCGACAGCATCCCGCGGCTCGGCGTGAGCACGCGACCCGAGCCGACTGGCGGCGCTCGCATCCTGGAGTTGGTGCCGGGAAGCGCGGCGGCCGCGGCCGGGCTCAAGCCAGGCGACGTCGTGCTCACGATCGGCGGCAAGCCCGCAGCGGAGATGTTCTATGGCGGAGGCTTCCGCGCCATGTACGGCGACAAGCCGGTCGACACGCAGGTCGCGCTCACGATCACGCGTGGCGACGAGTCGCTCACGGTGCAGGCACCGCTGCGGTTCGGCGCCGCCGCGCCGCGAATCATGGAGGATCCGGCTGCGCCTGCTCGCGCCGTGCGACTTCGGAACGGTCTGCTCCGCGGCACGACGGAGCGGTGAGTTGGTTGGTTGGATAGTCGGTTGGTTGGACGGTTGACTGGTGCGTTGACGGCCAGGACCACAACCGGCGTGAAGTTCCCTCACGGGACTTCGACGCCGGTCGTGGCCGTTGCCGTTCAGTTCACTAGTTCACCGACCAACGAGCCAACAATCCAACTCACCAACGCACTGCTATTCGAACTCGACTGCGCGGTCTGCACCTTGTCTCGCCGAGGGCTAGCTTTCAGTCGGTCGAAGTCACATCCGCATCCTCGCACGCGTTCCGTCTCATGCGCATCGCCAAGCTCGGCGTCGTCGGCGCCGGCACCATGGGGAGCGGCATCGCCGCTCTCGCCGTCTCGGCGGGCATTCCCGTCGTTCTGCTCGACATCCCAGGTCCGGACGGCGATCGCGATGCGCCGGCGCGCGCAGGGCTCGAGCGCGCGCGCAAGGCGCGGCCCGCCGCGTTCATGGATGTCGCCCGCGCGGGCCTGATCACCACGGGCAATCTCGATGATTCGCTCGGCCTCCTCGCCGACTGCGACCTCGTGCTCGAGGCGATCATCGAGCAGCCCGGCCCCAAACAGGCCCTGTATGCGCGGCTCGAGCCGTTGCTCAAAGAGACGGCGATCGTGGCGAGCAATACGTCGGGCATTCCGATGCAGGTGCTCACCGAGGGACGAAGTGAGCGGTTCAAGCAGCACTTCCTCGGCATGCACTTCTTCAACCCGCCACGGTACCTGCATCTGCTCGAGCTGATTCCTACGGCCGAGACGGCGCCCGAAGCGCTCGATGCGGCGCGCCGCTTCAGCGAGATCGTGCTCGGCAAGGGGATCGTGCTCGCGAAGGATGTCCCTGGCTTCGTCGCCAACCGCCTCGGCGTGTACGGCATGGTCGCGGCGATGAAGGGACTGATGGAGTCCGATCTCACGATCGACGAGGTGGACGCACTCACCGGACCGCTGCTCGGCCGCGCAAAGAGCGCGACCTTTCGCACGGCCGACATCACCGGGCTCGACGTGCTGCTGCACGTATCGAAGGGATTGAGCGCGAGCACGGGCGAGGACTTCGCGATGCCCGAATGGGTGGAGACGTTGGCCGCGAGCGGACGATTGGGTGACAAGACGGGCGGCGGCTTCTACAAGAAAGTCGGAAAGGACATCACGACGCTCGACTGGAAGACGTTGGAGTACGGGCCGCAGCAGAAGGTCGAGGATCCGGCGCTCGCCGCGCTGATGAAGCAGCCGCTCGAGCAGCGCCTCGCATCGGCGACGGCGCTGCCTGGCAAGTACGGGGAGTTCGTTCGGAACTACCTGCTGCGCATGTCGCACTATGTGCTGAAAACGACGCCCGCCATTGCGTACGACCTCGTGTCGGTGGACCGCGCCATCGAGTGGGGCTATGCGTGGGAGGCGGGACCGTTCCATCAGATGGATGCGCTGGGCCACGATCTTTTGCGAGACGGGTTCGCGCGCCTCGGGCTCGACGAACCGCCGCTGCTCTCGATCACGAAGGACGGAGCGTTCTATCGGGCGGCGCCCGACGGCTGGACGTATCTGACGCTCGACGGAGCGTACGCTCCGGTCCCGCCGGTGCCGGGACAGATCTCGCTCGAGCAAGTGCGCGCGAGAAAGGGTGCCGTGCTCGAGAGCTCGCGCGACGCGAACATCGTCGACCTCGGCGATGGCGTGCTCCTGCTCGAGGCGCGCAGCAAGCTGAATACGATGGGTGCTGGCGTGCTCGCGATGTTCCGCACCGCACTCGAGAAGGTCGCCACAGGCAAGTACGAAGGTCTCGTCATCGGCAACGACGATCCGCGCGCGTACAGTGCGGGCGCCGATCTTGGTGCCGTCGTACAGCAGGTGCAGGGCGGCGACTGGAAGGGGCTCGACCATATGGTGCGCTACTTCCAGGAAGGCGCGCAGCTCGTGCGAAGCGCGCCGTTCCCCGTCGTCGCCGCGCCGTTCGGCCTCACGCTCGGCGGCGGCTGCGAGTACGCGCTGCACTGCGATCGCATCCAGGCGCACGCCGAGCTGTACATGGGGCTCGTCGAGGTGGGAGTGGGCCTCATTCCTGCCGGCGGCGGAACCAAGGAGCTGCTGTTCCGATTTACCGATGCGTTGGCGGCGTACGACGAAGCCGATCCATTCGAGGGAGTGAAGCGCGCCTTCAAGATCATCGCGATGGCGACGACGAGCACCAGCGCGCTCGAGGCACGCGCGCTTGGCTTCATGCGTCCGGTCGCCGACCGCATCACGATGAATCGCGACCGGCTCATCGCCGATGCCAAGGCGCGCGTGCTCGATCTGGCGCGCGACTACGTGGCGCCAGCGCCGCGCACGATCACCGCGCTCGGCAAGGAAGCGCTTGGCAACCTGCTCTACGCCGGTTGGGCGATGAAAGAAGGAGGACAGATCACCGAGCACGAGGTGCGCATCGCGCGCGAGCTCGCCTATGTGCTCTGCGGTGGCGACGGACCGGCACGCGTGGTGTCGGAGCAGGACATCCTCGATCTCGAGCGCGAGGCGTTCCTCCGGCTGCTGGGCACGAAGGAAACGCAGGAGCGCATCGTGTACACGCTCAAGACCGGCAAGCCGCTCCGCAACTAGAGGTGGTATCGTGACTGGGAACGCTGATGACGTCGTGATCGTTTCGGCCGTCCGCACCGCGGTGGCCAAGGGCAAGAAGGACGGAGCGCTGTCGACGACGCATCCGATCGAGCTCTCGGCGCTCGTGATGAGGGAGGCGCTCGATCGTGTCGGCGTGGACGGCGCGATCGTCGACGACGTCGCATGGGGCTGCGCGATGCCCGAGGCGTCGCAGGGGCTCAACGTCGCGCGACTCTCGGCGCTGCGCGCGGGACTTCCGGTGGAGGTCCCCGCGCAGACGATCAACCGCTTCTGCTCGTCGGGTTTGCAGACGATCGCGAACGGTGCGATGCAGATCATGAGCGGCATGGCCGATGTCGTGCTCACCGGCGGTGTCGAGATGATGAGCCAGGTGCCGATGTCGGGCTATCACGCGCGGCTGGATCCGGAGGCGCTCGAGTCGTACATCGGCATGGGCTTCACCGCGGAGCGAGTCGCCGATCGTTTCAAGGTGAGCCGCGCGGATCAGGACGCGTGGGCGCTCGGCAGCCAGCAGAAAGCAGCGGCCGCGGTGGCGAGCGGCGCGTTCGACGATCAGATCGTGCCCGTACCGGTGGAGCAGGTGAGCTGGAGCGGCACGGAGAAGCAGGTGGACACGCGCAGCTTCGCGCGCGACGAGCTGCCGCGCGCGACGACGGCGGAGACGCTCGCCAAGCTCAAGCCAGCGTTCAAGACGGACGGCTCGGTCACGGCGGGCAACGCGAGCCCGTACTCGGACGGCGCCGCGGCGGTGCTGTTGATGCGCCGCTCAAAGGCCGATGAGCTGGGGCTCACGCCGCTCGCGCGCTTCGTCAGCTTCGCCGTGGCCGGCGTCGATCCCGACGTCATGGGCATCGGCCCGATCAAGGCGGTGCCGAAGGCGCTCGCCAAAGCGGGTCTGGAAATGAAGGACATCGACCTCATCGAGTTCAACGAGGCCTTCGCCGCGCAGGTGGTCGCCGTGGTCCGCGAGCTCGGCATGCCGGTGGATCGAGTCAACGTCAACGGTGGCGCGATCGCCCTCGGCCACCCGCTCGGCGCCACCGGCGCGAAGCTGACGACGCAACTCGTGCACGAGCTTCGTCGCCGCGGTGGTGGCTACGGGCTTGTGACGATGTGCATCGGTGGTGGAATGGGGGCGGCGGGGATTTTCGAGGTGTACGGCGGGTAGAGCGGTGGGGAGTTGGGGGGTGGGGCGTGAAGGCAACGACCTCGGGACGCGAATGCCTCCCGGGGTCGTGTTGTCACCCCCCACTCCCCACTCCCCACCACGTACTACGGATTCACTCTATAGCGCTCGACGAGCGCCGCATTCCGCTTCCCCGGCCCCGCGTACGTCCCCTTCATCAACGCCTCGATCTCCCCGATCTCTCGCGGCGCGCGTGAGATCCACTCAACGCCCTTGTCCGTCGCGATGTAGTCGTCCTCGATCCGGATGCCGATGTTGCGGTAGCGCATGACGGCGTCGCGCAGCTTGACGGCGAGCGCCCTGTTGCGCGGCGCGTCGGGGAGCTCCTCCAGCACGTGCTCGCGGACGTAGATACCCGGCTCGATCGTGAACGCGCTGCCGGGTGCGATCGTCCCCGTGCGGTAGTACTGATCGGGGTCGTGCACCTCGAGGCCGATGCCGTGACCCAGTCCGTGCATGTAATAGAGCCGGAACTGCGGACACTGGCGTGGCGTCTCGGCGCTGCCGCACTCGTACGTCGCCGTCGCTGACTCGATCAACCCGAGTCGCGCCAAACCGCTCGCGAGCACCACGTTCGCCGAATCACTCATCAGGCGAGCGCTGGCGCCCACCTTGGCCTGACGCTCTCCCGCCGCCTGCGCGGCGCGCACGATCTCGTACACCGCGCGCTGATCGGGCGAGAACTTTCCGTTCGCCGGAACGGTGCGGGTCACGTCGGCGGCGTAGCCCTTGTACGACGCGCCAATGTCCATCACGATCATGTCCGTCGGCTCGAAGAAACGGTCGTCGACGTTGTAGTGCAGTGTCGTGGAGTTCGGACCCGAGCCAACGATCGTCGAGAATGACGGCCGGTCCGCGCCGTTTCGCCGGAAGGTGTACTCGATCAGCGCCTGGATCTCGAACTCGTTCATGCCGGGCTCGATCGCCGCCATCGCTTCACGCTGCGCCATCACCGTGATGTCCACCGCCTGCTTGATGTACGCGAGCTCCGTCGCGCTCTTCGTTCCGCGCGCCGCCTCGACCGCGCTCGAGAACGGCGTCACCTTGAGTGCGGGGTGCGTGCGCTTCAACCGCTCGAAGATCTGTTCGTCGGGCGAACGCGTCGCCATCGGCGATGCACTTTCGTCGGCAGGCTGGCCGAGCTCGCCCACGACGGAGAAGGGAAGCCCCGATCCCGCCAACGAGTCGAGCACCTTCGGCAGCTCCGCCACGTCGCGTCCCGTGAGACCGGAGAGCTTCGCGATTCCCTCCGTCCCGATGCGTGCGCCGGTCCATACCTCGCGGCTCGGCATCCGCGGCTGGACGAACATCGTCGATGCGGTGACGCGGCCGCCCTGCTTCACCACGACGAGCGCGGCGTCCGGCTCCTTGAAGCCAGTGAGATAGTAGAACGACGGCGACTGCACGAAGCTGAGATAGTCCTGCGCCGGCTCGTGCGCTCCCAGCGCGACGAGCACGCCGTCGGGCATTCCGGCGAGCACGGTGGCGCGATGCGCAGCGAACTCCTGCTGCGACTGCGCCGCGAGCACAGATGGAACGAGCAGCGTGCAGAGAATGAATCGGCGGATCACGAGCCCTCCTGTTGATGTGTCGCGCTCAACCCACGAACACGGTGATGAAATACAGCAGCAACCCGACGAGACCGCCGACGAGTGTGCCGTTGATGCGGATGAACTGGAGATCGCGGCCGATCTGCACCTCGATCTTTCGCGATGCGTCGGTCGCGTCCCACCCCTCGACCGTGCGGGCGATCAGCTCCGCGACCTCCGGACGGTACTGATCGACGACGCCGAGCACGAGCCGCTCCAGCGCCTGATCGATGTCGACCAGAAGCTGCTCACTCGCGAGCGCGCGCTCGGCCATCGCACCCAACGCCCGCTCCAGTGGTTCAGGCGACGGCGCCTCCGGTCCCACGTACTTCGCGAGCGACTGCCGCGCCGCGCCGAGCAGCGCGCTCGAGAGTTCCTCCACGGCGGGATGTCCGAGCAGTCGCTCCTTCATCGCTTCGGCTCGGGCGATCGTCTCGGGCGAGTGCTGCAGCTTCTCGGTGAAGTCTCGCAGCGCGTGATCGAACTGCTCGCGCAGCGGATGCTCGTCGTTCGTCGCCACGTCGTCGAGTGTGCGCTCGATGCCGGCGACGATCTTCTGATACAGCTTGTCGTCCACCATGTTCGGCACCCACCACGGACTCTCCTCGGCGATGCGCGTCCGGATGAGCTCCTTGTTGTCGTGCACGACGCGGCTCACGAGCCGCACGAGCCGGTCGAGCATCTCCTGATGACGGTCGTCCGTCGTCGCCAACGCGAGGAGATCGCCGAGCAGAGGCGCCACCTGCGCCTTGCGGAGCTGCTCCACGAGCGCGGTGTGCACGCTCTCGCGAAGCTCAGCGTCCGGCACCGACTCGGCCGCGCGCGCCACGCCGCCGGCGATCGCGCGAGCGACGCGCGCCTGATGCTCCGGGTCGGACAGCCATCGCGCACCGCGTTCGCCGAGCTTCATCCCGGCGAGCTGCCGAGCGATGACGTCGCGCGCGAGAAAGTTGTTCCCGACGAAGTTGCCCAGGCTCCGCCCGATGCGATCCTTCCGCTGCGCAACGATGGCAGTGTGCGGAATCGGAATGCCGAGTGGATGCCGGAACAGCGCGGTGACGGCGAACCAGTCGGCGAGCCCGCCGACCATCGCCGCCTCCGACGTGGCGCGGATGAGCCGGATCCAGAACGGTGCGAGATCGGGTCGCAGATGCACCAGCACCGACATCGCCACGAACAGCATGGCGAACCCCGCGAGCAACGCCGTCGCGCGGCGACGCATGGCGGCGTACTGGCGAACCTTCTCTGTGTCGTCGCGAACTACGAGCATTCGGAAAGCTAAGGTGTGGACTGGTCGGGCTGGTCGTGACGCAACTACCACTCCCTATAGGCGGTAGCGGGACGTCGTAGCGGGTCGGTGGTAGCGAGACCTCGGGCTGAGCATCCGATGCACGACGGTTCGATTCTGCCGCGTGCCCACTATCCGACGCTCATACGGAGCGGTGGTCCGGACGTTCGCCGGATCGGAAGCGTCCACAGGGCGCTAGGGCAAGCCCGCCGGGTCATCCTACGCAATACCAGCTATCACATCCCTCGACCGCTACGCGCTACCACCTACAGGGGGTGGCAGTTGCATGGGAGTGGCGGCGATCGCTCTGCCGCATCAGAGCTGCCCATCCCCGTTCTCCAACGATCGCCACAGATACCAGCTCGCGATCGACGCGTACGGCCGCCACTTCTGGCCCATGCGAAGCACGTCCTTCGGCGTCGGCCGCTTCTTCAGCCCGTAGGCGCGCTGGATGGCGTTCTGCACGCCGAGGTCGAGCTCGGGCAGCACGTCGGGCCGGCCGAGCCTGAACATGAGGAACATCTGCACGGTCCAGCGTCCGATCCCCTTCACCTGCACCAGGTGCTCGATGATCTCGTCGTCAGGCAGGCGGCCGAGATGCGCGAGGGGAAGTGTGCGATCGGCCACGCGCGCCGAGAGATCGCGAAGGTAGCCGATCTTCTGGCGCGACAATCCCGCTCCGCGCATCGCGGTGTCCTCGGTGGTCAGCACGTGCTCGGCACGCGGGCGCTTGCCGGGATAGAGCTCGGTAAAGCGCCGGTGGATCGTTCCAGCCGCCTTGCCGGAGAGCTGCTGGAACACGATGGAGCGCACGAGCGCGTCGTAGTGCGTACCCGTGCGCCGCGCTTCGAGCCGGCACGGTCCGACGCGCGCGATGATGTCGGCGAGCACCGGATCGACACGCGTCAGGTGCGCGATCGCCGCTCGACTGGATGAGGAGGTCATTGAGGAAAGAGACAGCGATGCGGGCGAACGCTCAAGTCGTTCCCACTCGAGCGCTCGTCCGCACTGATGCGGGTCTTACTGGCGGTTCCGCATCTCCGGCGATTCCACGGCGTCGAGAATCTTGCCGAGGATGCCGCCCATGTGATGACCTTGCGCCTGCGCCTGCTGCTTCGCCTGCGTCGCGTCCTGCTGCAACACGTCGTTGAGATCGGCCGGATTCTCGTGCGCCGTACCGTGGCTCATCGCGCGCTTCGCCAGCGCGGCCATGACGATCGGCGCGAGGATCATCAGCAGCTTCTTCGTCTGATCCGATCCCAGCCCGCTCGCCTGCTGCACGCCGTCCTGCACTGCCGGTTGGTGCTGCCCGAGCACCTGGCCGAGAATCCCGCCGTCGGCCGCGCCGCCCATTCCGATGATGGAACCAAGACTGCCGAGGAGGCCGCCATGCGCGCCGAGCATCTGCTGCAGTCCCGCCGCACCGCCGGGCTGCTGCGCGTTGCTCGCCATCCCTCCCACCATCGCCGGCAGCGCGGCGTTCACCGCCTGCTGCGCCGTTCCGGGGTCGACGCCGAGCTGCTGGCTGATCTGCTCGAGCTCTTGTGGACCGAGATGCTGCTGGACGATGTCGAGGATGGAGGACATGAAGACACCCGAGGAAGAGGGACGCACGTCACGAAGCGTGACGCACGAGTAAGGCGGTGACCCTTTGCATGTCGCCGAAGAACGCGTTTTCCGCATCCGCGCGCAACTCGCTCGGTGAACGGAGCACGGCGCAGGCGGCGTGGCTGGTCCGGTTGTCGTGCAGGACAGCCAGGGGGATGGCAATCGGCGGACCAGCGCCCGTGCGGTGGATCGCGATCCGCGCTACCATAGTGGGGTCGATCGCTCGTACTCTCCCGGAGATCCCCCACATGCTCGCCGCCTGTCCCCGCCGCGCCGTCGCGGTTGCGCTCGCCGCGCTCTCGCTGGTTTCGGCCTGCTCGCACGCCACGTCGCTGCCCCCCGTCGCGCCCGTCGTCGCCTCGACCACGCTGCTGACGCGCCTCGGCGCCGACACGCTCGCGATCGAGCAGTTCACGCGGACGAAGACGCACATGGAAGGGGTGCTCGTCTCCCGCATCCCCAGCACGAGGATGAGCCGCTACTCGGTTGACCTCGCGCCGAACGGCACGCCCACGCGCGCCGACTATTCCGTGAGAAAGGGCGACGGCACTCCACTGCCAGGCGAGCTTCAGTCGCTGTCCGTGCGATACTCGCAGGACTCCGTGTACATCGTGGGACATCGCAGCGCTGGCGACACGACACGCGCCATCGTCGCTCGAGCCGAGATGCTGCCCTACGCCACCAACTCCTACGGGTTGTACGAGCTTGCGTTCGCGCGCCTGCTCGCCTCAGGTCGCGACAGCCTCCAGTTCGCGCTCGTTCCGCTCAATCTTCAGGTGCGCACCACCACGCCGCTCGCCGTGAAGCTCATCGGCAAGGACTCGGCGCGAATCGACTTCTTCGGCAATCCGCTCTACGCACGGCACGACGGAAAGGGGGGCATCCAGGTCATCGATGGCGCGAAGACGACGATCAAGGTTCGCGTCGAGCGAATCGCCGCGACCGACCTGATGGCGGTGGGCAGGATGTGGGCGATCGGCGAGGACGCCAATTCGCCGATGGGACAGGCGTCGACGCGCGACACGGTGAACGCAACGCTCGGCCGCGCGCATGTCTGGATCGACTATGGACGGCCCGCGCTGCGCGGGCGGACCGTGTGGACCAACGGCGTGCTCGGCGACACCCTGTGGCGCACTGGCGCGAACGCGGCCACGCAGCTCCGCTCCGACGTCGATCTGGTGATCGGCGGCGCCATGGTGCCGGCAGGTACGTACACGCTCTGGACCGCTGCCACTTCCGCTGGCTATCACCTCGTCGTGAACCGGCAGTTCGGACAGTGGGGGACGATCCACGACGCCGCCCGCGATCTCGTTCGCGTGCCGCTGCGCGAGGCGAGCGTCGCGGCGCCGCTCGAACGATTCACGATCACGGTCGAGCCGCAGCCAGGCTCCGGCGGACTGCTCACCTTCACGTGGGGGACGAAGCAGCTGAGCGTTCCCATCTCGGCGAAGTGATCGAACGTTCCGCGAAGCCGGCACCATGAGAGTCGTCTGATGCCTCGCCTTCTCAATCATTTCTTTCGCGGAGTCGTGCTCCTCGCTCCCCTCGCGTTCACGCTCTACGTGTGCGTGCGGGTGTTCACGACGATCGACGGATGGCTCGGCATCCCGATCCCCGGTGTGGGATTCCTGGCGACGGTCATCCTCATCACGCTGTTCGGCTTCGTCGCCTCGAGCTTCCTGACGCGCCGGTTGATGAGCACTCTCGAGGCGGTCCTCAACCGGCTGCCGTTCGTGCGACTCCTCTACTCGTCGACGCGCGATCTGCTCAACGCATTCGTCGGGGAGAAGCGCCGCTTCGACAAGCCAGTGCTGGTCGCGCCATATCCGGGTGGCGTGGCGCGCGCGATCGGGTTCGTCACCCAGGAGTCCCTCGCGTCGATGGGGCTGCTCGAGCAGGTCACGGTCTACCTGCCGCAGTCCTATAACTTCGCCGGCACGTTGCTGATCTTCCCCACGAGCGCCGTCACCCCGCTCGACGCCGAGAGCGCGGATGTCATGGCGTTCATCGTATCAGGGGGCGTGACGCCGCCACCGGTGTCGCGAACGCGCGTAGCGCCGCCTCGTCTCTGAGGTCCGTTTGCGTCCTCAAACGACGCGAACTTGTCATCGGATCCTTCTCGTGGCGTCCCAACGACGCGAACGCGGATCCTTGCGGATGATGCGGGAACGGCCGGAGCTCGGGCAACTGCAACTGCATTTTCACGCGGAGCCGCGGAGCGCGCGGAGAAGTGCAACTGCAACAGATTGGGAGTTCCGGAAGAGCGATCTCTCGCAACACTCCAAAGAATCAGTCCCGCCCTCCGATGATGCTTGCCGAGAGGTCGCAAGCCTCCCGAGCGGCTCGATCATGCCGTTTCAGCGTCATCCGCCGAGATCCGCGTTCGCGTCGTTTGCTACGCCGCTCAAACACCCGTAACACGTTCGCATCGTTTACCCGCGCCTATCGGGCCTTCAACTGCTCCGGCGCGATCTGATCCTGCGGCCGCGGTTCCGGCGGCTGTGGCAGCGCGGCGAGTGCCGCGCGAAAGTCCTGATAGCTCGGATCGTCGCTCCGTAGTCCGCGGAGCTGCGCTTGGTCGAGCGCTTCGATCTCGTGCTCCGTCGCGCGGATGCGGTCTTCCTCCAGCGGGTGCGACGCGAAGAACGCTTCGATTCGCAGCGGTGACGTGCGCCGCTCCTCGAGCAGGCGCCTGAACAGCACGGGAATTCCCTGCGGATCGAGGCCCGCGTGGATCACGTTCACCACCGCCTCGGAATCCGCCTCCGCTTCGTCGCGGCGGCTGTATCGCGCAAACAGGGCGGCGCCGCCGACCTGGATCGCCGCGCGCGCGACGTCGCTGTTGCAGAGCCGGGTGAGCGTGCATCCCAACCCCACCGCAACGTTGGCTCCCGTCTGCTTTTCCATCTGCGTCACCGAGTGTCGGCGCACCACGTGACCGATCTCGTGCCCGAGCGCACCGGCTAGCTCGTCGAGGTGCTGCGCCCGCTCGATCAGCCCGCGGTTGACGTAGACGAACCCGCCCGGAAGAGCGAAGGCGTTCACCTCGCGGCTGTCCACGACGAAGAATCTCCAGTCCAGATCGGCGCGCGACGTGGTCCGCGCGATCGACAGGCCGAGCTCCTGCACGTAATTGGTCACCACCGGGTCGCGCACCAGCCGTAGCTGCGAGTTCACCTGCTCGGCGTTCTGCCGGCCGATCTGCACCTCCTGGTCCTCGCTCACCTGGCACGCTGCGCCGAGCGCAAGCACCAACGCGGCAACCGCGCACGCTTCGCGCCGCGTCGTCACGGCTGCGGCGGACCTGCAGTGAGCGCGTCCGAGACGCGCTCGCGCTGATGCTCGTTCTTGCTGAACAACAGGGCCAGCAAGTTGTCGTTCTCGATCACCGTCGCCTTCGAGAGGATCGTCAGCGGATGGCTTTGCGCGACGTATGTGGTGGTGTCGAGCGTCCTGCCGGCGCTACGCCGAGCCAGCGAATCATCGAAGAGATACACGGCGAGCACCGCCTTGCCGATCCGATAGACCGCGGGCGCTGGCCCGAGCGCGGGAAGGTCTCCCGAGGACGTGCTGTCGTGTGGCGCGAGCCCCGCGCGATCGATCCGGTAGCGCACCTGACAGGCGATCCAGTGACCCGTGCGAGGACACGCCGGCGCTCGATCGGGCGCGGCGCTCACCGTGCTCGAGATAGATGGCGCCTTTGCGCCGTCCGCCGCCGCGCCGCGGTCACGACCGCATGCGCTGACGATCGGCGCGAGCACGGCCAGCAGCGTGAGCAGGATCAGCCGCGAGCCGCCCCCCGCTCGTGACATCAGCGCCAACCTTCGCGGTCACGAAGTCCGGTGATGTGCGCCGTATGGTGCCTCCCGTGCCAGGCGTAGATGCTCAACAGTGTGTCGAGCGTCATCGGGCCGCTCTCGGGATGCACGATCTCGCGCGCGAACAGCGTCGGCTCCACGAACTGGAGCAGGTGGACGAGCCGCTTGTGCAGGTGCTCCAGGAGATGGAGCGACACGTCGACTGGCAGATGTCGCACGTCGGGCAGCTCCGCCCACGCCTTCTCGTCATACGGCTTGATCGTCGCCTTGTCCTCGGTGAAGCCGAGTCGGAAGCGAGTGTACGCGTTCACGTGGCTGTCGGCGACGTGATGCACGAGCTGACGGACCGTCCATCCGCCCGGACGATACGGAGTGTTGAGCTGCTGATCCGTGAGTCCGGCGACGGCGAGCCGAAGCTGGGTCGGCGTCGCTTCGATCGCGTCGATGCGCTGCGCGCGCTCGCCCGAGGTGAGCGGGGAGGAGCGGTCCGCTTTCCCGATCGGGTAGCGAAGATCCGGCTCGGGAGTCGCATCGGGTTCGGTCATCGTGCGGTAGTCGGTTTGGGTTGGGAAGGGACGCTCCTTCGCAAGGTATCTGGATTCACCCTGCACATGCGAGGGTGCGCGGGAGGGACCTCCCGCGTCGAGAGCGCCTCGCATACGTTTCATGGGTGCATACGACGTCTACTCGCGCGCGATGAACGAGAAGAAGCGCCGACCGCCCAAGAAGCGGCCCGCGATCCAGTCACCGTACTTCCTGCAGCCAGGTAAGCAGGGTGCGGTCACGGTGCTTCGGCGTCCCGCGGGCAACCGCATCGACGCCAAGCTCTGCGGAACGATGCCCAGCCGAACCATGGCGCTCGCGCTCGTGAAGCAGCTGGAGAAAGCGGAGTCCGTCGTACACGACCTCTTCCTGGAAGCCACCGACGACGGCATCGAAGCGCTCGAGGCGGTTCTCGAGGCATGTCGCCAATCGGTCGTGCGCCGAGGACCGAGCATCGAAGCGGGGATCACCGCGCCTCGACCGCCCGGCGCCAAGAAGCGGGGGCGCGGACGGCGGCGCGGACCAGCGGGTCCACCACGCGATGGCTCGGCCGCACCCTCAGCGCCGCAGGGGCCGCCGCGTTCGGGCGGTGCCGAGGATCCGAGCGCCGCCTGAACGCCATCACGCTCTCCCGCGCTTTCGTCGCGCGTGATGGCGCGCCAGTGGTGCGCGAGGTGGATGAGGCCATCTTCACCCGCCGCTATTTCGGACACTGCATGAGCTGCGGCTTTTGCGCCGATTGGTGCTGCAGCCACGGCGTCGATGTCTCACTGCGCGAGCGCGACCGCATCCTCGCACGCGCCAATGAGATCGAGGCGACCGTTCGGGTGCCTCGCGCCGAATGGTTCATCGACGTCGTTACCGAAGACGCCGACTTTCCCGGCGGCGCCGCCACGCGCACCGCCGTCGTCCGTGGCGCGTGCGTCTTTCTCCAACGCGCTGGTCGGGGATGCACCCTGCATGCGCTCGCGCTCGCGGCGGGCGAGGACTATCACGCCATCAAGCCGATGGTCAGCACGCTCTTTCCCATCACCTTCGGCGACGGGAAGCTGCTCTGCTCGGAGGAGCTGATGGATGGCTCGCTCGTATGCGGTGGCACAGGCCCGACCGCCTACGAGATGGCGCGCGGCGAGCTCGCGCACTACTTCGGGGATGCGCTGGTGCGAGAGCTGGATCGGTACGCTGCCGGGGTCAGAGCCCGGGGTCAGAGCCCGGGGTCAGACCCCGGGCTCTGACCCCAGCGCTCTGTCTTCCCACAGGGAGTGATCGTTATCCGGTCGTCGTCCCCGTCTCCCTCGATGTGATGTCCTGGAGATCCGATCGCACTCGGCCCAGAAACGCGCCGGGACCCGCCCCGTCGGGTAGGTCGCGCAGAATGCGCATCGCGTCTTTGCGACGGACGGTGATGCCGGCCGGAAAGGCATCGAGATCCACCCCGACGCGCTTGAATTCCGCCAACATCTCCTGGAATCGCCGATCGTCAGTCATCGGGATCCCTCGCGCGCGACGCCCTGCCCACATTCGTCCGACGACGTCGACGGGGTGATGTGATGATGTCCAACCGCTCTTCGCGATCGCTCTCGGTCTCGCATGCGGTCTCGGTTGATCACTCCCGCTTGGCGCGAGAGTCGTGAACTCGCCCTCTCTCAACTGACGACCTTCGGCATCATCGCCCGCGTCGCACGTGTGTTCGGGGTTTAATCGTATCAGTTTGCGCAAAAAGATTGCCAAGCAGGCTGGTGCAAGGAAGGGCAGCCCGGTGGGCTGCCCTTCCTGGTTCACCGGTTCGCGCAACCCAACATCAAGGTTTCAGCGCCGAGGCGGGTGCCGCGCCCCACACGTTGTTCGTGCGATCCACGTCGATCAGCCGGTTGGTGGGATCGAGCTCGATCCGGCTCAGTGTCTTCCCTTGGAAGCTGTAGCGGCGGATGTAACGTGTCGTGTTCGTGCTCCACACTTCCGCCGGATAGTCGTAGCTCTCCGTAGATCCGTCGCTGAACGTGAACCGCGCGTGGATCGGCAGCACGCCGCGCGCCCGATTGCCATAGGCGACGATGACGTTCTGGATGTCGCCCTGCTGTTGCGTCGCCACGGTATCGATCGCCTGGTCGAACTTCGGATTTTCCTTGAACCATTCGCGCCAGAACCAGTCGAGCCGACGTCCTCCCACATCTTCCATCGTGCGATAGAATTCGGTCGGCGTGGGATGCTTGAACGCCCACCGCTCGATGTATGTGCGGAACGCATCGTCGAACGCCTCGGGGCCGAGGATCTCCTGCCGCAGGAGCTGAAGACCCACGCTCGGCTTCACGTACGCGTTGAGCCCGAGCATTCGGGGCTCGATGCGATCGGGCATCACGTCAATCGGTCGATCGGCGTTCATCCTCATCGAGTTCTCGACCAGTGCGCGCTCGTCTTTCGCGCGCGCCATCTGGTCGCCACGCTCTGGATAGCGTCGGCCTTCACTGAACGTATTGATAAAGGTGTTGAACCCTTCGTCCTGCCACATGTAGACCCGCTCGTTGGAACCGACGAGCATCGGGAACCAGTTGTGTCCGATCTCGTGCGTCACGACGTTGTACAGATCGTACTTGTCGACACTCTTCGCCTCCATCACCAGCATCGGATATTCCATCCCGCTGATCGGCCCCTCGACGGCGCTCATCTGCGGCCAGGGATACTTGAACCAGCGCGTCGAGTATTCCTCGAGCGACATGCGCGTCTGATCCGCCGCATCCTTCCATGGATCGATCGCGCTCGGCCGGTAAAACGCCTGCGCGAGGATGCCGTTCCACCCGCTCGCGTCCCAGATGTATTCGGGCGAGGCGGCCCAGGCGACGTCGCGCACGTTCTTCGCCGCGAACTTCCACGTGAGCGTCCCCGACTTGACGGAACGCGCGGCACCAGAGCGGATCTCATCGAGCGTGACGATGTTCACCGTCGTCGCCGACTTGAGCGCTTGCGCGAGGCGCGAGATCTGTGTCGGCGTCAACACGTCGCGCGCATTGGTGAGCGTCCCTGTGCTCGCGACGATGTACCCGGCGGGCACTGTGATGTCCACGGTGTAGTCGCCGTACTCGAGATAGAACTCGCCCTGGCCAAGATACGGCTCCGTGTTCCAGCCACGCACGTCGTCGTACACGTTCACGCGCGGATACCACTGCGCCAGCTCGTACAGCGCGCCCTCGCGTCCCATGCGATCGGCGCCGTGCTCGGGGATGAGGAAATGCCACGCGACATCGAACGTTGCGGTGCGGCCCGGGGCGAGCGGCTCGGCGAGATCGATCTTCATCACCGTCTCGTTCGGGCGTCGCTTCACCGCGACGCGCCGCGCGCCGCCGAGCACCTCGTCGAATGTCTCGATCACGTCGCCGCCCTCGAACCCGCGCGCGCCGAAACGCGACTCCTGCGGAAAGATGTACGAGTTGAGCGATTTGTCCTTGAACGCGTTCTGCTCCATCTGCATCCAGATGAAGCGAAGCGTATCCGGCGAGTTGTTGGTGTAGCGCAGTCGGAGCGAGCCGTGGAGCGTCTTGGCGGTGGTGTCGAGCGACGCCTTGATCGCGTAGTCGGCGCGGTTCT
>JBDTOD010000089.1:0-18581 GCA_039933415.1 bacterium
CTCACCCAGATCGATCGGGAGATCGCCGCCGCGCGCACCGCGGTGGATCGCATCGTCGACGCGGCGGACGCGCAGCGCGGCGAGGCGGAATCGCTGGCCAAGGAGATCGAGTCGCTCGCGTCGACCGCCGAGTCCAACGCCACCACGGCGCATGAAGTGAGCGCCGTAGTGCAGCAGCAGACCGCGGCAATGGCCGGCGTCGCGACGTCGAGCCAGCATCTCGCGCAGGTGGGCGAACGTCTCAAGGAATCGCTCCGCCGCTTCGAGATCTGACAGTGCGTCGACCGACGACCACGTGAGCAATCCACTCGCGCTGTACGCACTGGCGATCGCGTCGGGCGGTGGACGCATCGGCGTCGCCGGTTCTCCCGACGAGGAGTACGACGCGCAGCAGCTCGTCGCCGCCGGGCTCACGCTCCTGCAGCGCAGCGCCCCGCTCGTCCGCGCGCTCTCCGGCAAACGCTCGGCGATCCTCATGCCGACGATGCCGGCGTACCTCACCGCACTCGCGGCAAGCGATGGGCGCGGGGCCGTGCTGGTGAATCCACTCGCCTCGGTGTTGGAGATTTCCTATCAGTGCGCCGACGCCAACGTCGGCGCGGTGTTCACGATCGAGGCGCTCGCGTCTCGCGTGCCCGCGGGCCTGCCCATCGTCCTGCTCGACGCCGCGCCGCGCACGGCCCGCGTCATCACGAGCGACCGCACGCACGACGTGGACCTCGGCTCGCACCACGGCCTCTCGCTCGAAGGAGAGCGCGACGCGCCGGGACGCGACGAGGAAGCGCTCGTCGTTTACACGTCGGCGATGCACGGACGGCCGCTGGGCGCCGTGCTCACCCACGCGAATCTGCTCGCGAACGCCCGCTCGTGCGTCGAGGCCATCGGAACCAGGTCCGACGACGTGGTCCTGGCGGTGATTCCGTACGCGCACCTCTTCGCGCTCACCGCCACCTGCGCGAGTCCGCTGCTCGCCGGCGCGACCGTGCGGACGATGGCGCGATTCCACCCGGTCAAGGCGGCCGAGCTGCTGATGGGCGGGACTACCCAGATCTCCGCCGTCCCCGCCGTGTACAACGCGCTGCTGGGCGCCATCGAGCGGCGCGGCCTCGACCTGCGGAATTCCGCGGTGCGCCTGTGTCTCACCGGCGGCGCGGTCGTTCCGCTCGAGCTGCAGGATCGCTGGGAGTCGGTCACGGGCATTCCCCTCCGGCAGGGTTATGGCCTCACCGAAGCCGCTCCCGTGTGCCTGTTCAACCGGACCGACCGCCCGAACGTGCGAGGCACGCTTGGCGTCCCCTTCCCGGGGGTGGACGTCACGATCATGCCGCCCGCCGACTACACGAAGACGATGATCGACGCCGGCCCCGCCGATCCGCTTCCGATCGGGCAGCCGGGCGAGATCTGCGTGCGCGGAGAGAACGTGGGTCCAGGCTATCTGCACGGCGCTGCCGGTGGCCTGCCGCGCCGCGGCCAGTGGCTCTGCACGGGCGACGAGGGCGTCTACAACGCCGACGGCACCGTCACCTTCCTCGGGCTCGTCAAGCCGATGTTCACGCGCAACGGGTTCAACATCTATCCCGTGGAGCTCGAGCGCGCCGTCTGCGAGCTGCCGGGCGTCAAGAGCACACGCGTGAGTCCCATCCCGGATCCGGCCAAGGAGAACGACATTCACCTGCGCGTCGTCGGCGACGTCACCGTGGACGCCGTCAAGCTCTGGTGCGAATCGCGGCTCAGCGCGTACAAGCAGCCCAACGTGATCGAGATCGTCGCGGCCTGACGGCGGCGGGCGCCGAGTCGACGGTCAGACCAGTTGCGGGACCAGGGCCGTCGACGTGCGCGGGATCATCGTGAAGGTCCCGTTCTCCACGCCACGCACCACCGCGTCGACGATGTCGGGGTCGAACTGCGTTCCGCTGCAGCGCACGATCTCGGCGATCGCGTCGTCCATCGACAGGCCGGGACGGTACGGACGATCGCTCGCCATCGCGTCGAACGAATCGGCGGCCGCCGCGATACGAGCCTCCAGTGGAATCCGCGTGCCGGCCAATCCGTCCGGGATACCGCGCCCGTCGAAGCGCTCGTGGTGCGAGCGGACGACGTTCAACGCTTCCGGCGTGTCGCCGAGGAGCGGCGCGAGGATGCGCCACCCGACCATCGGGTGCGTCATGATGTGCTTGTACTCCTCCTCCGTCAGCTTGCCGGGCTTGTTCAGCACATCCTCACGCACGCCGATCTTGCCGATGTCGTGGACGTGGCCGCCGAGCTCGATGCGGCGCAGCAGCTCTCCATCCAGCCCGAGCTCCTTCGCGATGACGACGGAGTAGTGACTGACGCGGATCGAGTGACCACGCGTGTACGGGTCCTTCACTTCGAGCGCTTCGGCGAGGGACTGAACGCTCGCGAGGAACAGCTCCTCCAGCCGGCGCGCCTGCACCGCCACTTTCTCCTGCAGGCTCTCCTGATAGCCGCGGTTCTCGAGCACGAGCCGGCGATTCTCGAGCGCCTGCGCAACGCGCGCGCGCACTTCCTCGAGGTGGAACGGCTTGGTGAGATAATCCATCGCGCCCATCGCGAGACAGCTCACGGCGACCTCCACGTCGGCCACTGCCGTGATCATCACGACCGCCGTATCCGGCCAGCGGCCGCGCACTTCGCGCAGCAGAGCGATCCCGTCCATCCTCGGCATCCGCAGGTCGCTCATCAAGAGCATGACCGGTTGCTTCTCGAGCAGCGCGATGGCCTCTTCTCCGTTGGCGGCCTCGAGACAGGTGAAGCCGTCGTTGCGCATCAAATGCATGAGCACTTGTCGCAACCGCGGCTCGTCGTCGACCACGAGGCAGCGGGGAGATTCAGGCACGGCGGTATATCTGGAAGGCATCATCTCGTGACGTTCGTGTTGCCGCGCGTCGCGCGAGGTCGGCTGCATCGCCGCACCTGTTCTCCTCCCGCTATCTTGCCCGCACGACCATACCCAAGAGAGTATCGGCATGACACGCGTATTTGACGACGATCTGAACGCCAGCTTCGCCACTCGGGCCATCCACGCCGGCCAGCGGCCCGAGCCGTTGGCGGGGGCGATCATGACCCCCGTCTATCTGACCTCGACCTACGTGCAGGAAGGGCTGGGTCAGAACAAGGGGTACGAGTACGCTCGCGGCAAGAATCCCACTCGCGAAGCGCTGGAGCGCAACGTCGCCGCGCTGGAGGGCGGTCATCATGGATTCGCCTTCAGCTCGGGAATGGGCTGCCTCGACTCGATCATGAAGGTCTTCCGCTCGGGCGATCACGTCGTGTGTGGCGAGAACGTGTACGGCGGCAGCTTCCGCCTCTTCGACAAGATCCTCCAGAACTTCGGCCTCACGTTCACCTACGTCGACACGCGCGATCCACAGCACATCGCCGACGCGATGACGCCCGCGACGCGTCTCGTCTTCGTCGAGACGCCGACGAATCCGCTCATGCGCATCACCGACCTCCGCGCATCGGCCGAGATCGCTCACGCGCGCGGTGCGCTCCTCCTGGTGGACAACACCTTCGCGTCGCCCTTCTTCCAGCGGCCGTTCGAGTTCGGCGCGGACATCATCTTTCACTCCACGACCAAGTACCTGAACGGCCATTCGGACATGATCGGCGGGATCGCCGTGCTGAATGACGAAGACCTCGCGACGCGATTGCAGTTCATCCTCAACGCCGCGGGCGCGGTGCCTGGTCCGTTCGACTCCTGGCTGGCGCTCCGCGGCACGAAGACGCTGCACCTTCGTATGCCGCGCCACGACGAGAATGGCCGCGCGATCGCCGCGTGGCTCGCCGAGCGGCTTGGCGACGAGCGGGTCATCTACCCCGGCCTGCCGTCACATCCGCAGCACGAGCTCGCGAAGGCCCAGATGTCCGGCTTCGGCGGGATGATCTCCGTGGAGCTCGGCACGAAGGAGCGCGCCGCCGAAGTGCTCGGCCGGTGTCGGCTCTTCTCGCTGGCCGAATCGCTCGGCGGTGTGGAGAGTCTGATCAGCCATCCGGCATCGATGACGCATGCGAGCGTTCCGATCGAGCACCGTGCCAGGCTGGGCATCACGGAAGGGTTGGTTCGGCTGAGCTGTGGAGTGGAGGACGTGGGGGATCTGCTCGCGGATCTGGAGCATGCGTTTCACGTGGTGTGAGGCCGGAAAGCCGGTCGCGGACGAGATCTGAAGACGGCTTGGTGGGGAGTGGGGAGTGGGGGGGGTGCCACTGCCTCGGGATGCAACGCGTCCGAGCTGCCGCAGTTGCCCCCCACTCCCCACTCCCCGCCGATTTTCCCCGTGACACTTTCCGCGCGTCGCTCCCGTAGGCTCGACGACAACCTCACCAGGAGCCTCGGCCCATGCCCACCCCCCTTCCCCTCATCTCGTCCCGAGCCTGGGAGCATCCCGCCGATCGAGCTGCGCTCAACACCCTGCGCGCCATCCCCGGGTTCGACGAGGTCGTGAGGAAGGTCGCGGGGTTCATCACCGAGCGCGGAGTGCGCCAGCTCTTCCTCGCGAACGCCGTGAAGGTCGGTCCGCAGCAGCGCCCCGCACTCGATGCACTCCTCACGGATGTCTGCACCAGCCTGGACTGGCCCGACCGTCCCGAGCTCTACGTCACCCAGTCGCCGAAGGTGAACGCGTACGCGATCGGCTTCGAGCACCCGTTCATCGTCGTCAACTCGGGCGCGCTCGAGCTGCTCGACAACGACGACGAGCGCCGCTTCCTGCTCGCGCACGAGCTGGGGCACATCATGAGCGGACACATGACGTACCGCACGATCGCGCTCATCCTGCTCGCCATCGGCACCGGCACGCTCCCTTTCCCGCTCGGCGTCGCTTTGCTTCCGTTCCAGCTCGCACTGCTCGAGTGGCACCGGAAGAGCGAGCTCTCCACGGATCGCGCCGGCCTGCTGGCCGTGCAGGACCACCTCGTCGCGCAGCGCTCGTTCATGAAGCTCGCCGGCGGCCCGGCGTATGGCGACGAGTCGAGCGTCGAAGACTTCATGCGCCAGGCCGCCTCATACGAGACGGGCGGCGATGGGTGGGACAAGATTCTCAAGCTGGTGAATACGGCTTTCCGTGAGCACCCGTTCAACACGGTCCGCGCCGGAGAGCTGGAGCGCTGGCGCACCGGCGGCGCCTACGACCTGATCCTCGCCGGCACCTACACGCGCCGCGGTGAAGATGGCCAGGGCTTGAAGGACGACTATGCCGATGCAGCCAACTACTACTCCGACCAGGCGAATGCCGCGATGTCGAGCGTAGGGGATGCGTTCAATCGAGCGAGAGATGCATTCGCTGATGCATTCAAAGGGTAAGCGACACCCACTCCGAAATCGGGGTCAGAGCCCTTTGCTTCCTCTACCAGCTACCCCTCCCGCTACCGCGACCACCTACCACCTACAGGGAGTGGCCGTTTCAGTTCAAGAGATATATTCCCCGCCCATGCGCATCCTGATCATCGGCGGCGGCGGTCGCGAACATGCGCTCGCCTGGAAGCTCACCCGCGAAGAACCCGGCCTCGAGCTGATCGTGGCGCCCGGCAATCCCGGGATCGCCGAGTTGGGCGAGTGCGTGCCGATCGGCGCCACCGACCTGGATGCGCTCGAGCGATTGGCGCGCGACCGCGACGTCGATCTCACCGTCGTCGGTCCCGAAGCGCCCCTCGAGGCGGGCATCGTCGATCGCTTTCGCGCCGCCGGCCTCCCCATCTTCGGTCCGACCAAGGCCGCCGCCGAGATCGAGACGTCCAAGGCGTTCGCCAAGCAGCTCATGCTCGAGGACGGCATCCCCACCGCCCGAGCGGAGGTCCACACCCTGGTTGCTGGCGCCAAGGCGGCCGCGCGCCGGTTCGGCGCACCAGTCGTCGTGAAGGCATCCGGTCTGGCCGCCGGCAAAGGCGTGATCGTCTGCAAGACCCTCGGCGATGCCGACGCCGCGATCGACGACATGCTCGAGGGAAATCGGTTCGGGGCCGCCGGTGCGCAGGTGCTGATCGAAGAGTTCATGGAAGGCGAAGAGGTCTCGCTCTTCGCCATCACCAATGGCAGCCACTTCGTCGTCCTGCCTGGCCTTCAGGACCATAAGCGCCTCGCGGACAAGGACCTGGGTCCTAACACGGGCGGCATGGGCGCGTACCTCCCCGTCGAGCTGGGCTACGACACTGACCGGGCGATTAGCTCAAACTCTGACTCAGCGGCCAGTCTCGTTTTGGAAGCGGCGCGGGAAATCTTTTCGCCGACGCTGCGAGGGCTGAATCGCCGAGGGCGACCGTTTACCGGCCTGCTCTACGCTGGCCTGATGCTCACGTCCGAAGGGCCGCGAGTCGTCGAGTTCAACTGCCGATTCGGAGATCCGGAGACGCAGGCGCTGATGCCGGTACTCGGCATCGCACCGAGGCTGATCGACCTGATGTTGGCCGTCGGGCGCGGCGAGCCGCTCGTCGGGTTTCCCGTCGACCTCGGCGCGACCGATCTCAGTACGCCGATCTCCGCGCGGATCGCGATCGTGGAGGTGGAGAATGCGTGCGTGACGACCGTCCTCGCCGCCTCGAACTATCCGGAGACGCCGCGCATCGGCGACGAGATCATCCTCCCTCCCCGCGAGGATGGAGTCTACGTCTTCCATGCGGGGACGGCGCGCGATGACGATGGCCGGCTCGTGACGGCCGGCGGTCGCGTGCTCGCCATCAGCGCGGTCGCCCCGAACGTGGAGCTCGCCCAGCTCAAGAGCCTGGAGTTCGCCGAGCGGGTGCGGTTCGCCGGGAAGCAGCACCGATCGGACATCGGATGGCGCGAGATCGCGCGGCAGCATCAGCACGCCAGTGCCAGAGCTTCCAGAGACTGAGACGATCGCCCGCGATCTCGACCGCGAGATCACAGGGCGCCGGATCAGCGACATCGCGGTGGGCAAGGCCGATGTGCTGCGCGAGACCACGCCCCTGGAGCTTCGGGCGCGGTCGGTCGGCTCGGTGATCGTTCGCTGCTGGCGGCGCGCGAAGCTTGTCGTCCTCGACTTCGATTCGGGCGATCGGCTCGTCGTTCAGCCGCGCTTCACCGGGGCGTTGCTCGTGAGTCGTGGCCCATTGCCCGACGCCGAGGCGCGGTACTCCACCATGCACTTCGTGCTGGACGACGGGCGTGATCTGCACTACCGCGACATTCGTCGTCTCGGAACGGTCGCGCTGATGGGCGCCGAGCGCTTCGCATCGTACTCGGCGGGTCTGGGCGAAGAGCCTCTTGACCCGGCGTTCACCGACGCCCATCTATCGGGAATTCTTCGGGCGTCGAGGCAGGCGGTGAAGAAGGTGCTGATGGACCAGCGCGCCGTGGTGGGCCTGGGCAACATCTACGCGAACGAGGCGTGTTGGCGCGCCGGCGTGGATCCCTCTCGCGCCGCGCGCACGTTGACCACGGAGGAGACGGCTGCACTCCACGCGGGCATCATCAGCGTGCTCACCGAATCGATTGCGGCGCGCGGTACCTCCTTCCGCGACTACCGCGACGCCACCGGCGGAAAGGGCGACTTCGAGCGCTCACTTGCCGCGTACGGACGAGGAAACGAGCCCTGCCTTCGCTGCGGTGCTCGCCTGATCGAGACTCACGCCATCGACGGACGATCCACGGTTCTGTGCGCGCGCTGTCAAAGGTAAAGAAGCTCCTTCTCACACCCAAGACGTCCGACGAGCTCATCGTCGAGATGCGTGCGCACGTGCGTGCGACGGCCAAGGATCGGCCCGGTGTGTATCGATGGTTTTCCACCGATGGCGAGATCGTCTACGTCGGCAAGTCGAAGAAGCTTCGCACGCGACTCCTGAGCTACTTCCGCTGCGGCTCGGAGGAGAAAGGCTCGCGAATCGTGCGCGAGGCCGTGCGGATCGAGTGGGAGTACATGCCGAGCGAGTTCGCCGCGCTGCTCGAGGAGCTGCGCCTCATCAAGCGCTTCCGTCCGCGTCTCAACGTGGCGATGAAGCGCGATGCGCGACACTTCGCCTTCATCAAGTTGACTCGGAGCAGCGCGCCGAAGCTCCTCGTGGTTCGTGGCGCGGGCGCCGACGACGCGCAGATCTACTACGGCCCATTCCACGGCGCGCAACGAGTCGGTGAAGCGGTCCGCGAGCTCAACGACGCGCTCGGCCTCCGAGACTGTCGGCTCGATCAACCAATGCACTTCGCCGATCAGCCCGAACTGTTCCAGATCTTTCCGCGCACGCCGGGCTGCATCCGTCACGAGATCAAGAAGTGCCTCGGTCCGTGTGTCGGTGGCTGCACCGCGAGCGAGTACGACGCGCGCGTGCGCCTCGTGCGATCGTTCCTCGACGGCGCCGATGACGGACCGATGCACGCCCTTCGTGCCGAAATGCAGGCCGCCAGTGACCTCATGGACTTCGAGCGCGCGGCGAGCCTCCGTGACAAGCTCCACCGGCTCGAGGACCTGCGCGAGCAGTTCATCCGCTTTCGCTTCGCCGTCGAGACGCTCTCGTTCATTTACAAGGTGCCCGGCCATGAGGGCGACGACCGTCTCTATCTGATTCGTCGAGGCCGCGTGCGCGCCGAGCTCGAGATCCCCCGCAGCGAGCAGGATCGGGTTCGACTGCTCGAGATGGTCGAGCAGGTGTTCAACTCCAGCGAGCGCGACTCCGCGCAGGTGCCATCGCACGAGGTCGACGAGCTGCTGCTGCTCTCGTCCTGGTTCCGCCGCTTCCCCGACGAGCTCGGACGCTCGCGCGCGGCCGCCGCGTTCGTCGCCGATCTCCCGTTGGATGGCGGGATGCGGATTGCGACTTGCGGTGCGCGCTAAGCTGTTTGCGCATCCCGCATCCCACGCATCCCACGCATCGCGCGCGCCGCGCATGGCGAGCCTCTTGCATGACTCGCTCTCGCGCCCGATGCACGGGCGCCAGCGTCGAGGATGTGGATGGCGACCTCGTGGCAACCGACCACACTCGTGAAGTGCATCAGCCTCAAGCCATGGCTCGTCTACCCGGGATGCGATGAGCCGGGCGGCTGCCACGACCTGACGCTCGGACGCATCTACGAGATGCTCGCCGTCGAGGCGAACGGATCCTTCTATCGGATCCTCGACGATTCCGGCGACGACTTCCTCTATCCTGCGTCGCACTTCCAGGCCGTCTGACGCCCCGCGCCCGCGAGGTTGCCCCGGCCTCGCGTGCACCGTATTACCCGTCATGCCTTCCATCACTCGCCGGTCCGCGATCCTGCTGATCGTGTCGGTTGCGTCGCTCGCCTCGCTCGCGTGCAAGGAAGAGCCGCCACGTCGCGTCGTCACCGGCCCGGCACCCGACTCCTTTCGCGTCGCGTTCGAGACCAGTAAGGGGTCGTTCGTCGTCGCCGTGAACCGAGGGTGGTCGCCCCACGGCGCCGACAGGTTCTACGAGCTCACCGTCTCCGGCTTCTTCGACGACCAGCGCTTCTTCCGTGTGCTCTCGGGCTACATCGCGCAGTTCGGTGCGAGCGGCGCCCGCGAGACGAACGAGCTCTGGGAGGGCAAGAAGATTCCCGACGACCCTCGGCGCGAGAGCAATGCGCGTGGCACCGTCTCCTTCGCGAGCGACGGACCCGACACGCGAACGCATCAGCTCTTCGTCAACCTCAAGGACAACCCGAAGCTCGACACGCAGGGGTTCGTCCCGGTTGGCCGAGTCGTCGAGGGATTGAGCGTCGTGGATGCGTTGAACGACGACTACGGCGAGTCGCCCAAGTACCACCTCATCGCCACGCTCGGCAACTCGTACCTGCGGCGCATGTTCCCCAAGCTCGACTACATCAAGACGGCGCGAGTCGTCGGCGACTCGGCGCGTTCGCCGTAGCCTCCTACTTCGCTTTCGCGCCCGCCTTGCCGCCGCGATGCGCCCAGAGCGCCCGCTCCACCATCGCGGGAGTCCACGCGTCACCGAGCTCCTTCGTGCGTGCGCGAAGTGCATCCGCATACTTGGCGTAGAAGCCGAGGGTCCACTTCACCAGACCGAGACCAGGCACCTGCTCCGCAACCAGCTCGTCGAAGAAGGGATAGTGCTCGGGAGAATACGCCGCCGCCGCGCCAGACGCGGTCGCCGGTCCAACTCCGTCGAGCGTCGCGAGCACGGAGATGGGCGACGTCGGATGTGGGACGGTCGCGAGCGCCGCGGTGCTCGTCTTCACGACCACGGCCGGCGCGTTGCCTCGAATGAGCACGAGGTTCGGCGCGCGCCACACGCCGCGTGCCATCTTCCACTCCGCGAGCCGCGCGAGCTCTGGCAGTGTCACGTGTGGCGCCTTGCGCGCGCGGATCGCATCGGGCAGCTCGTGGCAATACCAGGCGTCGAGCTCCACGAGCCGCGACACGCCCTGCGCCGCGACCACCGCATCATAGGCGTCGAGCGCGGTGTGCCACCTGGCGTGATCGGTTGCCGACCAGAGAGACGCCGTCGTGAGCGTCACGCCAACGACACCAGCTCGACGTCCGCCGTCCCCTCGCGAATCGTCAGGCGCGCCACGCTCGGCTCCAACTTGAAGCGTCGCGCGCCTGCTGCACCGGGGTTCACCACGAGACGCCCGTCAGCGCGCGTGATGAGCTGGCGATGCGTGTGTCCGTACACGATCACCTCCGCCGCATAGCGCTCGAGCAGCTTCGCTGGCGTCGGGCTTCCCACCTCGTGGCCGTGGCTCACGTGGATGTTCACGCCGCCGATCATTCGCTCGATCGATGGCGTCAGACGCGGGTCGATCGTCGCGTCGGTGTTGCCGAACACGGCGTGTACTGGTGCGATCAGTGCGAGCTCGTCGAGGATCTCGTCGCCGCCGACGTCGCCTGCGTGCAGGATGAGCTCCACGCCGGCCAGCGCACGATGCACATCGGCGCGCAGCAGGCCGTGCGTGTCGGAGATCAGACCGATCACGTGCGCGTCGCCGTTGCTCATGACTCTTCGGGTGCGTCGCCCCACCGGCGTCCGATCGAGTGCTCGACGTCGAGGTGATCCAGCACCCGCGCGACGACGAAGTCCACGAGCTCGCCGATCTGCGTGGGGCGATGATAGAAGCCCGGACTCGCCGGGAGCACCACCGCTCCGGCGCGCGTCAGTCGCAGCATGTTCTCGAGGTGGATCGCGCTGTACGGCGTTTCACGCGGAACGACGACCAGGCGTCGGCGCTCCTTGAGCGCCACGTCGGCGGCGCGCTCCACGAGCGATCGCGACGTCCCCTGGCTGATCGCGCTGATCGTCCCCATCGAGCAGGGACAGATCACCATGCCCTTGTTGCGCGCCGACCCCGACGCGGGCGCCGCGCCGCGATCGGAATCGTCGAACAGTGTGCATCGCGCGTCCCACGCCTCTGCTCCCACGTGCGCGCGCAGCGACGCCACACTGCCAACATCCGTCTCGGTGCGAAGCAGCCGGAGTCCGTGCTCCGACACGATGAGCTGAACCGTCTCCCCCGCGTCGAGGAGCGCCTGAAGCAATCGTACGGCGTACGGCGCACCCGATGCGCCGGTGATCGCCATGACGATCGGACGCCGCGGCGCGTCTGTCACGGTGTCGCGGCCATGCTCGCGCCGGACCACGCGGCGAACAGTCGTCCGGCCAGTACGAAGCCGAACAGCAGAAGGCTGATCACACCGTTCATCGTGAAGAACGCCGCGTCGAGCTTCGACAGGTCGCCCGGCTTCACGAGCGAGTGCTCGTAGAGGAGCAGCGCCGCGACGACGAGCACACCCGTCCAATACAGCACCGACACGGCCGATCCGCCACGAAATGTCCCCACGCCAACGAGTGCGAGCGCCAGCAGCGTCGTCACGTGCAGCGCGCGGGCCACGCCGATCGCGCCTCGCTCGCCGAGCGCGGCCGGGATCGAATGCAGGCCATGCTCGCGATCGAACGCGATGTCCGGGAGCGCGTAGAGCACGTCGAACCCGGCGCCCCACGTCACGACCGCGCTCGCCAAGGCACAGAGCAGCCACCACGGCTGGCTCCAGCGACCGGTCACGGCGAGGTAGCCCCCGACCGGCGCGATGGACATCCCGAGTCCGAGCGCGAGATGGGCGAAGCGCGTGAAGCGCTTGGTGAAGCTGTAGAAGAACACCCATGCCAGCGCGATCGGCGACAGCACGAGGCACAGGCGGTTGAGCGCACCCGCCGCGGCGATGAACACCGCCGACGCGACGAGCACGGCGACCCACGCCTCGCGCACGCTCATCGCCCCGCGCGGCAGCTCGCGCATCATCGTGCGCGGATTTCGCGCGTCGTATTCGCGGTCGACGATCCGATTGAACCCCATCGCGGCGAACCGCGCCGCGGTGAACGCCAGCACGACCCAGCCGAGCATCGCCCACGTCACCGCGTGACGGTACGATGCGATGATCACCCCGACGAGCGCGAACGGAAGCGCGAACACGGTGTGCGGCAGCTTCACGAAGCTCGCGTACGTCGCGATCCGCGAGCCGCCGCCGAAGGTCTGCCCTTCGCGTTGCGCGCCAGGCCCCCGCGCCGGCTCGGCGCTCATCGGCTCGGGATCCCGAGCGACGGCCACATCTCGTCCACGGTGCGCTTGGTCGTCTCGTCCATCTCGATCACCGCGGGCCATTCACGCAGAAAGCCCTCTTCCGGCAGCTTCTTCGTCGCGTCGATGCCCATTTTCGAGCCGTAGGTGAAGGCGCGCGACGAGTGGTCCAGCACGTCCATCGGTCCCATCGTGAATCGGGTGTCGCGCTGTGGGTCGATGTTGTTGAGCGCGACCCACCACGCCTCCTGCGGATTTCGCACGTTCACCCAATCGTCGACGATCACGAGCACCTTGGCCAGCGACATGAGTCCCTGTCCCCACATCGCATTCATCACCTTGTGCGCCTGTCCGGGATACTCTTTCCTGATGCTCACGAAGACGAGGTTGTGAAAGATCCCCTCGGCCGGCATGTGATAGTCGACGATCTCGGGCACCGTCAGCTTGAGCAGTGGCAGAAAGATTCGCTCGGTGGCGTGGCCGAGGTAGAAGTCTTCCATCGGCGGACGACCGACGATCGTCGCGGGAAAGATCGGATCGCGACGCATCGTCACGGCCGTGACGTGCACCTGAGGATAGAGATCCGCGAGCGAATAGAATCCGGTGTGATCGCCGAATGGCCCTTCGGTCACGAGCGCTTCCGCCGGATCGATGTACCCCTCGAGCACGAAGTCGGCGTCGGCCGGCACCTCGAGGTCGCAGGTCAGCGCCTTCGCGAGCTGCACGGGCTTGCTCCGCAGGAAGCCGGCGAAGATGAACTCGTCCACCATGGGGGGCAGCGGCGCGCTCGCCGAGTACATCGATGCCGGATCGGCGCCGATCGCGATCACCACCGGCATCTTCTCGCCGCGCTCCGCCATCTCGCGCCAGTGCGCCGCACCGACCTTGTGCCGCTGCCAGTGCATCGCCAGCGTGCGCTTGCCGGTCTGCTGCACACGGTACATGCCGACGTTGCGGATACCACGCTTCGGATCGCGCGTGATGACCATCGGCAGCGTGATGTACGGACCACCGTCTTCCGGCCAGCACGTGATGATCGGCAGCTTGTCGAGATCCACTTCGTCGCCGCGCCAGACCACCTCCTGGCAGCGCGGGCTCGACGTCATCCGCGGCGGGAACTTGGCCACCTCGAGCAGGCGTGGCAGCATCGACAGCTTGCCCATGATGCCCTCGGGCACCTTGAGGTCGAGCAGCTTCGTGATGCGATCCCCATGGTCGTCGAGCCGATCCACCCCGAGCGACATCGCCATTCGCGACATCGACCCGAACAGATTGATGCCGACCGGATAGCGCGAGCGCGTGCCATCGCGCAGCAACACGTGCTCGAACAGGAGCGCCGGTCCGCCGCCAGGCTGCTTCATGACACGATCGGAGATCTCACACAGCTCGAGCTGCGCCTTCACTGGTTGGCGCACGCGGACGAGCTCTCCCGCCTGATCGATCGCTTCGACGAACTCGCTGAGTGTGTCCAGGGACAAGCTGCGTTGCTCCGTTCTAGGGTCTTACAAGGGTGGGTTGGTGAGTTGGATAGTTGGCTAGTTGGTCGGTGAACGAGTGAGCGAACTGCCCTTGCTACAACCGCGTGGAGAGCGCGTCCCCTGGCCTCCAAGCTGGTTGGCAGCGTGCGCGGCCAATTCACCAATCAACCGACCAACTATCCAACTATCCAACCAGCCAACTCACCTGGTTCCGACATGAATGGCCGCGATTCCAAAGGAAAGCGATTCCCACCCCACGTCCACGAAGCCCGCTGCGCGCATCCGCTCCGCCAGCTCCGGTTCGCCCGGAAAGTGCGCGACCGAGCGCGGCAGATACTTGTACGCCGTGCGATGGCCGCTGATCACCCCGCCGATGAGCGGGAGCAGATGGTGGAAGTAGAAGTGATACAGGGTGCGCACGATCCACGAACGCGGCGTCGTGAACTCGAGGATCACGAACGTTCCACCTGGTACCAGCACTCGGTGCACTTCCTCGAGCGCACGGTCGAGCGAGGCGACGTTGCGGATCCCGAACGCCACCGTCGCGCCGTGCATCGACGCGTCTCGAAGTGGCAGCTGCTGGGCGTCGGCCGCGACGGGCGCGAGTAAATCGCGCGGCGCCTTGCCGAGACCGGCCCGCAACATCGGCACCGCGAAGTCGGCGCCCACAATGAATCCGTGAAAGCCGCTCTGCCGGGTCAACTCCGCCCCGACGTCGAGTGTTCCCGCGCAGAGATCGAGGTAGCGACCGGCCGGCGCCGCCGTCCAGCCGAGCGCGCGCAACGCTCGACGCCGCCACATGCGGTCGATGTTGAAGCTGAGGAGATGGTTGAGGAGGTCGTAGCGTGGCGCGATCTGCTCGAACACGGTGCGCACGTACGCCCGCTTCTCCGCGCCTCCCTCTGCCGCCGCGTCGGCGACGCGCTCTTCGACCTCCGTCTCGTGCATCGACGAAAGCTCGCCCCGGTCGAGAGCACCGGCAAGCGCGACGCTGGATTGCGCTCCGCGGCGCGGGTAGCTTCTTATCCGTTCGCGCCAGAGACGACGTGCTCCATCGGCGCGAGCGGTCCCAGCCACCCAGATGCCCCACGCTCTCGACCTCGCGAACCTACCCGATGCCGACGTCGTCGCCCTCGCACTCGAGGGGCGCGAAGCCGCGCATCGGGAGCTCATTCGCCGGTACGAGCGCCCCGTGTTCTCCCTGATCTTCCGCATGGTGCGCGATCGGGAGCTGGCCGAGGATCTCACCCAGGACTCGTTCATCAAGGTGCTCTCGCACCTCGACCGGTACCGGGCGGAGTTCAAGTTCTCCTCGTGGCTGTTCAAGATCGCCAACAACGTGGCGATCGATCATCTGCGCCGTCGCCAGCTCGACACGATCAGCATGGACGGCTCGCCCCACGCGACCACACCGGATGCGGTGATGGCCTCGGTGATCGAGCTCTCCGACGGCTCCGAGACGGCGCTCGAGGAGATGGAGGCCAAGGAGCTCGGATCGGCCATCGAGCGGGCCATCGCGCGCCTGCGCCCCGAGTACCGATCCTGCATTCTGCTTCGCCACGTCGAGGGGCGCTCCTACGAGGAGATCGCCACCACCCTCGACCTCCCGCTGGGCACCGTCAAGACCTATATCCATCGCGCCCGGCATGAGCTCCGCCGGGCGCTGGAGCATACGAGAGAATGAGCCGCCCCATCCCCCACAAGGGACCCGAAAATCGGGTTGAAACCCCTCGCTGCCCAGCCCCGTACAGGGGACCAGAGGAAACGTGAATCACAGACACCTGCTCCCCAACGAGATCGACCTCCTGGTCGACGGCGAGGCCGGATTCGGCGTCGCCCCGCTTCGTGCGCACATTCAGGAGTGCGACGATTGCCGCGAGCGCTTCGACGACGCTCGCATCGTCGTGGACGCCCTCGAGGCCCTTCCCCACTTTGCCCCCGATTCGCGACTCGCTGATCGCGTGATGGCCCAGGTCCCGGTCTTCGTGCCGGCCCACGTGGCCGCGCGAGAGTCGGTCATCCGCTGGATTCCCGCGGCCGGTCCCGCCCGGGCTGCCGCGGCGATCGTGGCGACTTCGGTCGCCGGCTTGCTCACCCTCGCCATGGTCTGGCTCGCCAGCCGAGGCGACGCGGTCCTCTTCGCGACGGGCATCCTCTCCGATCGCATGCGCGGCCTGATCGTCGGCGCCGCTCGCGATCTGGTGCTCTCGCTCCTCGGCGAGTCGGCCGTGGCCACCATCCAGGCAAGCGGAGCGCTGGGAGTGACACTCCTCGTGCTTGGCTTCCTCGGCGCCGCGCTCGGTACCGTGGCGGGCATTCGCCGGTTGGCGACGGTCTCGTCTCGGCGGGCGTGAGATGCGTCCGCATCTCCGCGCCCTCATCACTCTCCTCGCCGCGCTGCTCCCGTCCGCCCTCTGGGCGCAGTCGGACAGCACGCGTGAGCTGAGCCGGGTCCTCGAGCGACTCGCCAAGGGCGAGCAGATTCAGGGGCTGCCGCCGGCCGACAGCGTGGCGCCGGCTGGTCGTGTCATTCCGGCTGGCGCGACGGTCCACGGCACTGTCGTGGCGCGCGGTCCGGTCGATGTGAGCGGGACCGTCGAAGGGTCGGTCGTGAGCCTCGTGGGAGACGTCACCATTCGGTCGGGCGGCCGTGTCACCGGCGACGCGGTCGCCGTCGCTGGCCGCGTCGTGGCTGACGGCCGCGTCGATGGCGAGATGCGTACGATGAGCGCGCTCCCCACCCTGCCCCAGGCCATTGCGCCTCGCGCGGACACACGCAGCGCGCTCGAGCGCACCGTCGCTGCCGTGCAGGTCGTGGCCGGAAGCTTCGGCGTGCTCCTCGTCATCGCCATCGGCGTGCTGCTCTTCGCCGGACAGAATCTCGCCGAAGTCGTCGAGACCGTGGAGCGGCGCTTCTCACGCGCATTCTGGGTTGGCCTCGCCGCGCAGCTGCTCCTGCTGCCTGGGGTCGTCGTGCTGTGCATCGCCCTCGCGCTCACGCTCATCGGGATCCTGCTCATCCCGTTCGCCGTGGTCGCCTACGCCATCGCCGTGGCGGGTCTCGTCACGCTGGGATTCCTCGCCGTGGCGCAGCTCATCGGCGGCGCGCTGTGGCGCGGGCGCGATTCCTCGGAGCGACGTCGTGCGTTCGGCGGGCTGGTCGTCGGCGTCGCGATCTTCTTCGCTCTCTGGTTCGTCGCCAGCCTGCTCGTCTGGGCGCCGCTCGCCGCCACCGTGGTTCGCGCGGCGGCTGTCGCGGCCACATGGGCCGCGATGACGCTCGGGCTGGGTGCCGCCGTGCTGTCGCGCGCGGGCACGCACCGTCGCGTCGCCAGCGGCAGCCGTCCCGTGGAGCTCGCGGCCTGGCAGACTCCCACGCCCATCACTGGCGTCGTTGCCGCGCGCCGCCCGGTCGCCGCGGCGAAGGAGGCCCGATGAACACGCTGTCACTCATCGCGCTCACCCTCGCGCTCCCCGCCGTGCTCGGTGCCCAGAGCGAGAACCGCTGGCGTTCGTTCGACGTCTCCCGGCAGCTGCACGACAGCATGCCCCAACGCATCAAGGTGCAATACGGCGCCGGACGCGTCGACGTGCGAGGCACCGACGACGCGCTGCTGTATGGAATGCACCTTCGCTATGACGAGCTTCGCGCCTCTCCCGTCCATCGGTACGACGCCGAGCAGCGCAGCACCCTGCTCGGCCTCGAGACGCGCGGAGGCATCGGACGCACGTCGGGAGAATCGGAGAGCGCCGAGCTGCGACTCGTGCTGCCGCGCCGAGTTCCGCTCGATCTGGAGCTGGAGTTCGGCGGCACGGAGGCGATGCTGGAGCTCGGTGGGCTCGCGCTCCAGTCGGTGCGGCTCGAGTGCGGCGCAACCGACGCGACGCTCGGCTTCACCGTCCCCAATCGTTCGCACATGCGCGAGCTCGACGTCAACGTCGGCGCGGCCGGCTTCACGGCGCTGCATCTGGCGAACGCGAACGCTGACCTCATTCGCGTGCGCGGCGGCGTCGGCGTGGTCGACCTCGACTTCAGCGGAACCTGGACGCGCGATCTCGCCGTCGAGAGCCGCGTGAACATCGGGAAGATGACACTACGCGTACCCGAGGACGTGGGCGTTCGGGTGGAGGTGCAGCGCGTCGCGGCAGGGTTCGATCACGAGGGACTCGTGAAGCGTGACGACGCCTGGTATTCGCGCAACTGGGACACCGCCGCGCACAAGCTGCGCATCAGAGCGGAGACGGTGTTCGGGGGAATCGCCGTGGAGAAGTCCACGAGATAGGGCGTGTGGGGTGCGGAGTGCGGGATGAGTGACGACACGGCCTCGGGATGCTTCGGCATCCGAGGCCGCTTTCGCTTGCCACTGGCCGCACCCCGCATCCCACATCCCGCATCCGTTCACTGGCCCACCCCTTGCCCGATGAGAGGCGCCACCTCTCAACCGGTCTCCGATGATCATCAAGGGCTTCAACGTCGTTCCGCTCGTCAAGAAGTCCGTCAAGGAGATCGGTGAAGACCGGATCCCGTCTCTCGCCGCGGAGACGGCCTACTACTTCTTCTTCTCGCTCTTCCCGCTCCTCCTCTTCCTCACGCCGCTGCTCGG
>JBDTOD010000090.1:0-18576 GCA_039933415.1 bacterium
TCCCCACCTCCATGACTTTATTAGTGCCGTTGTGATACTAATAGAGGTTCATGCCACCGCACCGTGCGGACACCAGCGCAGGATCACCGTACCGAACACGGTATTGGCCTCGCGCGGTACGCTGATCGGTGGAAACGCCGGATTCAGCGAGAGCAGCTCGAGTCGAGCGCACGTCATCTTCCCGACGCGCTTGACGACGTACCCGCCCTCGGGGAGCTTCGCGAGAATTACGGTATCCCGGATGACGTTCGGATCGACGCGCACGAGCACGGAATCTCCAGTGTGCAGCAGGGGATTCATGCTCTCACCCACCACGCTCAGCGACACGTACTGGCCAGGCGGCGCGTCGTCGGGGACGCGCACCCACACCTCGCACGACTCGTCCCACAGATCGCGCCCCGCTCCCGCCGCGACGCCGAGATCGAGCTGCGGCGCGGAGCGCATCGTGCGCGCCTCACCGAGCACCTGCGCCACCATCCCGGCGACGGCGGGACGCTCGGTCTGTGGCGGACCGCCCACGAGTCGCACCTTGAGGCGCGCCCCTTCCACTTTCGCCTGCATCCGCGACGCCGCCGCCGTGATCCGCTCGACACTCCATCCGGCCGACGAGCGGTGCGGCGCGTTCAACTCCTTGTCCAGCCAGTCGATGAGCCGGTCGTCGGTGTAGTACGGCGAGTCCGCCCGATGCATCTCCGCGCGCGCCGCCAGCTCGGCCAGTACCTCCTGCACGCCAATCGTCGCGAGCCGCTCGGCACGCGCTCGCTCGCTCGCTCCCTGTGGCAGGCCAGCAGCAACGATCGTCAGAGCTGATGTGGCGTCATCCATTGCCGGCGGCTCGTTGTGACCATCGGATGACGGGAGCGGGTGATCGCGTCTGGAAGCTTTCATGATTCCGACCTCGAAATACCGGGACATGGCGTCACGCCTCGCGTGTGAGTGAGTCGTCCGGTCCCTGGGAGTGCAGGCTCGCACCGATCCGCGCGCGGCATCGGCGAAAGAAGCGTTGGAGCTCGCGCGCGTCCTCGGGCTCCAGCGTATTGGTGTAGCGCATCGCGACGTCCGTCAGGCGAGCGCGCAGCCGCTCGAGCCGCTTGCGCGCCACGACGTACGACACCCCCAGCCACTCGGCGATCTCTCGCTGCGGAATGTTCTCGGCCACGGCCACGAGCAGCTGTCGCTCGTCTTCGCGCAGTGACTCGTCGAGCCTGGCCGAGAGTCGCTCGAGCACCGGAGGCAGGCGTGTCTCCTCCCAGCCAGGGCCGTGGCTCGCGCGCACGTTCGCCTCCGAGCATCCGACCGCGGCATCCGCACCGCCGGAGGTGTCGTAGTCGCCGTACGCGATACGGGCCGCTTCGCTCACGACGCGCTCGCGCCGGCCGCGCGCACGCTTCGAGTTGAGCAGGCGGTGTCGGAGCGCGGAGAGGAGATACTGGCGCGGACTGTCGGGCAGGGTGCTGCCGCGCGTCATGAGTTGAAGCGCGACGTCGTCCAGCAGCTCGCCCACGAGCGCGTCGCGGTCCGCGCTGGAGACACCGGCTCGCCGCGCATAGTCGAGCAGGAGTCGATGATAGCGTTCGATGAAGCGCGCGAACGCTCCCGCCTCGCCGCTCTGCAGTGCGGCCAACAGCTCGTGGTCTGGGCTCGCGAGCTTCGGCGCGTCGGATACGCGTCTTCCGCCCTCCTCCGGCCAGCTCTCCTCGTGCGCTCTCGGCAAGTCCGTTCTGTGCGTCACCCTGCGGCCTCATCCCATGTCCTTTGTCGCGGGTGATGACGGACTGCGTCGCCCGGTGAATCACCGTCCCTGAGTGCGAGTCACCAGGCTGTGACATAGGACGCCGCCATCAGCGCCCGTGCGGTCGGTGGCGGGCGATCCATCCCCGCACGCGCCGCTCGAGCCGTGTCAGTGTCCGGGGCGTGAGGGTTGGACGCTGCAGCGCGTCGCGGATGGTCAGCGCACGACCCTGAGGGAACCCGATCGCTTCGGCGCGTTCGATGAGGCCAAGCGCATCGTGCACCGCGTTCGCGCGGCGCTGCACCGATCCGGCGTCGATCGGCGGCCGCGGCGCGGCAGGCTCCGTCGGCAGCGCACGGAGCAGCGCAATGCGAGCTCGCTCCCGGGCCGCCTTCTCCATCTCCTCACGGCTCGGTCGTCGCGTCGAGGCCGTGAAGCCCAGGTTGGCGAGGGCGCGGCCGATCGCCGAGGTCTCGGTGTTCTCGAGACAGGCGACCTCATTGATCTCTCCGTCGCCGCGCCGCTCTGATGCCCATCCGGAGGCAGCGGGGTGACGGTCATCGGCTCCGCGGAAGACGAGCGCCCGGAAGGTGATCTCCGTGTCGGTGTGCGAGTGGAGTTGCGTGACGATTCGACCGGTTGGGAAGCGCAGGTAGAACAGCGTGATCCTGTCGGAGACCAGCGCATAGTCCGAGAAGTTCGCACCGCCCATCGATGACATGGCCACTGGTCTCCTCTCGCGTCCGCGCTCGCTCCGTCGCATCCGCGTGGAGCTTATACCGAACAAAGACCGAAGGCAAGTGGATGACTTCACTGCCGGCTACTTGCCCTCTTCCCCTTTCGAGGGAGCGCTCTGGTGGGGAGTGGGGTGACTCGATCAGGCGCGATCACGGGGTCAGCATCGTTGAATAACGATGACAAAGAACGCCGAGGCGCGTGATCGTTTTTCAACGATGCTGACCCCGTTGAAAGCTCTTGAAATTTTACCGGTCCGAAGACACCAGTACCCTGCCGAACACTACCGTAAGTTTCTTATTACCAACGCTTTACATCGATCAAACAAATGCTTAACTTCAGGGTACAAGTAGGACGACGCCCACCCGGGGATGGTCCATCCAGGCCGTTCCCGCCCGCCGTGCGCCCCATCCAGGCGCCAGGACGCCGCACCCACGGAGATGATGCAGATCCGCTCACTGCTCTCGTTGCAGAACGTGCTCGTGGCCGCGACCGCCCTGCTCTTTGCCGGGGCGCACTTCGCGCCCGAGCGTGATCGCTCCGGACCCGTGCTGACGGCGGCGGTCTCCTTCGTGAGCGCCAGGCAGTCCGACACGACCGTGGGCGTGGCGACGTCAGCGACGAGCGAGCTCGCTCGGGTCACCTCGTCCGCTCTGACGGCACTCTCCGGAGCAGTCCGGCCGCTTAGCCGCCCCGCGGCGCTGGGGGATGCCTTCCGCGGTTACTTCGCCTTCAAGTCGGCACACCCGGACGAGGTTCGGAAGCCGTATCTCTACTTCGTCGACTACGGGCTGCCGAGCACGGAGCCGCGCGGCTACGTCTTCGACATGGACGCGCTCCGGATCGTCGACGGCCCATTCACCGTCGCGCATGGGCGAGGCTCGGCCGCCGACAAGTCCGGCGTCCCCAGGCGGTTCTCGAACGCCTCGGGAAGCAATGCGACCTCGCTCGGGCTGTACGTCGCTAAAACGCTCTACGACTTCCACGGCAAGTCGGCCGGCCGCTCCTACACGTCGGTCGGCCTGCGGCTGATGGGAGTGTCGGACGGGTTCAACGACAACGCGCTCTCACGTGGGGTCGTGGCGCATGGAGCGCCGTACGTCACCTCGAGCAAGGCGGGGCGGAGCGAGGGCTGCCCCGCGATGGAGCCGTCGCGCGCCGAACGGCTGCTGCCCAAGCTGGCCGAGGGTGGCATGGTGTTTCTGTTCGCGCCCGACGAGCGGTGGATGTCGCGCGATCCCTGGATCGCAGCGAACGCCGGCTGATCCGCCCGAACCTCCGCGCCGCCCAACGCTCTCGGCGATTCCGGTGATACATAGATGATTCGCACGCCATCCATGCTCATCGGCATGGGTCGGAACCGGCTGCGCACCCGCCAACAGGAGCACGGGATGAGGACGTTCGGACCCATGAGGTCGATGACCCGCCGTATGATCGGACTGCTGGCCATCGTCGTCGCGAGTGCCGCCGCGCGCGATGCGGGAGCACAGGCGTCCGCGAAGAAGGCGGCGCTGGCCAAGTCGAGCGCGGCCAAGACTGCCGCTGCCAGGAATGCCGCGACGGCAAAGGTGGCGGCGACCCCGATCCGTTTCGTCATCGGTCAAACGGGCAACGAAGCGCGCTATCGGGTGCGCGAGCAGCTCATGGGCGCGAACCTGCCCAACGACGCGACCGGCAAGACGGCCGAGATCACGGGCAGCATCCTCGCGTATCCCGACGGACGGATCGTGAAGGACAGTTCGCGCATCATCGTGAACCTCAAGAACCTGAAGAGCGACAAGGATCGTCGCGACGGCTTCCTGCAACGCCGCACGCTGGAGACGGAGAAGTTTCCCACCGTCGAGCTGGTGCCCACCGCGATCCGCGGCTTCAACGGCACGCTGCCGGCGTCCGGCACGGCCACGTTCGAGCTGCTCGGCGATCTGACGGTGCACGGCGTGACGCGTCCGACGGTGTGGCAGGTTACGGCGCATCAGGAGGGTGAGGACGTCGCCGGCACCGCGACCACGGCATTCACGTTCAAGGACATCAGCCTCGATCAGCCGAAGGTGCCCGTGGTGCTGAGCGTGGCCGATACGATCAAGCTCGAGTACGACTTCCGCTTCGCGCGCGAGGCGGCGAAGCCCTAGGAGCGGAATTGGGGTCAGAGTCAGGACTCTGACCCCAGTCCGTCGTCAGTTCGCCGCGCTGTCCGGGTAGACCTTGATCCAGTGCGAACGGACGAGCGCTCGCTCCTTGCCCCCTTCGAGCGCCGAAACGATCAGGTTCGATGGCTGGAGCGGCATGTGACAGTTCACGCACCGGCCGGCGAGCGCCCCACCCTGGTTGGGGATCGGCTTGTGGCTCCGCTCCTGATGGCAGGTGAGACAGCGGCCGGAAAGCTCCTTCGTATCGCGCTGCGCACGATGGACGTCGTGACAGGTCACGCACGTCATCTGGGACTCGCGGAAGCAGCGACTGCGCTCGAGCAGGGCGACCTGGTTGCCGTGCACGTCCACGACGTCGCTGTTCGATGCCGGTCGCAGAAATAGATATTTCTCGAGCGGTTGTCCGGTGACGTAGGTGAACGACGGCGTGATCGGCTCGCCGATGCCGCCATGACATTGCGCGCACGCCTGCATCTTCCGCTCTCGGCTCAGGCGCGCCGGATTCACGATGGCGACTCGCTTGACCGCGTGGATCAGCGAACGCTCGTTCGCCACGTGCTCGTTGCCCGCGCCGTGGCAGCGTTCGCAGGTGATGCCGAGGATCGCGCCCTTCGGATCGAAGCGATTGACGGAGCTCGGATCCGGAAGCGGCTCGATCCAGGTGGCGTGGCACTCGAAGCAGCGCGGCGCGACGGCGCGATCGAAGTTGGCGACGCCATCGACGTACGCCGGCCCAGGGCTGTTGATCCACTTCCCGAGGCTCTTCCAGTACGAGATCGGGAGCTGGTAGAGACCGTCCTTCTTCCAGTAGAGAAAGCTCTGTCCCTTGCGCCCCGAGCCGGCGACGTAGGCGATCTTCTCCGTGCGCGTCGTCGTGTCGGGAGGCGTTCCGGAGACGGCCGTCTCGTAGAAGCCGGATGAATCGGCGTCCATGCGGAAGTACAGCTTCGGGTTCGGCGTGTGGAGCACGTTCTCGCCCGCCTTGAAGCTGCCGTCGATCGTCGCGTGCGTGGGATGTCTCGTCGTGAGCCGATGCGCCGTCCCTTCGAAGCTCGCCTTGTCGGCGTGGCAAGAGAGGCACGTCGAGTCACCCATCGCATTCTGCGCCGTCGGCGGATCCGGCCAGCGCTGCGGCCGGCGCCGCATCGAGAGAAAGAGCGCGGCGCCCGCGCCGGCCGCGATCAGCAGCACGGCGGCGATCCAGCGGTGCGATCGACGAGAGAAGAGGGGAGCCCGGTCGGCGGGCATCAGCGGGGCTCGGACTCGAGGAGACGGGCGTGCGCGCTCCTCCATGCAGAGGGCCGCGGTCCAGATTCGTCGTCCGTGCACGTTCCTGCAAGTGGACCGATCGCTACGGTTTCTGCGTCTTGGGATCGCCTGTCGGCGGCGGCGCGTGATCGGTCGTCGCCGGCGGGCCGAGCACGTCGCGCAGGATGGGGCGCAGCGCGTCGGCCCAGATCTGATAGCCTTTGACCGTGGGGTGCAGCCCGTCGACCATCATGCCGTCGAACAGACGACCGTCGTGATCGGCGAGCTTTGCGTTGACGTCGACGTAGCGCACCGTCTTGCCGTCGGCCATGTGCGCGAGGTTCCCGTTGATGCGCGCGATCTCGCGGTTGATCTCGAGCATCGTGGCGGGATTGTCGTTGCGCGGGAAGATGCCCGTCAGGACGATGACCGCGTTCGGAGCCTTGCGCCGGCACAGATCGACGAGCGCTCGGAGCCCGCGCGTGATGTCGGCGATCTTCTCGTCGCCGCCGGGCTGACGGTCGACGTTGTTCGTGCCGGCGAGAATGACGATCGCCTTCGGGTTCACACCGTCGAGCTCACCGTTCTCGAGTCGCCAGAGCATGTGCTCGATCCGGTCGGCGCCCCACCCGAAGTCGGCGGCGTTCCATCCGAAGAAGTTGGCCTTCCAGTTCGCGAGAAGGTCCGGATAGTCGGTGGCGCCCCACCGACGAGTGATCGAGTTGCCCTCGAAGTAGACGTCGATCTTGCCCCGCGTGCGCTTGGCCAGGAGCTGCTGATGCGCGAGCATCGAGTTCGCATCGGTGCGCGGCGTGGGCTGGTCGGCGTGCGTCGGTGCTGGGAGGGCCGACGTGGGCGCGGTGGTCTGTGGTGCGGCAGTCGCTCCGGCCGGCGCGGCAGGCACTGGAGGGGAGGGCGTGTACGTGCGCGCGAACGCTCTGTCCGCCCACTGCAGAAAGTACTTCCAGTTCGGCGCGTCGGTGTGGCCGCCGTCGTGCTGCCGCCACGCGAGCTTTCCAGCCAGGAGACCGGTATTCACCGGCGGCATCCGCTCCTTCATGTAGTCGTCCGAGGTGCCCAGGTCCTTCGCGCCGAGGAGACGGAACACGGGTCCGGCCGCGACGGCGGCCATGAAGCTTCCCTGCTGGTCGAGCCACTTGGCGTCGCCCTTCTCGGGAATGCCGTAGCTCACGAACGTCAGCCGCGGTGCGCACAGTGCGAGCAGCTCGTGCGCGTCGACCGGGAGGTCGAGCGCGGTCTTGGTGCCGAACGTCGCCTCCGACGCGCCGTACTTGAGGAAGTTGCCGGCCATCCAGTGATACTCACCGGATCCGGTCAGGCTCTCGACCGCCTCGCCGAAGTTGCGTCGATGCAGCTTGGCGCCACCTTCGCCCGACGATCCGATCAGCACCGTCGCGAAGCGCTGATCGAACGCCATCGTCACGAGCGCCGCCTTGCCGTAGCGCGACACCCCTTCGATACCGACCTGCTTCGCGTTCACGGCACGATCGGTTTCGAGATAGTCGAGCGCGCGCGAGGCACCCCACGCCCACGCCCGCAGCGCGCCCCAGTCGTCGGGCTTCCTCGGCTCGCCCTTGTTCACGAGCCCGATGATTCCCTTGGTCAGCCCGGCTCCGTTGTCGGCCTGGACGCTCGTTGGATTGAGGAACGCGAAGCCCCATCCGTCGAGGATGAGCTGCTCGGTGGCGGGCGCGCCGCTGCCGGGCGCGGGGGGCGGGGGCGTGAACGCCGGGCGGGCGCCGGGCGCTGGTGGCGGCGCTGGACGACCCACCGCCTGCGCGAGCGCGCCTGGCCGGAACATGATCATCACCGGCACCGGTCCCTTCGCGTCGGCGGGGAGCACGAGGGTGACGGGGATGTCGACCGTGATCTGCGGGAACGCCGCATTGTCGACGTGTCCGATGAGCTGGCGGCCGATGACCTTCCGTCCACCCACGGTGCCCGTGTCCGACGCCGACACCGACCAGTGCACCGCGGGCATCCGCTTCGGCACGCGCCCGATCACTTCGCGCTCGAAGTCCTCGACGATCTCCGCTCGGCGCTGCTGCCAGAGGCGAGCCGACGTCACCTTGCGGCCGCTGCGCAGCGTCAGGACGTCTGGGAGCGAGAGGAAGGGATTGGCCTTCGCCTCGTCGTAGTTCGCGTGGTTTGGCGCCTGCTCATTGCCACTTGGCCCCGGACGGAGCGCGGTGATGCCGAGCTGTTCCATCATCTGGCGGTGGTCGTCGGCGGCGGTCCAGCTCTTCGGTTCAGCGGCGGCTGGCGTTGTTGACTGCTGCGCCGCTGCTGGCGTCGGAACGAGCACGCAGAGCGCGCCGACGGCACAGGTACGCAAGAGTGCTCGCCTCGGAGCTGTCACGCGTTTCATCATGAGCGAGCGTGAGGAGTCAGTCGTCTCGGCGGAAGCAGTCAGGATGAGCAAGTGATCTTATGAATGTCAACCTTAAATGGTCAGACCCCGTGATCGCACTCGACAGGGCGGCTCACGGCGAAGCTCGGCGTCAGCCGTCGTTCAAGGGTTCAGAACCCTTGCTCGGGCAAATACACTCTCTACGCATGAAGCTCCTCTCGCTGCTCGTCGCAATATTGACGCTCGCCGGATGCGCCGCGGCGCCGACGCCCGCCCCCAACACGGGCCGGGCGCTGCACAGCTATCCCGCCACCGACGAGCGCGTGCGCGTCATGGGCCGACACGTCGCCGATGGAAATGCGGTGGCGTTCGGCGCGTCGGGGGTGACCTTCTTCCTCAAGTTCCGCGGCACTGCGCTCGACGTGGATATCGAGCGCGCGCTCGCCGACTCGACCGAGCACGACTGGTTCACCGTCATCGTCGACGGGGGCGAGCCGACTCGCTTTCGCACTCAGCCACACACGCGTTGGTACACGCTCGCTCGCGCCCTTCCGCACCGCGAGCACGTTGTGGTCCTGAGCAAGGCGACCGAGGGCCAGAACGGCCACGACCGGCTCGTGGCGATCCTCACCGACGAGCTGCTGTCGGCCGATCCACTTCCGACGCGCCGCATCGAGTTCATCGGCAACTCGATCACGGCAGGCTATGGGCTCGATTCTCGTCCAATCGCATGCAAGCAGGGTACGTGGTACGACGCAACGCATGCCTGGCTGGCCTACGGGCCGCGCGTCGCACGCCGTGTGAACGCGCAGTGGATGCTCAGCGCCATCTCCGGCATCGGGATGGTGCGCAACTGGAACTCACCCGGCCCGGTGATGCCGAACGTGTATCAGGGCGTGTTCATGGACTACGCCGACTCGAGCACCAGGTGGGACTTCAGTCGGTACAGTCCCGACCTCGTCATCATCGCACTCGGGACCAACGACTTCTCCGACGGCGACGGCAAGACGCCGCGATCCGCGCTCGATGGCGACACGTTCGTCCGCGAGTATGCGCAATTCGTCGCGGGCGTACGCTCTCGCTATCCGAGTGCCAGGCTGCTGCTGCTCACCAGTCCGATGCTCGATGCGGCGAGAAACCAGTTGCTCGCCGAGTATCTGCAACGCGTGATCGCGACGCGCGCCGCGGCGGGCGACACCGCGATCACACGGTTCGGCTTCAGGGGACGGTACATCTCCGGATGCGATGGACACCCGGATCTGAACGAGCAGCTCAGAATGGCCGATGAGCTGGAGCCGGAGGTGCGAGCGCGGATGAAGTGGTAGCGGTCGCTACGACAGCTTGGCACGACGTCGCTCGAGCAGCTCTCGTTCCACGCGATTCTCCGTGAGCGCGATCGCCGCGTCGTACGCGAGCAGCGCGTCGGCGCGCCTCCCGAGACGTCTGAGCAGGTCGGCGCAGATCGCGTGGAACAGGTGGTGCGCGCCGAGATCGAGTGGCTCGACGAGCGCGAGCGCGGCGGCCGGTCCCTCCGTCTCGCCGATCGCGACGGCGCGATGGAGTTGCACGATGGGACTCGGTGCGATCGCGAGGTGCAGGTCGTAGAGCTGCACGATCTGGTGCCAGTCGGTGTCGGCCGCGGTGCGCGCCGCGCTGTGCACCGCGTTCATCGCCGCGAGGATCTGGTACGGGCCCGGCCGGTTCAGGTCGAGACAGCGTCGCACGATGGCCTGCCCTTCGGTGATGAGCTCGCGGTTCCATCGGTCGCGATCCTGCTCCGCGAGCAGCACCATCGCGCCGTCCGGTGTGGTGCGCGCGGCACGGCGTGAAGCGATGAGCAGCATCAGGGCGAGCAGCCCCTGTGCCTCCGGCTCGTGCGGCACGAGCTCCACCAGCAGGCGACCGAGCCTGATCGCCTCGCGGCACAGATCGTCCCGGACCAGCCGATCGCCCGAGCTCGCGCTGTATCCCTCGTTGAAGACGAGATAGATCACCGCCATCACCGCGCGCAGGCGCTCCGGCAGCTCGTGCTCGTCAGGGACGCGATACGGGATCCGCGCGTCCCTGATCTTTCCTTTCGCGCGCACCAGGCGCTGCGCCATCGTCGCCTCGGGCACGAGAAACGCCCGCGCGATCTCCGCCGTCGAGAGTCCTCCCAGATACCGAAGGCTCAGCGCCACCTGCGCGCCGGTTGCGAGGGCCGGATGACAGCAGGTGAAGATCAGGCGAAGCTGGTCGTCGCGCACGGTTCCGTCGTCCACGATCTCGTGGTGTGCATGCATCCGAATGGCTTCGTCGTGGCGCTCGTCGCGTGTCGACTCCCGCCGAAAGTGGTCTACCGCACGGTGGCGCGCCGTGGTGACGATCCATCCCACCGGGCTCGGAGGGATGCCGGTCGAGGGCCAGCGCTCCAGCGCCGCGACGAACGCGTCCTGCACCGCCTCTTCAGCGGCATCGATGTCGCCGCACACGCGGACGAGCACGGAGACCGCGCGGGCATACTCGACGCGGAAGACCCGCTCGATCTCCGCGGACTCCGGTCCCTCCGTGCTCGGCGTCAGCCGTCGACCTCGCCCTGAAAGGGACGCACTTCGATCGGGAGCCCCGTTGCCCTGGCATACCGGCGCCCCCATTGGAGAGCGACGTCGAGGTCGGGCGCCTCGAGGATCGTGAACCCGCCGAGATGCTCCTTGCCTTCGACGAACGGTCCGTCGGTGATGAGCACCTCGTCGTTGCGTGCTCGAAGCACGGTCGCCGTGCTTGGCGGATGAAGGCCGTTGCCGAATACCCATCGTCCTGCCGCCTCGAGCTCGTGCTTGATCGCCTCGATTTCCCGCATGACGGGTGCGAGCCGCTCGGGCGGCGGGGGCTCACCATCGGGCTGGTAGATGCTGATCAGATACTGTTTCATCCGCCTGTCTCCTCGCTGCGTGTCGGTGTTCGATTCGGATGCCCGGTCTACGCCGAGGCCGGGCGATAGGTCGTGATGATCACGCCTGTGGTCGTCGGAACGCTCTTCACCAGCGTGAGCGTGGCGAAGGCGCCGTGCTCCGTGAACATGCGGCGCCCCTTGCCGAGCACCAGTGGGTGGATGAGCAGCATGTACTCGTCGATCAGGTTGCGGCAGGCCAGTGCCTCGACGAGCACGCCGCTCCCCATCACGAGCAGATCGTTGCCCGGCTCGGTCTTGAGCCGAGCGACAGCGTCCGCCGCGTCGCCTTTCAGGAGGACCGAGTTCTCCCACGGCAGCGGCTCCTCGAGCGTGCGTGAGGCCACGTACTTCCGTGACGCATTGAGCACCGGCGTGAACGGATTGTCCGTGCGCGTGGGCCACACCTTGTAGAAGTCCTCGTAGGTGCGCCGCCCGAAGAGGAGGTCGGAGGCGCGCCCCATCCCTTCGCCCATCGTCTTTCCTTTCACCTCGTCGTTGTACGGCATCGACCAGCCTCCGTGCTCGAAGCCGCCGCGCGTGTCTTCGTCCGGTCGGCCGGGGGCCTGCATCACTCCGTCGAGGGTGAGGTTGTTGATGACCAGCAGCTTGCGCATGGTTCCTCCGGAAGGGTGGCGCCGCCGACGTGCCGGCGGTCTCTCCTTCTATACGAACGAGAATCGGCGGGATCGACAGTGCTCTGGCGACCTGCGCGGAATGGCGGAGAGTCTGTCCATTCCGGAACTCGCGTCGATGGCGCTGGTGGATGGCTGGCGAGCGAGCGATTCTTCACCCGCTCCCGGAAACCGGAACTTCACACCGTCACCTGATCAACTCTGCGTCGCCGTCCCCGCGACGTCGCAGGGGAGGACGACCATCACGACGATACCGAAGGGCAACGAGACGAGCAGCACGCTGGGCGGAGTGACCTTCGGCCACCCGGCGGCTTTCTGGCTGGGCGTGGCGGCGGTCACGGGCGGCGTTCTCCTGCACCTGCCCATGTATCTCATGGGCAAGAGCAACGGCTACCGGCTCGCCGGCATGCCGATGGAGACGTCGATGCAGATCGGCATGGTCGCCATCATCCTCGGCCTGGTCGCCAGCCTCTATGGGCTGTTTCCGCGCGCGGGCGAGATCCGCTCGGATGTCGCTTCGCGAATTCGCGTCAGCGCGCTCGACGATGCGCCGCTCACCGGCGCGCACTACGGGTTGTTGCTCACGATGTCGATCGCCGTGACGATCGACATCATGAAGCCGACCGCCCTCGCGTTCGTGCTGCCAGGAATGACCACGGAGTACGGACTCAAGGGACCGCTCAATCCGACCGGCCACATCCCGGTGGCGTACGTCGCGCTTTCGGGCATCATCGGCACGGTGCTCGGCTCCTTCCTCTGGGGCTGGCTGGGCGACAAGATCGGCCGTCGCGCCTCGATTCTGTACGCGGGCATCGGCTTCATCGGCACCTCGATCTGTGGCGCGATGCCGAGCTTCGCCTGGAATCTGGTGATGTGCTTTCTCATGGGCGTCGCCGTGGGCGGCATGCTCCCGATCTGCTATGCCTTGCTCGCCGAGACGATCCCCGCCAGGCACCGTAGCTGGATGATGATCATGATCGGTGCCGACATCGCTGGCGCGTACGTGATCACGAGCTGGCTCGCGGTGGCGCTCGTGCCCATCTACAGCTGGCGCATTCTCTGGCTCATCGGTCTCCCCACCGGGATGGTGTTCATCCTGCTCAACCGATGGATCCCGGAATCGCCGCGGTTTCTTCTGGCGCATGGGCGTGATGCCGAGGCGAGCGCGGTGATGCGGCGCTTCGGCGCCGTCATCGTGGACGAGCACGAGTCGTGGGTGGAGTCGAAGATTCAGAGCCGGTGGGGGCTGCTGCTGGATGGAAAGTTCGCCGGGCTCACCGCGGTGGTTGGCGTCCTCGCGATCGGATCGGGGCTCGTGCTGTTCGGTTTCAACCTCTGGATTCCGTCCAACCTGCGAAAGATCGGATTCGCTGATGCGGACACCATTCTGCGCAACGCGGCCGTCATGGGGTTCCCGCTCAATCTCCTGATCGCGTGGATGTACGGCTTTTGGAGCAGCAGGAAGACGATCGTCGCGCTGTCCGCGCTCACGGCCGCGGCGCTGTTCGGGTTCGTCGTCGCGGGCGACGCGATCATGCACAATCGCCCGCTGTTGTACGCGCTTCTCGTCGTGCCGATCTGGGGGATCAGCTCCGTCGTTGCCGTGCTCTCCGTGTATAGCGCGGAGATCTACCCGACGGCGGTGCGCTCGCGAGGCACCGGCTTCGCCGCTGGCGCGAGCAAGGCCGGCGGAGTGGCGATCATCGCGCTGGTGGTGTTCGGCATCGCGACGCCGTCGATCACGACGGTGGCGTTGATCGGCGCCATCCCGATGACACTCGCGGTGGTGCTCGTGCTCGTCTTCGGCGTGGAGACGAGGCAGCGCCGCCTCGAGGACATCACGGCAGAGGAGCTGAGGGCGACGGCATGAGCGCCATCATACGCCATACGCTGCTCGTCTCCCTGGCCATGCTCGGCACGCTCGCCGCACCCGCGCGCGCGCAGGGCTATCCGTTCAGCCAGCGCGGCAGCGTCAGCCAGCACGTCGCACTCACGGAGATCGCCATCGAGTACGGACGTCCGATCGCACGCGGGCGTGCCTTGTTCGGACAGCTCGTGCCATGGGACAGCATCTGGCACCCCGGCGCCGATTCGGCGACACGCATGACGATTGACCACCCCGTGCTGCTCGAGGGGCACGAGGTGAAGGCTGGCGAGTACTCGCTCTGGCTCGTGCCGCGTGCCAACCGGCCGTGGACCGTCATCCTGAGCAGCGCGGCGCACGTGTTTCACAAGCCGTATCCTGGCGCGGCCAGGGATGCGTACCGGTTCGAGGTCACGCCCGAGAAGGGCGCGCACATGGAATCACTCGCCATCTATTTTCCTTCAGTCGTGCGTGCGGAGTCGGTGCTGCGCATTCACTGGGGCGAGACGATCGTGCCGATCCGCGTGACGGCGCCGTACCGACCGCTGGCGCCGTAGGCTCAGTAGGGATTTTTCGCCGCCGATTGTCTCACACGGAACCGGATCGTCCTTCGATTCCTCAAGCTCGGTGAGACGCATGCGCTTCGCTCGATCGTCGGCTCTCGCCATCGCGCTCGCGCTCGTCGCCAGCACCAGTGGATGTGACCTGGGAAGACGACCGGAGTCGATCGACTTCCTCGGTCCGAGCTCAGACCCCACCGAATGGCGCACGGCGAGCCCGGCGTCGGTCGGGATGAACGAGCAGGCACTGACGAACATGTGGACGGGGCTCGACGCCGTCCCCACGCACGGTCTGCACAGTCTGCTCATCGTGCGGCACGGCCAGCTCGTGGGGGAGCACTACTGGGAAGGCTATCACAGCGGCAAGGGGCACGATCTGCGCTCGGCGACCAAGAGCATCACGTCGCTGCTCACCGGCATCGCGATCGAGCAGGGCGCCTTGAGCGGCGTGTCGGAGCGCGTGTTCCCCCGCCTTGCCGCTCGATATCCCACCGTGACCTACCCCGACGTGCGGAAGGACGACGTCACGGTGGAGCATCTGTTGCACATGTCGAGCGGCCTGGCCTGCGACGACTGGACACCTGGTTCGCCCGGGAACGAGAACAACATGTATCCGACGCGCGACTGGATACGCTTCTTTCTCGACCTTCCGGTACTCGTCGAGCCAGGGGTATCGGTCCACTACTGCACCGCCGGAGTCGTGACGCTCGGGCGCGTCGTCGCGGAGGCGACGAACCGAACCATCCCGGACTTCTCTCGCGACGTGCTCTTTGGTCCGCTCGGCATCGCGCAATTTCAATGGACGCTGTTCGACGATGGGCGCCAGACCGACACCGGTGGGCACATCTATCTTCGCCCGCGAGACATGGCCAAGATTGGCCAGCTCGTGTTGCAGCGCGGGCAGTGGAACGGCAGGCAGATCGTCCCCGCGAGCTGGATCGATCGCTCCACCACGGAGCACGTGCTGCTTCCCGGATTCCAACCATACGGATATCTGTGGTGGATTCACACCATCCCGTACGGCGCTGGGCAGCTGCGGTATATTGCGGCCCAGGGCAATGGCGGACAGATGATCATGATCGTCCCGGCGCTCGATCTCGTTGTCGTATCGACGGCCGGAAATTACGACGATGTGAAAACCAACAGCCCTCTCCGCATCCTGGAGAACAGGATCATCCCGGCGGTCGAGGATTCGGCGGGCGGGCGGTGACGGCAGCGAGCTCCAGGACCATATGTTCTCCAGGACGATTCCTACACCACTCACGCTGACCAGGCACATGAAGATCTTCGCGCGACTCGCCGCGATCCCGCTCGTCATCGCCGCATGCTCTTCCGGCATGCATGCGAATGCATCCGACGGCTGGATCTCGCTGTTCGATGGCCAGACGCTCACCGGCTGGCGAGCGAGTGAGACCCCTGGCACGTTCAGCGTGGCCAACGGCGAGATCGTCGTGCACGGCCCGAGATCGCACCTCTTCTACGACGGGCCCGTGATGAATCACGAGTTCAAGGATTTCGAGCTCACGGCCGACGTGATGACCAAGCCCGGCGCGAACTCGGGGATCTTCGTCCGCACGGCCTTTCAGCAGGACGGGTTCCCGTCGAAGGGCTACGAGGTGCAGGTGAACAACTCGCAATCCGATTGGCGGCGCACCGGGAGTCTCTACTCCGTGCGCGACGTCCGCGAGGCGGGCAAGGACAACGAGTGGTTCACCATGCGCACCATCGTGCGTGGCCGGCGCGTTCAGATCTTCGTCGGCGACAAGCAGACGGTGGACTACACCGAGCCCGACACCTCGGCGACGCGACTCACGGGCGGGACGATCGCCCTGCAGGGACACGATCCGGGCAGCGAAGTGCACTACAAGAACATCATGATCAAACCGCTCGGGCAGTGACGCGAACGAGGGGCCGCGAAACGCGGCCCCTCCTGTACGCCATCCCTCACGTCGTCACGCCAGGATGCGGTTGATCGCCTCGAAGCTGGTGCGCGCGCCCGCCACTGAATCGCCGCTCATCGGGGCGGTGTCCTGCTCGACGAAGCAGTGCTGCAGTCCGGCGATGGCCGCTCGCTCCAAGATCGGCTTGTAGTCGATCTCGCCCTGGCCCACCGCGACGATCTTGGCGGCACGCTGCCGCTCGCTCTGATTCGTCATGCCGGCCAGCGTGGCCAGCCCCGCCATGTCCTTCACGTGCCACAGCGGAAAGCGGCCGGGATGCTTTGCGATCTCCGTGATGAGACGGGAAACTGGGCGAACTGTCGGTCTCGGTATCGGGCGGCGTGCTTGCATCGCGGAGAATCAATCTGCGTCCTGCGGCTTTTGCTAGACCGATTCACTGTGGGGATGCCGTGAACGAGGGCGCCGCGGTCACTGCCGCGACGCTCCCGCTCGATCATCAGGGACCCTGGCCGTCCGTCGACTGCTGCGGCGCCTCGGGCTGCTCGGGCCGCGAGGACCGGATCCGCGGCTGCTGGCCGAACGTATAGCTGAAGGTGAGGAAGGCACCGCGCGCGTTGAAGTTGCGTCGCGTCTGCTGGGCGAAGCGGCCATCGTCCGTGACGAAGCCGAAGCCCATCACGTTGAACGGGTCCATCACGCGGAGCGAGACGCTCGCCTGGTCGCCGAGCAGCTTCTGACGTACGGCCAGGTTGGTCATCGTCATGCCGGACATGCGACCCTGCTCCGTCGTCATTGGTGCGCGATACATCAGGAAGCCCTGCACGTCGAGCGACGGCGTGACCTTGATCGTCGCGTTGCTGCGCGCCGACCAGCCGAAGGCGTTGTTCGACACGTCGGTGCTCAGGTTGCTGCCGTCGGTGACCTGCTTGAACGCGCTGAACCCGCCGAACCCGCTCAGCCGTCCGAACCGCACCGAGCCGTTGACGTCGGCGCCGTACGAATCGCTCGTCGCCACGTTCTGGAACGTCGTCGTCGCCACGCCGCCGTCGTCGATCGTGCGGATGAAGCGCACGGCGTTGACCGTGTGCCGCGCGAACGGCGTGATCTGAAGCGTTCCCTTGTCGAACGACTCCTGATAGCCGAGCTCGAACGAGTGCGTGTACTCGGGCTTCAACCCCGGGTTGCCGTGGAACACGTTGAGCGCATCCTCGCGGAAACCGAATGGGTTGAGCTGCCGCGTGTCCGGACGCGTCACGCGCTTCGAGTAGCTGAGCTTGAGCTGCTTCGACTCGTCGACGTTGAAGAGCGCCAGCGCGCTCGGATACAGGCTCTTGTAGCTGTTGTCGAACCGCTCGTTCGTCGTCGCCAGATCGAACCGCGTGATCGCCTGCTCCGCGCGCAGCCCGGCCTGCAGGTCGAACTTGCCAGCGCCCTTGCTCACGACGCCGTACACGGCGTGCACCTGCTCGTTGTAGTCGAACGCGTTGCTCCGATCCAGGTTCGGCACGTAGGTGCTCAGCGCGTCGGAGAAGTTGGCGACGTCGAACTGGTTCTCGAGCTGACGCAGCGTGCCCTTGTAGCCCGTCTCGAGCTTCGTGCGTCCGCCGAACGTGTGCGTGAAGTCCGTCTGGAGCGTCCAGTTGTGCGTGAGGTCGCCGGTCGCGTCGGTCTCGAGCGCCGCCGTACCCGCGGGGAGCGTGGCCGCGAGGCCGAGCGTGCGGTCGGTGAGCAACACGTTGCCGTCACCACGCGAGCGGTTGACGCGGAACTCGGTGGTGATCCCGTCGCCCTGCTGCTCGGTCGTCCGCTTGTACGACAAGGCGTAGTCCAGCGTGAGATCGTCGTTGGTCTGCGCGCTCGAGCGCAGCGAGCGCGCAGTCAGCGCGCGCGCCGAGTCCAGCTCGCGATAGGAGTTGATGTTGCTGCGCGTAAGGTCGCGCTTGCTCACGATCAGGTTGGACGACAGCACGTTGCGCGGCGCGAGCCGATAGTCCACGCTCGCGTTCAGGCTGTGCGACTTCGGCACGAACGCGCCGGTGACGTCGCTCTCGAGGAACGGCGTCAGGCCGGAGACCAGGCCCGCGCGATTGGTGAAGCCCGAGTTGGCGCGCTTGTCCTGCATGAAGCCGTAGTTGGCGAACAGGGTGAGCGCACCCTTCTGGTAGCCGACGTTGCCGGAAGCGTTGATCTGCCCCGTGCTCCCGCCGCCCGCCTGCACGCCGCCACTCAGGCCAAGGTCGGTGTTCTCCTTGAGCACGATGTTGATGATGCCGGCCATCCCTTCGGGATCGTTCTTCGCCGATGGGTTGGGAACGACTTCGACGCTGGCGACCATGTTCGACGGCAGTTGCGCGAGGAAGTTGCCGAGCTGGTCACCGCGCATCGGCGAGATGCGGCCATTGATCTGCACGACGACGTTCTCGTTGCCGCGCAGGCTCACCTTGTTGTCGCCAT
>JBDTOD010000091.1:0-18487 GCA_039933415.1 bacterium
AAGCCGGTGGTCAACCTGATCAACGTCACCCCGGACACGAAGGTGCAGGCGATCCTTCCGGTGCGAGAGTTCCGCGACGACCAGTTTCTCCTGTTCGCCACCAAGGGCGGCACGGTGAAGAAGACGGCGCTCTCGGCCTACGCCAATCCCCGCAGCAACGGGATCAAGGCGATCAAGATCGAGGACGGCGACGAGCTGATGGACGTGCAGATCACCAGCGGCACGAACGACATCGTACTCGCCACGCGTCACGGTCTCTCGATTCGCTTCCACGAGCAGGACGTGCGCGAGATGGGCCGCGACACCACTGGCGTGAAGGGCATCCAGCTTGGCGCGCGCGACGTGGTCATCGGCATGGTGGTGATCAAGCGCGAAGCGACGCTGCTCGTCGTCGCCGAGAAGGGCATCGGCAAGTGCTCGCCGATCGACGACTACCGCGTGCAGAAGCGCGGCGGCAAGGGGATCATCACGATCCATCGCACCGAGAAGACGGGCGATGCCGTGTCGATCATGGAGGTGTTGCCGGAGGACGAGCTGATGCTGATGACGAAGCAAGGCATCCTCATCCGCATGCCGGTGAAGGGAATCCGCGTCGCGGGGCGCAACACCCAGGGGGTGAAGCTGGTGAACCTCGACGAGAAGGATCTCGTGATGGCCGTCGCCCGCGTCGTGCCGGAAGAGGAAGGTGATGGCGATGCTGTCGAGGGCGACGCCGAATCCAACGGCGCCGACGGTGACGACGTGGAGGAGTAGCATTGCTCGACGAGTAGTTGCGACGGCCCCGGCTCCTAGGAACCGGGGCCGTCGCACATCTTCAACCGGCTTTCGGCCGGGTCCGCCGGATGGTAGGTTTTTTCATCACCCGCCTCGCAGCCACCGCTCGTGAACCGGCCCACAGTAACCGACCAGATGCCCGCCGTCAGTGGGCAGATGGGGATGACCGTCGAACTGCCGGTGTCCACCCCCGAGCTGGTCGAGGCGCTGCATCGCGACCGGGAGTCGCTCGTGCGGGACGCGCTGCTCTGGCAGCGGTGGGTCCGCTACGCCGGACTCGTCGCCACCGTCGTGATGGCGTTGCTGCTCGGCGAGCGGCCGCGTGCGGAGATGGGCACGCCGATCTCGGTGGTCGCGCTCGTCTACGTTCTCTGCGTCGCCTTCACCGGTGAGTGGGCGCGGCGAGCTCGCACGATGCACAACAGCTCGATCCCGTCGCTCCTCGTCACGGCGGACGTCGTGACGATGGCGGCGATCGTGCATCTCAGCGGCGGGCCCGCGGCCGCGGCGCGTCTGCTCCTCGGTTCGCTGCTCGTGGTGCAGCTCGCGGTGTTCTACTTCGGCTGGGGGCTGGGCATCTACGCGGCGGTGATCTCGGCGGCCGCGTACCTCATCATCGTCCTGGTCGTGCCGCAGCATGCCGAGCTCGCGACGCTCGATTCCCGGAGCGTGGGATTCACGGTCGGGGTGTTCGCGCTCGTCTGTGCGGTGCTCATCACGGCGTACGGCAGCTTTCGCGCTCGGATGAATCGGCTGCGATTGTTCTGCAAGCTGGTCGAGGACGGCGATCTGAATCCCGCGCTCGAGCTGGGAGTGGACAAGCGCCCAGACGATCTGACGCTGCTCGCGCAGAGCTTCGACGCGATGCGCATTCGGCTGGGAGAGCAGATCGGCACCGACCCCCTCACCGGCTGCCTCAACCGACGCGCCCTCGAGACGTTTCTCCGCGCGGAGTGGCGCCAGGCGAAGCGGCGCGGCACGACGATCGCCGTGCTGGCGATCGATCTCGATCACTTCAAGGAGATCAACGACACCTTCGGCCACCCGTTCGGCGATCTGGTGCTGCAGGAGCTGGCGGCGATCATGCGGGCCACCGCGCGCGACACCGATGAAGTGGCCCGACTCGGAGGAGACGAGTTCGTCGTCGTCCTGCCGGACACGGGCTGGGAAGGTGCGCTGACGTTCGCCGAGCGGGTGCGGCGCAAAGTGGACGAGCATACATTCGCCTCGGCGAGCGCCTCGATGCGGATCACGATCTCCGTGGGCGTGGCGCTGCATCGCGGCTCGGATCCCATGTCGCCCGCGCTGCTGCTCCAGGAGGCCGACCAATCGCTGTACAAGGCCAAGAGTGCCGGCCGCAACCGCGTCTTCGCGTGACCAGCTCCCTCTCGATGACCGATCTGATCTCCCTCGAGGATCTCACGGGCGCGGCGGCGCGGATCTTCTCCGTCGCGGTGCGCACGCCGCTGCTGCCGTTCGATCACGCCTCCGAGCTGCTCGGGGCGGAGATTTTCGTGAAGCCGGAGATGCTCCAGCGCGGTGGCGCGTTCAAGTTCCGCGGCGCGTACAACTTCCTGTCACAGCTCGACGATACGGAGCGCGCGCGCGGCGTGGTCGCACCCTCGTCTGGCAACCACGCGCAGGCGGTCGCGCTCGCGGCGAAGATGTTCGGTGTGCGCGCCGTGGTCGTGATGCCCACCACGGTCACTCCTGCCAAGCGCGCCGGCGTCGAGCGACTCGGCGCGCGCATCGAGCTGGCGGGAACGTCGACCCATGATCGGTGGGACCGCGCGATGGAGCTGGTCGACAGTGAAGGACTCACGATGGTGCCGCCCTACGATCATCCGTGGATCATCGCGGGGCAGGGAACCGTCGGCCTCGAGATCGCCGACGACCTCCCGGACGTTGGAACGGTGCTCGTTCCAGTTGGCGGCGGAGGGCTGAGCGGCGGAGCGGCGGCGGCGATCAAGCTTCGCGTGCCGAGTGCGCGCATCGTCGGCGTGGAGCCAGCGAGCGCGCCGAAGCTGACACGCGCGCGCGAGGCGGGGCATCCGGTGCGGCTTGGCAAGACGGCGGGCCTCGCCGACGGCCTGCTCGCGGTGGAGGTCGGCGCGCTGCCCTTCGCGCATCACGCGGCGTATGTCGACGAGGTCGTGACGGTGGAAGACGCCGCGCTGCCGCGCGCGATGCGCATCCTGTTCGATCGGCTGAAACTGGTGGCCGAGCCAAGCGGCGCGATCACGATTGCCGCGTTGATGGAGGGGCTCGTGACACCGCGAGGCAAGACGGTCGCCGTGCTCAGTGGTGGAAACATCGAGTGGAGCGGCATGGCGTCCCTTCTCGGAGCCACCTGACGCGATGAACCGCTGCCCTGCCTGTGGCAAGACGTACGACGACGACGCGCGCTTCTGCACGCGTGACGGCTCGAAGCTCGTCGCGATGCCCGCGCGCGAGCTCGGCGCGCCGGCGGCAGCGAGCAGCGAGGTGCCCGCGTCGCCGTCGCCGCGCGGAACCGTCTCGGGACGCGCCGACCTCCCCGCGCCGGTGACGCACGGCAACCTCACGGGCCGAGTGCTCGATGGCCGCTACCGCATCGCGCGCAAGATCGGGGAGGGTGGCATGTCGTTCGTGTATCTCGCGAGCGACGTGGCGACGGAGCAGCGCTACGCGATCAAGGTGCTGTCGGCCGCGCTCTCCAGCGACATGAACGCGATGGCTCGGCTGCGGCGCGAAGCGAGCCTCGGCATGCGGCTCGCGCATCCGAACGTCTGCCACATCATCCGACTGGGCGAGACGCAGGACGGGCTGGTGTACGTCGTGATGCCGTACGTCGAAGGCGAGGTGCTCTCGGACCGCAACAACCGGCTCGGTACGCTCCCGCTGGCGGACGTCGTGCCGTTCGTGTGCGACATCGCGGCCGGACTGCACGTGGCGCACGAGCTGAAGATCGTGCATCGCGATCTGAAGCCGGAGAACGTGATGATCTGTCCGAAGCCGAGCGGCGGTGAGCGGGCCGTGGTGATGGACTTCGGCCTGGCGAAGGAACGCCGCGCCGACGCGGAGCTACAGAAGCTCACGGCGACGGGGATCATCCTCGGTACGCCGGAGTTCATGAGCCCGGAGCAGCTCCGCGGCCGGCCGCTCGATCCGCGCACCGACATCTATTCGCTGGCGCTGATGACGTACGAGATGTTGACTGGCAAGCTGCCGTTCAGCGGCCGGACGCAGCAGGAGATGATGATCGCGCGACTGCGCAGCGAGCCCACGCCGCTGCGCTCCGCCGCGCCGGCGCTGGGGCTGCCGGAAGCGGTAGAGAAGGTGCTGGCCAAGGCCATGCATCGTGAGCCGGGAGACCGCTACGCGAGTGCCCCGGAGTTCGCGCACGCGCTGACGACGGCGGCCAAGGGCGGCGGTGCCGACTCGGGCGTGCTCGGGCGGCTGTTCGGGCGTTGACCAGCGCAGGGAGCGCATGATGCGATCGATTCTATCGGCGACGATCTTCGCGGCAGTGCTCGCGTCGGCGGTCTGCGGCTCGCCCACGAACGAAGCGGCGCAGATGACGACGCCAGCCGACACCACGGGACGCACGAGCACGCTCAACGGCCAGCTGAGCGTTCCGTTGGGGCTGACGATGACGTACTTCGCCCAGAATCTCGACGGCGTGCGATTCATGGCGGTGGCGGCGGATGGTGCGGTGTACGCGAGCCAGCCGGGCCGAGGGCGCGTCGTGCGCCTGCCCGACGCGAATCGTGACGGGCGTGCGGACAGCACGGTCGTCGTCGTGACCGGGCTGTCTCAGCCGCACGGGTTGGCGTTCCACAAGGGCGCGCTGTACGTCGCCGCGACCGACGGCGTGGTACGCGTGGTGCTCGGCGCGGACGGGCGTGCATCCGGCGCACCGCTGTATGTGAACCACTATGACGGCGGCGGCGGACACTGGACGCGGACGATCGTGTTCGGTGCGGACAGCGCGATGTACGTCGCCGTCGGCTCGACGTGCAACCTGTGCGTGGAGACATCGGCCGATCGTGCCGCGGTGCTGCGCTTCAACGAGGACGGATCGGGAAAGCGCGTGTTCGCGTCGGGGTTGCGCAACGCGGTCGGGCTGGCGGTGGAGCCGCAGACCGGCGCGCTGTGGGCATCGCAGAACGAGCGTGACAACCTGTCGCCGGACCATCAGGATCTGCCGCCGGAGGAGATCAACATTCTCACCGACGGCGGCAACTATGGCTGGCCATTCTGCTACGGCGACCGCGTGCCGAACCCCGAGTACAACGATGGCGCTCGGTGCGCGACGACGATCGCGCCGGCGGCGAAGCTGCAGGCGCACTCCGCCCCGCTCGGGATGGCCTTCCTCGCTCGCGCGTCGCTGCTGCCCGCGGAGTACCGCGGTGATCTGCTCGTGGCGTATCACGGCTCGTGGAACCGCGATGCACCAACCGGCGCCAAAGTCGTACGCGTGCGAGTGAGCGCGGGGAAGCCGACTGGCGTCGAGGACTTCATCACCGGCTGGCAGCGTCCCAACGGCTCACGCTGGGGTCGTCCGGTGGACGTGACGGTCGCGGCGGATGGCAGTGTCCTGATCTCCGACGACGCGGCGGGGGCGATCTACCGGCTCGTGCAGTGATCGCGCCGGGCCGTCGGTGAGCACGGGCCAGGACGCGGTTCGCGCCGCCATGCTCGTCGGCTCGCTCGCGCTCATCCCGTCCTGTGGTCGGGATGCGGCTTCACGCGACTCCAGCGCCGCGCATTCGCCAGCGGCCGTCCGGGCGGAGACTGCACTCGCAACGAAGCACGCACCGCTCGACATGGCCGCGTGTGTCGCGCCCATGCGCTCGGCGTGGGAGGCGGCACCCGTCGGTGCGGCGACGTTCGTCGTGAACCGCGGCACGCAGGGAATGTCATCGCGGACGCGATGGCTGCTCTCCCCCGACAGCGCGGCGATCGTCGTCATCGACGATCCGGTTGGTGTAGAGAACGAGCCGGTCGCCGACGCGGTGTTCTACGCGACGGAGCGCACGGGTCGCACCTGGCGCATGGACAGTGTGTGGAGCGCGGCGCCGTCGCCGGACTGGCGCTACCTGGCCATCGGACGTGCGGTGGTGATCGGTGGAGGCGAGCAGCAGCGCGTGCCATCGAGCGCGTGGAGCGCGGCCGCGCAGCGATTGCGCGAGGTGGTGCACGACCCGTCGCGCCCTCCGCTGGCGCTCACCGGCGACTCGCTCCGCGCGCACTCGTACCCGGTGAGCGGGATGGGAGTGGTCGAGGGGGCCGGTGTGACCCTCGTGCTGGAGCTGGACGCACTGCCGAGCGCGACACCGCGCTTCATCGCGCTCGACGGCTGGCGCGTCGACTGGAGCTGCGATGCGCGATCGATCTTCATCGGTGAGCGGCCCGTGCATGCGGAGAATGGCGCCCCGGCCTCGACGACGCGGAGCGCGGCGATCGCGGTGGGTGGAGCGCCGACGAGCGTGCGACGCTCGGAGCTGCATTGGAGCGAAGGACCAATCGTGACGATCGGGGTTGCAACGCGGTCGCCGGCCCGGTCGCTCAGGGTGCGCGGCCGGTCGATCGAATCGCGATCGGGCCGAGTGGTCGTGCGCGATGTGGACGGCGCGGGTCGTGCCGTAGAGCACGACGTGGGACCGGGCGTACCCCTCGCGGCCACGCGAGGCGGTCATTTCATTCTTGCTCTCGCCCCTCGTGCGGGCGCGCGCCCGCAGGAGTCTTCCGACAACGCGGTCGTCTACCGAGTGCCCTGAAGGAGCCATGCACGTTCGCCTCTGCACCTCACGACGCTGGGATCGTACGGAAAACGCGTCGTCATCACTGCTCGTCGCGCTCGCGGCTCTCTGTTTCGTTGCGCTCGACGCGCGGGCGCAGAGCGTGCCGATCACTCCGGCGCCCGTCGCCGCGCCGACGTACCAGCCCGGCATCGACGTGCTCGACTACGACATCGTGCTCGAGCTGCCGGACACCGGGGCGTTTCTTCGCGGCGATGTGACGATCACCGCGAAACGCTCGGCGGGCGTCTCGCGCCTGCGCCTCGACCTCGTGGATAGGCTGACAGTGCGCGCGGTGGAATTGAACGGCGCGTTGGTGACGGCACCGCACGCGTCGGGAAAGCTCGACGTCCCGCTGACTGGCGCGACGGGCGACAGCGTGAGAGTTCGTGTCTCCTATGACGGCGTCGTGACCGACGGGCTGGTCGTGAAGAAGGATTCGCGCGGGCGTTGGAGCTGGTTCGGCGACAACTGGCCCGACCGCGCGCGGCAATGGCTCCCCACCGTCGATCATCCGAGCGACAAGGCGACCGTGACGTGGACGGTGCGCGCGCCGACGGGACGCACCGTCGTGGCCAACGGTCTGGAGGCGGGCACCAGGCGCCTCTCGGGGCGGGCCGCGGGACGGACCGAGACTCGCTGGCGCGAGTCCAGACCGATCGCGACGTACATGATGGTCATCGCCGTCGGTCCGATCACGCGCTTCGATCTGCGTGAGCCGGACTGCCATTACGGCGATCAGGGACAGTGCGTGCGGCAGTCGATCTACGTCGCGCCGGAGAACCGGCACTGGCTGCCGGGACCGTTCCTGGCGTCCGGTCCGATCATGCTGCTGTTCGAGGGGCTCATCGGTCCGTTTCCGTACGAGAAGCTCGCCCATCTTCAGAGCGCCACGCGGTACGGCGCGATGGAGAACGCGAGCGCGATCTTCTACGACGGCAAGCTGTTCGCCGGACCGACGATCAAGGATGACATCATTGCGCACGAGACGGCGCACCAGTGGTTCGGCGACGCCGTCACGGAGCGCGAGTGGTCGCATCTCTGGTTGAGCGAAGGCTTCGCCGACTACTTCACGTCGCTGTGGATCCAGTATATCCGCGGCGACGGCGCGTTTCAGAAACGCATGAAAGCGACGCGCGATACGATCCTCGCCGACCCGGTGGTGGCGGCGCGTCCGGTGCTCGATACGGCGCAGACCGACTACATGGCGCTGCTCAACAACAACAGCTACAAGAAGGGCGAGTATGTGCTGTACATGCTGCACCAGCGGCTCGGCGACAGCGCGTTCTTTCGGGGCATCAAGTCGTACTACGCGACTTACCGTCACGGCACGGTGCTGTCGGACGATCTGCGGCGTGAGATGGAGCGCTCGTCGGGCCAGTCGCTCGGCCAGTTCTTCGAGCAATGGCTGCGCCGCCCGGGCGCGGCGGAGCCGTCCGTTGGATGGGCGTGGGACGCGTCGGCGCAGAGTGTGTCGTTGTTCGTCCTGCAGGAGGGAGCACGAGGCGCGTACGAGCTGCCGCTCACCGTCGTGCTCACGGATGCCGATAACAAGGAGCATCGGCTCGTCGTCAACGTACCCGCGGAAGGGCGCGCGACGGTGCCGATCCCCGGCCGATTCGCCGCGCGACCGCGGTCGTTGACGTTCGATCCTGACGCATTCCTCCTTGCCCGCATCGGCCGCCTATGAGCGCTCATCCACTTCTCCGCGCACGATCGATCGTTCTCGCCGCGTGCCTGGGCCTCGTCGTCACCACGACGGGGCGCGCGCAGGAAGTCCAACTCTTGCCGCGCAATCAGGCCGACGGGCTGATCGACGCCGGCCGGTGGAGCGACGCGGAAGAGATGCTCTACGGCGAAGTGCGAGCGCAGCCACGTAACGCCGTCGCGCGCGCGCGGCTCGGCCGGTATCTGGCGATGAAAGGCGCACTCCTGCCTGGCCTGGTGCTGATCGAGGAAGCGCAGCAGTTCGGTCTGCCGGCCGCAACGGCGCGCCGGCTGTCCGCACCATTTCGTTCGCTCGTCGACCTGCGTCGCCAGGAGAGCGCAGGCGCGCGCGACTCATCGATCGTCGTGCGCGTCGCGACGAACGCCGGCTCGCTGCTTCGCTTTCCCATCGCGCGCGCGTCTCGTCGCGACACGCTGTGGGCCGATCTCGTTCCACGGATGATCGGATTGGACAGCGCATCGGGTGCGAATCCTCGGGTCGGCATCGAGGTGCTGGAAGGACTGGTACCGACATACGACGTCTCGAACCACGTGCTCCGCCTGCACGCCGACCAGCGCTCGGCACTCAGCGCGCTCGGGAAGCGGTACTCAGTGCTCCGCTCACCGACGGACGTGCGTGTGCTCGTTGCGCCGGGCCGCGTGCGGTCGCTCCCCGACGCGGTGCGGGAGCTGAACGCGCGGTGGTGGCAGCTCGACCTGCTGCACGGCGTGCTCGTCGTGCGCTGAGCCGTGGACGCCGCGTTCGCGGACGCGCGTCAGCGACCGATCGCGCCCAGCTCCACGAGCAGACACCGATCCTGCACGACGTCGATGCCGGCACGCGCGAAGCGCTCGGCGGCGGCTTCGTTGCGGATGCCGAGCTGGAACCAGACCGACGACGGATGCTTGGCGAGGATGTCGTCCACGTGGCCGTCGATGTCGCGTGGGCGCCGGAAGACGTTGACCATGTCCAGCTCACCCGGCACGGCGGACACGGACCGAAAGACCGGCTTGCCGAGGATCTCCGTCACGTCAGGATAGTAGACCGGGACCGGGACGATCTCGTACCCGGACCGCTTCGCATACTCGGCCACGTAGTAGGCAGGCTGTCCCGACTCGGGCGTCTTGATGCCGAGCACGGCGATGCGGTGAGTGCGCTCGAGCAGGGCGCGGATGCCCTCGTCGTCATCGATGAGGTGGCGACGCCACGCGGTGTCGCCCGAGGCGACGGGGAAAGTTGGGCTCATGTCGTGATGCGATGCCAGGATCGTGCGCGCGGGGATGATTGACCCGAACGGCGGAGGCGGCGGTTACATTTCCCGCTTCTTCCGACACCATCCGGAGATGACGTAGATGAAAATGCTCGTGCTAGGGGCTGGCCTGCAGGGGTCGGCATGTGCCTACGATCTGCTGCAGAATCCCGAGGTGAGCCAGGTCCGGCTGGCCGATCTCCGCTTCGATCACCTGCCCGAGTTTCTCAAGCCATACTCCGGCCCACGGTTGATCCCGACCCCGCTCGACGTGCGCGACCGGGAGGCCGTCCTCGCGGTGATGCGCGAGGCGGACGCCGTGATGAGCGCCATCCCGTACTACTTCAATCTCGCTCTCGCGGAGTGCGCAGTCGAGGCCGGGGTGCACTTCTGCGATCTCGGTGGGAACACGGAGATCGTGTTCCAGCAGAAGGCGCTCGCCGAGAAGGCGAAGGCGAAGGGCGTCACGGTCATTCCCGATTGCGGCGTCGCACCGGGGATGGTGAACATCCTTGCCGAGTACGGCATCAAGCAGCTGGATTCGGTGGACTCGGTTCGCATCTACGTGGGCGGACTCCCCCAGTCGCCGGAGCCTCCGCTGAACTACCAGGTTGTCTACTCGCTCGAAGGGGTGCTCGACTACTACACGACGCTCTCGTGGGTGCTGCGCGACGGAAAGCGCACGCAGGTCACCGCGCTGTCGGAGCGAGAAATGGTGGAGTTTCCCGCTCCGACCGGCTCACTCGAGGCATTTCACACGGCGGGCGGGCTCTCGACGATGGCGTTCCGTTACGAGGGGACGATCCCCGAGATGGAGTACAAGACGCTCCGCTATCCGGGGCACGCCGAGATCATGGCGACGATCCGCGAGCTCGGTTTGCTCGACGTGGAACCGGTGGATGTGAAGGGAGCGAAGGTGAGCGCGCGCGATCTGTTCGTCGCCGTGGTTGGGCCGAAGCTCAGCAAGCCGAAGGGAAAGGACCTGCTCGCGCTGCGAGTGATCGTCACGGGCCGCAAGGGTGGTGCGCCGGCCGAACGACGCTTCGACCTGATCGACCGCTTCGACGAAGGGCACGGCATCAGCGCGATGATGAGAACGACGGGTTACTCGCTGTCGATCACCGGCCAGATGCAGGCGCGTGAGCAGGTCGGACCGCCGGGCGTGTGGACCCCGGACGAATGCGTGCCGCCGGAGGCGTATATCGCGGAGTTACGGGCGCGGGGAATCGAGATCAGCGCCTCTTGACTCATTCACTGCCGTACCCGGTATCATCGTACCCGGCAACCGGACTCAGGCCGCTGGCCCCCAGAATGCGGCGCCGTTGAACCGCGGAACAGGAAAGCTCGAGACGTTGATACGCTGAACGTCTCCTGGAGTCGGCAGCTCCAAGAGGCGTCCAAGAATTCGGCAAGGTCAGCGGCCTTGGCCCTGGTGCGGAGTACGATGGTGCCGGGTACGGCAGTGCGCAGTCAAGGCGTCACTCCCGAACGAAGTTGGCGAGCGTCGCTCCCATCCCGTCCATCGTCGCCTTCGCGTTCCAGCGATCGTTGCCGTTGTACAGGAACGAGAACGCGAGGATCTCGCCGCTCTTCGAGGTGACGAATCCGCCGAGCCCGACGACGGTGTTCGTCGTGCCAGTCTTCGCGTGCAGGTTCCCCTGCGCTGGCGTCGAACGCATGCGCCGACGCAGCAGCTCCGACTCGCCAGCGACGGGAAGTGAGCCATGAAACGCCGACGACCACGGTCCCTTGTGCGCGTAGCTCAGCAGCTGGATCATCGTGCGCGGCGTCATGAAGTCGAGCGTCGAAAGGCCCGATCCGTCGGACACGCGGATGGCGCGAGGATCGGCGCCGACCTTTTTCTGCAGGAAATCGCGCAGATTCGATTCGCCTGCCTCGGCCGAGCTCATGCCGTTCGGCGCGACGGCGCGTGCCGCGTCACGGAACAGCAGCTCCGCGACGATGTTGATGCTCTCGCGATTCATCTGGGAGACGATGTCCGAGAGCGGCGGCGACGGAAGGCCGGCGACCTTCTCGGCACCCGCGGGCGTCTTGCCCGCCTTCACCGTGCCGTCGAAAGTGATGCCGACGTTCTGTAGAGCGGCGCGCAGCGCACCGGCGGTGAACAGCGCCGGATCGTCCACGACGAGCGAGTAGCGCAGCGGCCGGCTGAGCGTGCCGATCGATCCGCTGACGTCGATGCCGCCATCGGCGGCGCGGCGTGCCGAGATCCGGCCGCCTCGGCCGCCCACGAGACGCACATTGCTGCGCAGCGGGATCGTCGTCGTCACTGGCTCGAGCGTGACCGCGGCGCCCTTGCCCGCCGGCTGCACCACGACCCACACCACGTTCTCGTTGAGTGAGAGCGCCGACACACGAGCCGCGTACGCCGCGCCGAGGTACGACGTCTTCCATCCGGCAGGAATCTTCCGGTCGTCGAACGCGGACGCGTCGAAGACCAGATCGCCCTTGATGTGCTTCACGCCCGCTGCCGCCACTGATTGCGCGAGCGTCGTCATCGGGAGATTCGGATCCTTGTAGAAGCGACCAGACATCGACGGGTCGCCATCGGAGCGCAGGTAGATGCTCCCGTTGACCGTCCCGTCCGACCCGACGACTCCGTCGCGAAGGACGTCGGTAGAGAAGCGGTGCTCCGGTCCGTATCGGTCGAGCGCCACGGCGGTGGAGAACAGCTTCATCGTCGACGCGGGCTGCATCATCTCGCCCGCGTTCTGCGCGTAGAGCGTGTCCCCGCGCGTGAGCGAGACGACCATCACGCCGAACTTTCCGCTGCGCACCCGGGTGGCGATCATGCCGCCCAAATCGCTCGCGAGCGCCGCCGCGCCATGCGGGGAGGTCCACGCCGTCGACGCTGGCGCGGCAGCGCGTCCAGCGGGCCGCCGGACTCTCGTGCGCCGAACCGTGCGCTTCGCTGGAGTCTTGGGGCGCGACTTGGTGCGAGTCGCCGCCTGGGGCGCGAACGCCGCGGCCGACGGGCGAGACGCCGCGGCAGCCGACTCGGCACCGGCGACGAGGAAGAACGCAGGAACGGCCAGTGCGAAGGCCGCGGCGCGGAGGACGCGCGTCCGGAGTGTAGAGCGATGCATTGTCGTGGAGAGGTGGCAACTCGCGTTCCATCCTTCGACGCCGTGAGGGCGCGAGATGTCACTGGAAAGGCGGTTGATCGGGACTGCGGTTGATCGAAGCCCCGGTTGATCGGAACCGCGGTTGATCGGAGGATCGGTTTCATCGATCAACCGCTCCATCGATCTACCGCCTCCTCGATCAACCGCCTCCTCGATCAACCGCCTCCTCGATCAACCGCACCATTCGATCAACCGCTCCACCGATCAACCGTCCCACCCCTCAGACCTTCAAAATGATCCCCCGCCGATGCAGCAGCGACAGGATCCCGTACCAGAGCAGGACGAAGGCGATCGCGAAGGCCAGTGACGCATTCGCTGGCGAGAGCCACGATGCGAAGAGCGTGCGATAGATCCCCTCCTGAAGCGAGATCCGCTGCCCCCCGTAGGTCACCTTGAAGATCGAGTAGATGCATCGCGCCATCACCGCCGAACCGACGAAGGCGACGAACGGATTCACGCCGTAGACGACGAACAGCTTCGTGCCGCGTCGCACGCGCTGGAAGTCGATGATCCACATCACCGTGGCCAAAGCGAGCGAGGCGAGCCCCGCGCTGAACAGGACGTAGGAGCTCGTCCACAGGCTCTTGTTGATTGGAAAGACCCAATGCCACATGAGGGCGACCATCATCGCGAGCGCGCCAGCGGCGGACAGTCCGGCAAGCCGCTCCGAGAGTGGCCGCCGCTCGCCGATCCAACGACCCGCGAGATTCCCGAACATCGCGGTGGCGATGGCCGGCACCGTGGAGAGCACGCCTTCCGGATCCCACGTGACGCTCGACGCCCAGAGGTGGTTGCCGAGGCCGGCGCGGCTCCAGTCGAGCACGAGCCGATCGACCCATGCGGCCATCGTCCTGGTCGGCGAGTCGAGGAGGAGCGCGCCGATCGTACCCTCGCCAGGCACTGGGAGGGCCGTCATGACGACCCAGTATCCGATGAGGATGCCGGCGATGATCGAGACCTGCTGCTTGAGCGTGGTGCGGAGTGTGAGCAGCGCCGCGCACGTGTAGGCGATGCCGATGCGCTGGAGCACGCCGAGGATCCGCCAGTGCAGCAGCCGGTCACCCATGCGCTGGAGCAGCGACGGATCGGCGACGCCGGCCACGTTGCTCCACGTGAAGTAGGGAAATCCGTTGATCAGAAGACCGAACAGAAAGATCAGCGCCCCGCGACGAATGATCTGATTGCGGATCGCCCGCTCGTCGTCGCCCCGCGCGCGCCGGGCGCCGAGCGAGAGCTGGGTCGTGATGCCGACGATGAAGAGGAAGAAGGGGAAGACCAGATCGGTCGGCGTCCATCCGTTCCACTCCGCGTGCTCCAGCGGCGCGTAGATGGCCGACCAGGTGCCGGGGTCGTTGACGAGGAGCATTCCCGCCACCGTCATCCCCCTGAACACATCGAGCGAGAGCAGCCGCTCGCGCGCGGGCGCGCTCGGCGCGGGCAGCGGGCCGCCGTGGCCATCGCGAGATCGAGGGAGTGAAGGGAGGGTGATGGCCATGCGTGGCGAGCTCGGCTGTTCAGCTTTCTACATTGGGACGGCGCGTGCACGTGCTGTTTCCCAACAGGTCGCGATTCGCCATATCTAACTAGAAGTAGGTCACGGCATTTGTCGAGTCGACGGTCGGCCGGCGACACCGGAGCGAAGTCCATCGACCACCGAACGGCTCATCCACGCACGCAACGTCGAGCGGAGGAGGTCGCACATGCGCCATACGATCGTTCGCGACGGGATCGTCGCAGGAGTCCTGGGGGCCACGGCGGTCGCGGTATTCTTTCTGGGGCTCGACATGATCTACAGCCATCCATTCGCGACGCCGGCCGCGCTCGGCCAGGGACTGCTCGGAGTGCTCGGCCCGAAGGGAAGCGAAGGGACAGCGACATTCGTCATCGTCTATACGCTCTTCCACTTCGTAGCGTTCATCGGCGTCGGCCTGCTCGTCTCATTGATCGTGCATTGGGCGCAGACGGAGCCGAGCGTGCTCGCCGGCGCACTGATGCTGTTCGTGGCGCTGGAGATCGGCATCTACGGGATCAGTGCCGCGCTCCGCGAGTCACCGATGTTCGGCGCGCTCGGCTGGGCGTCGGTCGCGGTCGGCAATTTGGTCGCCGCGGTGGTGATGGGGACGTACATGTGGAGGACGCACCCGGAGCTCCGGTCGGAGCTGGATCATGCGCTCGGGGGGAGGGCTAAATAACTGCGCACTGCGGTACCGGGTACCATCGTATCCGGGGTACCGGGACGCAGTCCGCTCGCCCCCAGAATGCGGAGCCGAAGTAAAATGGTCAGCATCGTTTGAAAATGCCTAAGAAGTTTTCAACGATGCTGACCAATTGAAACTCGTGGCCAGTTGCTATGTGTGGCGTCCGGGAATTCGGTCAGGCCAGCGGACTGGGTCGCGGTACGGAGTACGATGGCACCGCGTACGGCGGTGGCAGTGTTACCCGCGAACCTGCGCTCCAATCCGCGAATCGTCTCCGTCCATTTTCTGCCACCGAAAGAACACCACGGAAATGATGGCGAAGAAGTACAGCCCGCCGGGGATCCACATGATGAGCGAGCCGATCAGCTGGTCCTGCATCGGCGTGATCCCCCAGATGCGCGGCGCGCTCGAGTACCACGGGTACAGCGCGTGGTCGGCGTAGCCGATGCACACCGCGATGAGCGACATCGGGATGCTCATCAGGAACAGGTAGAGCATCTGCCCGGGATACGAGAGCCTCGGCAGTTCCGGTAGCGGTGAGAGTACGGGCCACCACATCAACACGGCCGCCGTCATGAAGCACAGGTGCTGCACGATGTGCACCGGATGGTGCGCCATGGCGTACTCGTACATCGGCGGCAGATGCCACGCCGCGAGCACCACGTTGAAGATGAGGAAGCAGTGCACCGGTGCGGTGAGCCAGCGCGCCACCGGACCGACGCCGCGCCACGCGAGCGCGGGGCGCAGCATCCAGCCGGGCGTGCCCATGATGAGCATCGGCGGCGCGACGAGGGTGAGCACGAGGTGCTGCACCATGTGCGCGCTGAAGAGATACCCGTCGCTCAGGTCGTGCAGCCAGCCGTTGAGCGAGAGGAAGATCAGCGTGAGCGCGGCGAAGAACGTCGCGCGCTGGGCGGAGGAGGGAGACCGCCCGACCGCCGGGCCCTGCCGGGCCCGCCAGTGGTACAGCGCGCCGAGGCCGGCCAGTCCGATCACGGTGCTCGGATGCACCGTGAAGTCGCTCGCCGCGAGGCGCGCCGCCGGATGCAGCAGCAGCAGCGCGACCGGTGGGTGCATCAGAGTGGCGCGCCCGTCCGCGACGCGAGCTTGCCGAACAGGAAGAGCAGCGCGACGATCGTCGTCATCGCGATGATCAGTGGTCCCGTGAACAGAATGCGGAACAGCTTGTGGTCGTAGCGCAGATGCATGTAGAAGGCGACGACGGTGAAGAACTTGACCGCCGACATGATCAGCAGGGAGGGGACGAACGCCCGCGACGCGGTGAAAGCGGGGATGTAGTAGATCCAGACTTCGACCACCGTGATCAGAGTCAGGATGACCGCGACCTTCCAGTACGTGGACCAGGTCGGGTGTTCCTTCATCATCCCCATCGCCTGATGGTCGACGTTCGTATGATGCGGGTCGTGCGAGGGATCGTGCGACATGGTCGTCGGCCTACTTGATGAGGTAGACGAGCGTGAAGATCGCGATCCAGACGACGTCGACGAAGTGCCAGTACAGCGCGGCCAGGTCGACGTTGATCGCGTCCTTCGGCCCGAGCCCGCGCCGGTAGTCGATCGCGAGGAGGGTGAGAAGCCACAGGACTCCCGCGGTGACGTGGGCCCCATGAAAGCCGGTGAGCGTGAAGAACGAGCTGCCGAAGAGGTTGGTCCTGATCGTCAGCCCCTCGTGCACGAACGAGGTGAACTCGAACGCCTGGAAGCCGAGGAAGGTCGCGCCGAGGATCGCCGTCATCCACAGCCAGAGCTTGGAGGAGCGGAGCCGACGGTTCCACCAGCCCGTGGGCATCGGCTGGTCCTTCATCTCCACCGCGGCGAGCGCCAGTACCATGGCGAGCGACGACATGAGGAGCACGAAGGTGGAGGCCGACGTGACCGGGATGTTGAGGATCGCCTTGAGCGGCGTGCTGCATCCCGGCGGGAGGCAGGCGTCGTGCGGATACGGTCCGACGACGCTGCGTCCCTTGTAGATCAGGTACGTCGAGATGAGCGAGGCGAAGAGCATGCACTCCGAGCCGATGAAGGCCCAGATGGCGATCTTCTTGTTGTCGAGACCCGTCGAAGTCGGCGGGTGCCCGTGGGTATCGTCGTGCGCGCTGTGCGCGGCTGCGTGCGTCACTGGTCTCTCCCCGGGGGCTTAGTGTGCGTCCTCGAGCGGGGTCAGGACCCACGCATAGAGTGCCATCGTCATGATGAGCGCGCCGCTGATGATCGTGGCCAGCGCGAGCGGCATCTTGTCCTTGTGGATGAACAGCAGCCCGCTGAACATCACCGTCATCCCGAGCGCGCAGATGAACGGCTTGATCGTCGGGTTGGGCATCGAAATGCCGAGATCCTTCGCCGATTTGCCCGTCGCCTCCTCGATGTGCATCCCAGACTCCACCGACTGCTGCGGATGGCTGTTCGCCGGGTTCGGGTGCGCCGAGCCCGTGTGCTTCGAGCCGACATCGACGTCGAGTCGCCGGTCGCCGCGCTCACTATGTGGCACCTCGGCCGTGAGCTGCGGCGCCTTGAGGTCCCACAGTGGCGAGCGAGACGTCACCTTCGGAATGCGCGCGAAGTTGTACTCCGGCGGTGGGGATGGGATCGACCACTCGAGCGTTGGCGCGAGCCATGGATCGTTGCCCGAGATCGCTCCCTTCTTGAAGCTCGTGACGAAGTTGTAGACGAAGGCGAGCATGCCGATGAACAGGATGCCCGTGCCGACCGTGCTCATCATGTTGAACACCTCCCAGCCCTGGCCCGCGTCGTACGTATAGATGCGTCGCGGCATGCCATAGAGACCGGCGAAGTGCATCGGGAAGAACGTGAGGTTCATGCCGATGAACATCAGCCAGAAGTGCACGGAGCCGAGCTTCTCGCTCAGCAGGCGCCCGGTCATCTTCGGGAAGTAGTAGTAGATGCCACCGAAGATGCCCATCATCGAGCCGCCGAAGAGCACGTAGTGGAAGTGCGCGACGATGAAGTAGGTGTCCGTCTGCTGCAAGTCGGCTGGGGGCGACGCGTGCATGACGCCCGAGATGCCGCCGATCGTGAACAGGCACACCAGGCCGATGGCGAACTTCATCGCCGTGGTGAACTGGATCGACCCGCCCCACATCGTGAAGATCCAGTTGAAGATCTTCACGCCGGTCGGAATGGCGATGAGCAGCGTCGTCACACCGAACACGGTGTCGGCGATCGGACCCATGCCGACGGCGAACATGTGATGCGCCCACACGCCGAAGCCGAGAAAGGCGATCAGCATGGTGGCGTACACCATCACGGGGTACCCGAAGATCGGCTTGCGCGAGAACGTCGGGATGATCTCCGACACCAGGCCGAACGCCGGGAGGATGAGGATGTAGACCTCGGGGTGTCCGAAGATCCAGAAGAGATGCTGCCAGAGGAGCGGGTCAGCGCCGGCGGCGATGGTGTAGAAGTTCGTGCCGAAGAAGCGGTCGAACTGCAGGAACACCAGCGCGATCGTGATCACCGGAAACGCGAGCACGAGCAGGAACTGCACGACGAACGCATTCCAGGTGAACATCGGCATGCGCATGAGGTTCATCCCCGGCGCGCGCATGTTGATGATCGTCGTGATGAAGTTGAACGCCGCGGCGAGCGAGC
>JBDTOD010000092.1:0-18334 GCA_039933415.1 bacterium
ACCCCGGACTCTGACCCCATCCTGAACAGCCCCGCATTCTGGGGGCCGGCGGCCTGGGTCGGGTTACCTGGTACGATGATACCGGGTACGGCAGTGTGCAGTCAGAAGCGTCACTGCAGCCTCCTTACCGCCACGAGATTCTGCACGTACCACGCGGCCCGATCTCCGTCGAGATCCAGATACCGCACGCCCCCCATCGCCGACGACGAGTGGATGATCCGGCCGCTCCCGACGTAGATCGCCACGTGTGAGATCGCCTCCTTCGGCTCGGCGAAGAGCATGATGTCGCCCGGCAACATCGAGCCGAAGTCGAGCGCCACGCCTCGGCCAGCGCGCGCCTGCTCGCGCGAGGTGCGCGGGAGGCCAACCCCCTGCCGGCCGAAGACGAACTTCGTGAAGCCCGAGCAGTCGAACCCACTCGGCGTGTTGCCGCCCCACACGTACGGCACGCCGACGAACTGATCGGCGTCGTCGAGCACGCGTCGCGCGACCGCCGTTGGCGAGGGGGATCGCGGTATTCGCGCGCGAGATCCGCCAGACGTCGTCGTGCGTGAGCCGGACGAGCCGGAGCGAGAGACTGCTTCGCCGGCAAGGATGACGGTGGAGAGGATCGTGCCCGGCGAAACGCTGTACGTCCCCTGCGCGCATGCGGCGAGGATGAGCAGCGAGAGCGGGACGACGACGACGGGTCGTACGCGCACGCGCGAGTTCATGACCACTGCCAAAGCAGCTTTGAAGCCAACTTCGCCTTCCGACGCAACACGCTGCGCAACAACAAGTTGTCACATCATCACGGCGCTCTGCCGCGCACGCATTCGTCCGTTTATGGAGACACGTGCGCGCTCGCGAGTGGACAGCAGGGACAGAACCGAAGAGAGACGGGCCTCACTCCCCACTCCGTCCCGACCCCGTCCCCATCCGGCGCCGAGTTCGAATTCTGGCTGAGGGAATCCGGGTTTGGAGTGTGCCGGTTTGCGGTTGGTGATCTCCGGTGTTGCGGCGTCCGCAGTCACACCCCAAACCACCAACCCAGAACTGTACAGCTCCAGACCTGGATTCCCTCTCAACGCCTCGGAGCCGCGCTCGGGAACGGACTCCACTCCATCCCCACTCAGCCCTACTTGATGTCCGCCGAGCGATTCGTGCAGCTCCCGCCGGCCGACTGCGGGTTGTTCGACTCCTCCTGCGGGATCGGCAGGTTCACATCGGGCCCGTAGTTGGTGCCCTGCTTGTCGGGGTTGTCGAACTGGTACGGTCCGGTGGGCCACACCGACTCCGCCGCGCGCGCGTACTGATACGTCAGCCGGCGCAGATCGCCGACGCGATGTCCGGTGAGGAAGAGGGTCACCGCGCGCTCGCTGAAGAGCAGATCCTGCCGCGCTGTCGCCGCGGCGGGAATGTCGGCGAGAGCGAGGTCGGCCGGCTTGGGCCGAGCCGGCGAGATGGCGCCCGGATCGGCCGCGTAGGTTGGCGCCGCCTCGCGCGCGGCGTTGAGCTTGGCGACGAACGTCGCGACGTTGCCCGCGCGAAGCGCCGCCTCCGCCTCGATCAGCCGAGCCTCGGCGCCGATCGCGAGAGGCGTCGGCGACTTGTAGTCCCTGTACTTCGACGTGAAGAAGAGCGGCGTGCTGCCATCGAAGCCGTTGTCGTACTGCGCGCCCAGCTCGTCGCCCGCCTTGAACACGGAAGCGCGCGGGTCGTCGATCGTCACGAAGTGGAGTCCGTTTCCTCCTTCCCCGTCCGCAATCGTGAACCGGCTCTCCAGATAGTTGAAGGCGAAGAAGGCGTTGTTCTGCCGGCCAGTGGTCTCGCTGTGCTGGATGTCGTACTCGTAGTCGGACGGCACCGATGCGACCGCGACGGCCGCGTCGGCGAAGTTGCCGAGGTCGAGCAATGCGCGACCCTTGCCGATGCGCGCCAGGTTGAGCGCCGCCGTGCCGCTCCCGCCCGCCGCGCTCGCGACAGTGATCGCCGAGTCGAACTTGGCGATCGCCGTGGTGAGCAGCTGCGTCCCGGTCTGCGGCGCACCGTACTCGAAGCTGCCGTCGTCATTCACCTTGCTGGTCGGCACGCCGTTGCAGTAGTCCTCGGCGAACATCACGTAGATGAATCCGGCCAGCGTCTGCGCTTCGGCACCCTGGGGGTTCGTGGGATCGAGCTCGCGGTAGCGGCTCGCCACGAGGTCGGCAGTGGCGCGGGCGCGCTGCGCGACCTGGAAGGTCTGCAGCACCGTGGAGTTGATGGTGGTGGTGGCGCGCCGGTCGACCTCGATGCGCGTGTTGTACGTCTCTGCGTCGAGCATCTCGTCGCTGAGGAGCGCGGTGATCTGTGCCAGCCCTTCGTTGTAGTCGAGCAGCGGCGCGCCGCCGCCATAGCCTCCGCCGTACGCGAGCTGGAAGTCGCCGACCGCCGCGGCGAAAGCGCTCGGCAGCGCGGAGCGGCTGGCGATGTCCTTGGGGAGCACGACGTCGGGTGTCGGTGCGGTGAGCAGCTTGCCTTCGTTGCACGCGACGGGCGCGATCGCCGCGAAGAGTGCGGCAGCGATGATCGTGCGGCGGGCCGGCGTGGCCAGAGTCATTGGATTGGTCATGAGTGGATACCGGCTCAGAAGCTCAGCGCGACACGCGCCGTGAAGTAACGGACCTGTGGCGCCGTGAGGAAATCGGCAGCGCTGAAGTTCGACTGCGCACCGGCGTTCACCTCGGGATCCAGACCGGAGTACTTCGTCCACGTGCCCAGGTTGCGCCCCGCGAAGGTGAGCACGGCCGAGCCGGCGCCAGCCTTCGCGGCGATGCTGCGCGGCAGCGTGAGCGCGAGCGCGATCTCACGCAGCTTGGTGAACGAAGCGTCCTCGATGAAGCCGCCGTTGTATCCGTTGCTCGCCGCCTGTGCGGCGGCCTGCTGCGCGAGGTTGCTCGAGTTGGGAAGCTGCACGGCGGCGCCGTTCGCGAAGATCGCGTTGCGATACACGCCGGTGAGATTGTAGAGCCGCTGCCCACCGCGCCGGTCGAGCGTCGCGCTGAGCCGCGCGAACCCGACCGACAGCGAGGGCGCGATGCTGAACTCGGTCTTTGGGAAGGGCGTGCCGAGGTAGACGGGGTCGTCCGTCACGGAGAACTCGCAGCTCGCGGAGCCGGGGCCGTCCGGGCACGCGATCAGGCCGTCCCCGTTCGCGTCCGCATGTGAGACGGCATTCGAGTAGTAGGCGCCGAGCGGCAGGCCGGCCTTGAAGATCTGGATCGCATCGAAGCCGCCGGTGAATTCCGGCACCGCCACGCCGCTCTCGTCCTTCCCGAGGTCCACGACGTTGTTCCGCGTCCACGAACCGCTGACGGTGAGATCGAGCGTGACCAGGCGCCGGTCGAGCAGCGTGGTGCGCACCAGCATTTCCTCGCCGGAGTTGCGCACGCGACCCACGTTGATGAACCGGTTGGGGCTCGTGCCGAGCGACGGCGCGTTGTTGACGTTCACCAGCTCGTCCTTCGTCGTCTTGTCGTAGTGCGTGACCTCGAGGCTGAGCCGATCACCGAAGAGTCCGAGATCGAAGCCTCCCTCCATCTCGGTCGACTTCTCCGGACGCAGGGTGCTGTTGCCCGCGCCGCCGATGGTGAACGCCGGTACGTCCTGACCGTGCACGAACGACGTGACGGGGAGGTAGTACTGCTCGGCGGCGAGGTAGCCGGGGTTCTGCCCCGCGGACCCGATGGCCGCGCGAAGACGCAGCGACGAGAGAGCGCGCACCTTCGGGAAGAACCCTTCCTCGCTCGCCACCCACGACGCGCTCAGCGAGGGGTAGACGATGCGGGCGAAGTTCGCGCCGAACGCGCTGTTCTTGTCCGACCGGATGCCGCCGGTGAGGAAGACCTTGTCGCGCCACGCGAGCTGCTCGCGGCCGATGAAGCCGAGCGTGCGGATGTCGTTCGTCAGTTCCGCCACGGCGAAGCGCGCCGAGGTGGCGGCGAGGGAGCCGCTGCCGGAGAGCAGCTTGGCGCCGTACGCGTCGGTGCGGTGGAAGCCGACGTCGGTGTACTGCGAGCCGACCGTCGTGACCAGCTTCAGCGTGGAGGCAGGGTTCCACGTGCCCGACGCGTTCACGCTGGTGGTGAAGTTGAAGACGTTCGCGTTGTAGACGCCGCGATAACCCTCCTGCGACGGCTGGTCCACGAGCAGAAGATCGGGTGCGAGCGTCTGCGTGTCGCCGCGGTGATTGATGTCCGCGCCGAGCGTGCCGTTCACCGCGAGCCAGGGTGCAGGCGTCCAGTTGCTCGTGAGCCCGCCCGAGAGCCGCTGCACGTTCTGTCGTACGTCGATGCCGAAGAAGTCGTACGGGCTGTACCCCTTGTTGTAGTAGCCGTAGCTCACCGAGTCGGTGCCGCCAAGGCAGAGAGCGGGGTGCATCGCAGTGGAGCCCGGCGAGCAGTTGGCCGCCCCGCCGAGCAGGGAGGCGGAGACGACGCCGTAGGAATTGTTGTCGTTCTGCGGGCGCCGCAGCTCGCTGTTCACGTAGCCGATGCTGAGCTGTGCGTCGAGCGAGCGCGCGAGCTGAGCGCGGAGGTTCGTGCGGATGTTCATCCGCTGCAGCCCATTCACCGACACGACGTTCTGCTCCTTCTGGTACTCGCCGGAGAGGAAGTACGTCACGGCGTCCGATCCACCGGTCGCACTCATGCCGATCAGGCGGCGATCGCCCGCCTTGAGGATGCCGGAGGACTTGATGGGGATGTTCGAGACGGTCGAGTCCACCGCGGCGCAGCTTCCGCTCGTGAGCGCGAACAGACTGCAGTTGGTGCGCAGGACGCCGCTCGCCGAATGACCGTACGACCGATAGTTCGGCGGATACTCGTTCACGTCGTTGAGCTTGCCCAGCTCGCCGAACGTGTCCCACCGCGTCTTGCCGGCGTGGCCGCGCTTCGTCGTCACCTGGATCACGCCGTTCGCCGCCGCGGTGCCATAGAGCGCCGACGCCGCCGGCCCCTTGATCACTTCGATGCTCTCGATCTCTTCGGGGTTGATGTCGTTGATGCGCGACGGGAACTGGCCGCCGGTGCTGATGGGCGTCGACTGCGGCGTGTTGTCGAGCCGGATGCCATCGACGATGAGCAATGGCTCGTTCGAGAGCGAGATCGAGTTGGACCCGCGGATGCGGATGCGGGTGCCCGCCCCGCTCTCTCCCGCGGAGCTCATCACAACCACGCCGGGCGCGCGCGAGCTGAGCACGTCCGCGAACGTGCTGACCGCGGCGGTCGTGACCTGGCCGGCATCGATCGTCGCAGTCGAGGCGCCGCTCTCGCGCCGGCGTTCGCTCTGTCCGGTGGCTGTGACGACGATCTGATCGAGGGTGGTGGCAGCCTGCGAAAGGGTGAAGTCCGCCGTCGCGCCACCGGCGGTGAGCGTGAGGGTGCGAGTGAGCGGCGCGTAGCCGATCTGCTGTGCGACGAGCTGCACCTCCCCCGTGGGCAGGCCAACGATGCGATAGCGCCCCGACGGATCGGTCACGGCGCCCCGCTGGGTGCCGGAGACGCGGATCTGCACGCCCGGCAGGACACGCTCGGAGCCACGCTCACGCACGGTTCCGGTGATGGTGCCGAGTGACGCCTGCGCGGTCGCGGACGACGCGACGGCAAGGGAGAGAATAACGGCGAGCGGAAGGAAAGTGCGGCGCTTCATTGGGCTCCTTCATGTCGGAGGCGGACGCGACGCGTGTCAGCGATCGATGCGGCGTCACGTGCCGTGAACACCCGAAGCCCTCAACGGCTCGTCACGGTGATGCAGCGAGCAGGTCGATCGGTGCAGGGAAGGGACGCCGGCGCGCGGCGAACGCGCTGCCCTAGCCCGGCGCCGCTTCGATCAACGCCTCGAGCTCGCGCCGGCGCGCGCGTGTGAGGCGGAGACGCGTCGCGTCGTCGAGCACCAGCGTGTGGTCTCCGTTCGTGGCCATGCGGATCTCGCGGATGCGCGCCAGGTTGACGATGGCCGAGCGATGCACGCGCGCGAAGCGCGCCGGATCGAGCCGTTGCGCCAACGAGCGGAGCGGCTCGCGAAGCAGGTGCACTCGGCCGTTCACGTGCAGCTTGACGTAGTAGTCCGCACCCTCGATCCAGTCGATCGTCTCGACGGCGACGAAGTAGGTGCGTCCAGTCTCGCGAATGGCGAGCCGGCTCACGCGCTCGCTCGTCTGTTCTGCCGCACCGCCGGGAATCGCGGTGAGTGGGGATGTCAGCGCCGGATTATACATCTCAGGGTGTCTCTTCCAGTTTGGGGTCGCTGACGACTTCCACTCGGGTGATGCTCGCGATCGTGCCGCTCGATGCGGGGTATCCTTCGGCCTCGCGCCATGCGACCCACAGGTCGGCGAGAAAGCGCTTGACCGTCGCGCGCGCCGCGGCGAGATGCACACGCTTCGGCGGCCACGCCTCGTGCTCCGCCGCGAGATACGCCTTTCGCTCGTCGTACACGTCGCGAAACGGACCGCCGCACCGGACGAACGACACGCCGATGAGATAGCAGACCGCTTTCGCCTCGAGATCGTACGGCGCCTGCTCGCCGCGCCGAGGCCGCGCCTGCGCGACGCGCACGTTCGAGGCGAGCCCGCGCGCACGCATCCGGCCCGCACAGCGCTCGCGGCCGCCCGCCACCGCGTGCGGCTTGACGAGCCGCGTGCCGGGCGCGGCAAAGGCCCGCGCGTCGCACTCATCGCAGACGAACTCCGCGGCCGCCACGGTGCCGAGGCCGCAGTAGGCCCAGAACGACGCGGGCGACGGCGCGCGCGCGACGTCGAGCCGCGAGAGCAGTCGCGACGCCAGCGTGCTTCCAACCCCGCGCACGCCGTGCAGCCAGGGCCACGCCGGATGCCGGGTGATCAGCGCATCCATCTGCGCGCTCATGTCGCGCTCCTGCGCCCACGCGCTCGCGTAGAGCCGACCGAGGATCGGCACGGGTCCGCCTCCCGAACCGCGGATCTCCTTCAAGACCTCGCCGACATCGACGTCGTCGCGGACGACGAGATCCCAGCGCGGGTCCCGGCGCTGGAGGATGGCGCGAAGCTGCTCGCCATACCGGATCCGGTCACGCTGCGCGCGCTCGTAGCCCGACGCGGCCAGCTGCAGCAGCGGGGCGGAGAATCCGCCCCCATGCAGCGCTGCGTCGTCGACTGCGTTCGCCATGTCGTGTGCCATCGTCGGCTCGTCATCTCGCGGTTCGACCATGGGTGCACGATGCTCCGACCGGCACGCGCACCGATGGCGGATTGGTATCGGGAACGTGCGAACTCCATGATCACCGGCGCAGCGATCCCCGCCCCGGCAGCCACGACGCTACATCCACAATTGGATACAACCCATGACATTGTGATGGACCGCGCGATGTGACGGCCGTACCGCCCGGGGCAGGGATGACCCGTGAATCAGGGCGTGTCCCCGCGTCCCCTCGCACTCTGCGCCGGACTCAGTCCTCGGCGCGACGCTCCACCGAGTCGGTGTGGTCACCGAGCATGCGCGCCAGAAACGCCTCGCGGAAGTTGCGCGACAGGCGGAGCTTGGTGCCGTCGCGCAGCAGCACCACCGCGTCGCCGCCGAACCACGGCTCCATCCCGACGACACGATCCAGGTTGACGAGGAACCGCCGGTGGATGCGCGCGAACCGCTCGGGGTCGAGCTCCTCCTGGAGCCGCGTCGCGGTACTCCGGATGAGATAGCTGTTCTTCCCGACGTGAAGGCGCACGTAGTTCCCGTCGGTCTCGAACCAGTCCACGTCGGCGATCTGCATCACGCGCGTCGCCCCGTCGGTCTTTACCGCGACGCGCTCGAAGAATGGCGACGCCTTCTTCGGCACCACGGTCTCCTCCGTCCGCAGCATCTCGGCGAGCAGCTGGCGCAGCCGATCCTCGCCGGGGAAGGCACCATGCTGCGCCGCACGCAGCTTCGCACGCGCACGGGCCACCGCGCTCTGGAGACGATCCGCGTCGAACGGCTTGAGCAGATAGTCCAGCGCGTGCACCTCGAACGCGCGGATGGCGTACTGGTCGAACGCCGTGATGAACACGACCGACGGCATCACGTCGACGCCGACTTCGGCGATGACGCCGAAGCCGTCGAGATCGGGCATCTGGATGTCGAGGAAGACGAGATCGGGCGACAGACTCCGGATGAGCTCCACCGCACTCAACCCTCCCTTACACTCAGCCACCAGCTCGAGGTTCGGCTCCGCGCGCAGCAGCCGCGCGAGCCTGCGTCGAACGAGCGGCTCGTCGTCCGCGACGAGCACCCGGAGAACCGGCCCGCTCGACTCCGATCCAGCGGCGCGAGCGTTCGGCGCGGGTGTCACTGCGCGACCGCGTGCGCCGGCCACGCAATGAGAGTCCGCGACGAGTCACGCGAGTCGGCACGCGCGGTGTCGAGCGAAGCCCTGAGATGACTCGCCAGCCGCGTCAACGATTGCTCGGCCGCCTCCGCGTCGGTCAGCACCAGCGCGGCCGTCTGCTCCAGCCGAGCCAGCACCGCTTCCGGATCGAAGCGCATCGCGGCGGACGTCAGCTCCGCCTCGGCAATCTCGGCGCGCAGACGCGCCGTGCCGGTCTCGCGCTCACGCAGCCACTCACTGATCTGCTGATAGCTCGCGAGCCCGACGATGACCGTGTAGAGCATCACCGTCCAGAACATCGTCTCGGCGTACTCGGGTGACCAGAGCGGACGCTTCGAACGCATGAGTAGTTGCCATGCGGCGACGTGCAGCAGCGCGAACGCGCACGCATACACGACGTGGAGCGCGACGCGCCACCACGCGCCGCCACGGGGCAGTGGGTTCCGGCGCGCCACCGCGAGCATGAGCGGCGTGATCACCGCCCAGGCGAGCACACCAAGCCCGTACATGATGAGTAGCTTGGGCGACCAGCTCAGAGGGCGGCCGTCGCTCACGGACAGCCACAGGATGTTGAGCTGCACCCAGATCATTCCCCACACGAGCCAGCCGATCGCGATCGTCGTGTTGAGGCTGCGCTTGAACAGGCTCGGTGGCTGCACGATCGCGTGCTCCCCCGTCTCGAAGATGCTGTCGGACTGATCGGCCGGCGGCGGCACGAAGTCGGCGGAGAACCGCACCTCGGTCACCGCTCCGCCGCCGGGCGCCCTCCGCAGCACGACTCTCCCGCCATCGCCGTACAGCGTCCGCAATCGGTTCGTGAGGTTGCGGAGGCCGATCCCTGAAACCATCGCGCTCGGCGTGCCGAGACCAACGCCGTTGTCGCTCACCTCGAGGCAGAGCGACCGACCGTCCAGCGAGGCGCCGATCGCGATGTGTCCGCGCTCGGTGCGTCCGGCCAGCCCGTGCCTGATCGCGTTCTCGACGAGCGGCTGGAGGATCATGCGCGGCACGTACACGCGGAGCGCCTCCGGCGTCGCGTGGCGCGAGATGGTGAGCCAGTCGGCGAAGCGAAGACGCTGGATCTCGAGATAGGGCTCGAGCGCGTCGAGCTCCTCGGCGAGCGTCACGGTCTGTCCGCGACCATGCACGGCGAAACGCAGCAGCGCGGCGAGCTGGCGCAGCATGCGCGCCGCAGTCGCTGGCGCCTCGTGCGCGAGCTCGAGCACCGCGCCGAGCGAATTGAAGAGGAAGTGGGGCTGCAGCTGCGTCTCCAGGAAGCCGAGCTGCGCGTGGGCGAGCTGCGTGCGCAGCGTGAGCTGGCGATGCTCGTGGCGAATGATCGCATCCTGCGCGTCGGCGACGCGCTTGAGCACGACGACCGCCAGATACGCCACGACGGTCAGGTCGAGGAAGTACATCATCGTCGACGGGAGTCGCTCGGCGCGCCCGAAGATGGCGATGTCGCCCAGCCATCGGCACACGCCGTCGATCATGTCGGCGACGATCACGCCAGCCACGTGTGCCGCGATGATCGTCGGGCGCGAGAGGCGCCGGCGGTCGAGGAAGTCGACCCAGGCCCAGACGCCCAACGTGAGCCCGACCCAGCACGCGCTGACGTAGAGTCGGAACAGGACGTGCGACGGCCCGCCGAGGCTGCGCATCGCGATGCGGCCGAGCATCCACTGCGCGAGCGCGAACACGAACCACGCCGACACGACGTATGGCAGACGTCGGAGAAAGACGTGGCTGGTTGCTATCTGAGTCCCGGACGACGGGATGGAGGATCGACTCACGGGAAATGCCTCGGTCGTCTGCGCGCGCGACCCAGCAAAACATGTACGCTCGCCACGGCGTGGTCGAGGCACCCGAGGTTTGGGACGGATCGCGACAGGACGGGGCCAAGCGTCACCCGCAGGGACGAACCGCTCCCTCCGATCACCCGCCGAGCAGCGCCTGTACCTCGGCGAACCGCTCCTGCGCGCGCGCGCGACCCTTCTCGGAGTCGTACTTCTCCCGCTGCGCCGCGGGCAGGAACCGGCGATCGGTGCACTCGATCACGGCGGCGAGCTCCTGCATCTCGCGCTCGAGCGACTGCGCCGACGGCACGAAGTCGCGCATCACGTCGGCCAACGCTTCGCGCGTGATGCGGTCCGCGCCAGCGAGCCGAGACGCACGCCACGCGCGCACGACGATTCCTTCGATGTCCGAGCCGGACAGATTCCCCGCTGCCTGGATCGGTGGCACGTCCTCGGCGGCGAGGGTCGAGCCGACCTTTTTCGCCAGCACGACGAACATCTGCTGGAGCTCCTTCGGGTCGTGCGTGTAGAACAACGGGATGTGCACCTCGGCGCGCCCCTGCCGCTTGATGTCGATCGGCAAGAGGTCGGGGCGCGCGGTGAGCAGCATCCACAGCAGCTTGCCGCGATAGCGCGTGTCGCCCATCTGCGTGGCGAACATGCCGAACACGCGACTGCTCGTGCCGCTGTCGCCGCCGGCGTCGCGGTCGCCGAGCAAGGTGTCCGCCTCATCGACGATGATCATGATCGGGCCCATCGCGCGCAGGACGGCGAACACGCGCTCGAGATTCGCCTCCGTCTCGCCGACGTACTTGTTGCGGAAGTTCTTCAGGATGACGACCGGGATGCCGATCTCCTTCGCCGTGCAGTAGGCGAGAAAGCTCTTGCCCGTGCCGACCGGCCCGCAAAGGAGATAACCCATGGGAAGACAGTCCAGCTCACCGCGTGCGAGGAGTCGTGCGTCTTCCAGCAGCTGTGCCTTGGCGGCGTCGAAGCCGATGACGCTGTCGAGGCCCCACTTGGGCTCGAGAAACTCGAGCAGTCCCTGACACTGCTGCTCGATGAGCCGCTTCTTGATCTCGGTGAACACCTTCGGGGTGAGCCGATCGCCACCGTGCAGCGCCGGCAGCACGAGCCCGCGCACGCTCGTGAGCGCGAGCCCCGCCGTGAGCGTGGCCAGCTGCGCGACGGAGTAGTCCGACGCGGGCTCGATGCCGGCGCACACCGGCGACTTCAGGAACAGCTCGCGCTCGTGCTCGTCCGGAAGCGGCAGCTCGACGGCGACGACGTGCGCACTTCCCGCGAGCCGCTCGTTCACGTCGGCGCGGCGCTCGTCGATGAGCACGACGCTCATGTCCAGCGCCTTGAAGTGCGGGCTCGTCGCCCAGTTGAGCACCGTGACCAGCATCCCCGCCGCGGGGAAGCTCTGCCGCCCGGGCTCACCGCTCGGAAAGAGGAACGACGCCTGATCGATGAGCAGCGCGATCTTGAGCCGCTTCTCCGGCGCGGCCATGATGTTCCCGCGCAGGATCGCGTCGAGTCCCTGCATCAACACGGCCGCGTCGGCGCGCTCGGCGCGCTGCAGGAGTCCGTCGAGCACGGGCAGCGTTGCCGCGCGCTCGCGCATCGCGGCGAGCCGCGCGCCATCGCCGCCCGCATACACGCGAAGCCCGCGGCCCAGATCGTAGTGCAACACGAGGTCGTACCGCCCGAACGCCTGCTCGGCGAGGAAGTGCGCGAGCGGGCCGTAGCTCTGGCCCGCTGCGTCGAGCGGGAAGAGATCGGCGGTGTTCCCGTGCAGCACGAATACCGCGGCGGTGCCGCTGCGCGCCGCCATGCCGAACCGGTGCGCCCACGCTGGCGCCCATGCCGGGAGACCGGACGCCGATGCGCCGGTCGGCACGGGCTCGGGCGCCACGGGCGCAACGCTTGAGACAGCGGTCATCGAGAGATCACGGTCATGTGCGAAGTCGCCGGCCATCGTCCGTCGGCGACGAGAGGATCGGAGGGGCCGAGCCGAGGTCGGGCAGCTCGCCCGCACCAAGCTGGAACTCGGAAAGGCGCGATTCGGTGGCCTGCATGCTCTCGGCGGTCGCATCGATCTGCGCGCTCAGTGCGTTCGGGTCCGACTGGTTCACCGCCATCTCGGAGAGCGCCTGGATCTTGTCCTCTACCCGGTCGAGCTCCGCGGTGACGAACAACAGATCTTTCCGGCTCCGCTCGAAGTGTTCGGCGCGCGCGTTCGCCGTGGCGAGCCGCTCCTCGAACGAGCGCGCGATGCGCTCGTCGCCCGCCTGCTTCGCCTTCGCCAATCCGTCGCCCACGTCCTGCACCTTCCGCGCGATGCTCGCTCCGTCCATCGACTGGAGCAGCCTTTCCAGCGCCGACTTGTGATGCAGCAACCGGAGGAATCCCCAGAGCAGTTGATTCAAGCCGTCAGCGCGCATCGAGCCGGCGACGTCGCCGACCGCATCCGAGGAGCGGAGCTCGCGCGCGATGTTCTGCATGTTGATGCAGCGCTGCTTGAGCGTCGCGAAGCGTGAGCGTGCCGAGGGATCGAGCTCCGAGACGAGCCTGTCCAACGACGGTGCAGCGCTCTGCGGTTCGTCGGAGGTGCGCGTGTCCGCGTGCAGCCTCGCATCGATCGCCTCGCGGAACTTCGGGATGCCGACGATGCCGCCGAGGTAGAGCACTTCCAGCGCGCCGACGAGCGGCAGCATCGCGTCGGGCACGGTCAACAGCGACGCGACGACCCCCACGGCGAAGAGACCGAGATTCCAGTGATAGAGGAATGCGGCCTTCAGATACGCCGGGAGACCGGCGCGCCTCAGGGCGGAAGAGGACGGCATCAGTCCTTCGCCAGTGGCGACTCGAGCTTGTCGACCATGTCCTTGATCGCGTACACGACCTCGAGGAACCCGGGCTCACGCTGCATCGACTTGGCGGGCCGGTCGGGCGGCGGCACCTCGAGCTGCTGCAACAGGCGGCCAGGGCCAGGCGAGAAGATCATCGTGCGGTCACCGAGATACACCGCCTCTTCCACCGAGTGCGTGACGAAGAAGACTGTCGCCTCGAGGTCGCGCCACAGGTTCACGATCAGATCCTGCATGCGATAGCGCGTGGCCGGATCGAGCGCGCCGAATGGCTCGTCCATCAGGATGATCTTCGGACGCAGGATGAGCGTGCCGGCGATCGCGACGCGCTGGCGCATGCCGCCCGAGAGCTGATGCGGATACTTGTATGCGTCCCGGTCCGCGTTGAGGCCGACCTGCGCGATCACCTTGCGTGCGCGCTCGTAGCGTTCGTCGGTCCCCACGCCCTGGCACTCGAGACCGAACGCGACGTTGTCGAGCACGGAGCGATTGTCGAACGCGATGTAATCCTGGAACACCATGCCGCGGTCGGGGCCCGGACCGGCGACGGGCTTGCCGACGATCAGCACCTCGCCGCTGGTCGCCGGATGCTGCGGCGTGAGCCCGGCGATGAGCCGCAGGATCGTCGACTTCCCGCACCCCGACGGGCCGAGCAGGGTGACGAATTCGCCCTTGCCAGCCACGTCGTCGACGTGAAAGGTGATGTTCTCGATCGCCGTGTAGCCGTCGCCGTACGTCTTGGTGACGTTGCGGAACTCGATCACCGGCGGCTTCGCCGCGTCCGCGGCGGGCGCGTTCTCATGCAGCTCGCGCACGGTGGCGGGCGAGATCGGGCTCGGTCCTTCATCCTGCGGCGAATCGGTCGACGCGGTCTCGGGCACGGGGCCCGTTGAGCTGTTCAGGTGACGGACCACTCAGTCCTCCGCCGGACGATAGGGAAAGATCTTGCCTTGGAGGAGCTGGAGGAGCTTGTCCACGAAGAAGGCGAGCGTGGCGATGACGACGAGCGTCGCGAAGATCGTCGGCAGGTCGGAACGGCGCTGACCGACGAGCAGCATGTGGCCGAGCCCGAGATCGGCGTTCACGAGCTCGGCGAGCATGATGTAGCCGACGGCGAGCCCGAAGAGCGTCCGCATGCTCGAGTAGATCGCCGGCATCGCCAGCGGAATGAGCACCTTGGTGATGATCTGAAAAGTGCTCGCTCCGCGCGTCTGCGCCGTCTCGACGTACTTGTCGGGCACGCGGACGATCGCGACCATCGCGTCGCCCATGAGGAACGGCGCGACGGCGAGAAAGATGAACATCGTCTTCTGCTGCTCGTCGATCCCGAACGAGACCATCGTGAGCGGAATCAGCGCGGCGAGCGGGATGTTGCGCATGAACAGCGCGTGCGGTGCGAGTGCGGCGCGCACGGGACCGGACACGCCGGCGATGATCCCGAGCGGCACACCGACGATGAACGCGAGGAAGAAGCCGGAGATGACGCGCTTGAGGCTCGCCGCGATGTTGAGCGCGAGCGTGCTGCCCTCGGCGTCCGAGCCTCCGGTGATCAACGTCAGCAGGCGGCGTCCCACCTCCAACGGCGTGGGCAGGATCGCCGGCGAGACGACGCGGCTCTCCGCCGCGCCGAGCGTGATGAGATACCACACCAGGATGAGCGCGGCGACGGAAAGCACGCCGATCAACCGGCCGATCACGGGCGAGGGCGCGGCCCGTAGCGCGAAGATGGAGCGCGTGCTGCTAGCCATGCACTACTTCACGGCCTCAAGCGGATAGACCTTCACCTCGACGCGGCGATTCTTGGCGCTGTTGTCCGGATCGGTCGAGTCGGCCGGACGATCCCAGCCCATGCCCGCGGCGACGAACTGGTTCGGCTGGAGCTTGGGGAACTTGCGCAGCAGGTTCTGCTTCACCGCGTTGGCGCGCCGCAATGAGAGCTCCTTCACCGCCGCCGGATCCACCTGGCCGCGCATCGACGCGTCGGTGTGTCCCTCGATGATGATGCGCGCGTTCCCGTATTGCGCCGCGAGCTTGCCGATCTCCTCGATCACCGCGCCGACGTTCGGGTCGTACGGGGCTTGCTTGCCGTCGGGCGTCGTGATGACCTTGGAGAGGTCGTCGCTGTTCGGGAAGAACTGCACGACCACGGTCTTCGTGAGGATCTCGTTCGACTCGGCCTGCACCGCCGAGGCGGTGGTCGGCACGAAGGTCACGGCGTAGTCGTCCTTCGAGTTCGCGAACCTGGGCTCCTTGCCAAGCTTGTCGATGATCGAGAAGTCGATGATCTGGTCGAACGTCACCTTCTCGCCGTCGAGCGCGCCGATGCGCCGATAGAGGAAGTCGGCGTTGTTCCAGAGCCGTTCGGCGTTCGCCGGATTGTTCGCATCCATCAGGAACGCGCGGCTCTCGGCGTAGTTCGTGAGGTGCGCGTCGCCGAGCATGTTGCGCGCGTCGGTCTCGGGGATGGAATACGCGTCCGCCAGCAGCTTGGCCGCGCGCGCCTTGCCCGCTTCCGTCTTGAGCGAGTCGAGTGCGGCGAACTGTCCGCGAATGAGCCCTTCGATGATCGGCGTGTTGTCCTTGGCGAAGTCGGCGCGCACCATCCAGACGTCGGCGATCAGCTTGTTCGCCGTCTGAGTACTCACGAGCATCTTGTTGCCGGGAATCTTCTCCAGGTTGTAGATGTCGGGCGCCCAGGTGACGACGCAGTCGAGCTTCTTGTCGGCGTTGAACGCGGCGGCCGCCTGGAACGCGTCGCCGGTGAACTTCATCGTCACTTCGCTCGGCTGCACGCCGCCGTTGATCAGCGCGTTGAGCAGGAAGAAGTGCGACGGAGAGTTCTGCGCGAGCACGCAGGTCTTGCCGCGCAGGTCGGACACCGTCTTCACGCCGTTGCGGACGACAATGCCGTCGCCGCCGTTGGAGAAGTCCGTCTGCGTGTAGACGCGCGGCATCGTGCGCGAGTCCTTCTGGAGTCCCTGCGCGAAGAGGCGCACCATGTCGAGCGTGCCCCAGCCGATGTGGATCTTCCCGCCGGCGAAGGCATCGCGCATGGCGATGGGGTCGTCGATCAGCACGAGCTCGAGCTTGAACGGCTTGCCCGCGCCATCCGTCCACACCTTGCCCGGCTTCATGCCATTGTTGGCGAGCACGATCGGCGCCCAGCCAGCCCACACGTTCAGCGCCTGACGCACCACGCGGCCCTCGGCCATTGGCGCATAGGCGGCGGCACCCTTCACCTCGGGCAGCTTGGACGCCGGTGTGAAGGTGTACTCCTTCACCGTCGTGGCGCTGTTCGCATCCGGCGCCTCGACGCCTCCCTTCACCTGCGCCATGTCCTGGTCGGAGAACGTTCCGCCGGGACCGGTGCCCTTCTTCGACATGCGGGTGAATCCGAGATAGCCAAGACCGATGACCAGCACGGCCATGATGATCCAGAAGGTCGGCTTCGGTCCGCCTGCGTTGTCCGCCATGGAATTCCTCGGTACGTGGAAGGGCGAGCTCGCCGCCCTGGTGAGATCAGTTCGTGGTCTTCGTGGATGGGCCGAGGTCCTTCGTCGTCGGCTCGCTCACCTCGGTGGTCTCCGGCGAGCGGAGTCCCAGGTCCTGCTCGAACTGCGAGAGGAGATCGTCGGCCATCGCGCGCTGCGCGGCCTCCTCGGCCTTGATCTCCTCGACACCCGTGGCCGACATCTGCGCGGCGACGTGCGCGCGGCCGCGATTCTTGTCGATCTCGCTCTTCACCAGCGCCTCCGCTTCGCCGAAGCCGGTCGTGTAGTTGCCGACGAGACTCCCCTGCAGCGCCTCGCTCACCTTCGCCATCTCGGCCTCGGCGCGGCTCATCTTGAGCTCCGCCGAGTACTGCTGCGCGCGCTGGCGCAGGGCGATGATGTTCTCGTTCGCCGACTTGAGCTTGAGCAGATTGTTCTGGAGCGCCTCGTTGTGGATCTTGAGCTCGCCTTCCTTGGAGACCAGTTGGTCCTTGATCTTCTGAAGCTGGAGCACGAGCTGGCCGGCGCGCTCGCGGTTCCCCGCCTTGAGGTGCGCCTTGACCTGCGCCTCGAGCTGCGAGCTCTGCGCCGTGAGCTGCACGACGATGCGCTTGATCCCCTCCACGAGTCCCGCGTATTGCTCGACGCCCTCCCGCGCGCCGTGCACTTCGGCCGTGGCCTCATCGATCTTCAGCTGCATGATGGCGACCGGATCGCGGGCCCAGAGCGCGTTGGCGATGCCGTTGAGGAACGCGCGAAACGCGGTGGCGAACTTGCCGATGATCATACGAAGCTCCCTGGAGCCGTTGGGTCGGGAATGAAGTCGCGGTCAGTGCGACGTGGGCGATGCGGGAACGCGAGCCAACGTATCCGGCTCGGTGACCGACTCGGCGAGCACCTTACTCTCGTACAGCTTCGAAAGCGACGACTCGAGGCCCGCGCTGTTCTGCGCAGTCACGACGTCGCCCTTCACCTCGCGAACGAAAGCGAATTTCTCCGCGTCGGTGTCGAAGGCGATGAAGTACATCCGCACGCCGCCATCGCTGCGCCGTGCAATCTCGCTCGCCACCGACGCGGGATCGCGTCCGTCGGTGTTGTCGCCGTCGGTCACGACGAGCATCACCTTGCGGAAGGTGCCGGACCGATAGAGCTCCTTCCGCGCGGCGTCCATCGCGTCGCCGATGGCCGTGCCCCCTCGGGGCGAGGGCACGCTGGCGAGCGCCACGCTGATCGCCTCGCGATTGTACGGCGCGACCGGAAGCAGCGTGCTGACGTCATCGGAGAAGCGAACGATGCCCACCTTGATCGGGAAATCGGGTCGCTTGGCGATCGCCGCGTCCGTGGCCGAGAGCGCCTGCTCGATCGCCCGGCGCGCGACGACCGCCTTCGCCCGCGAGTCGCCCTCGGCCCGATCGCCCATCGAGCCGGAGTTGTCGAGAACGATCACGACGCTCACGCCGAGCCCCTCGTCCCCGTCCGGTTTGTAGCGCCCAGTCGAGTCCGCACCGGCGGACGACGAATCTGGCGCATCGTCCGACGAGGCGGCGGTGCACGCGGCCGCGCCAAGCACCGCCGCGGTGAGCGCGACGCGAGCGAGGCGAGCGGACCGCGCGGAGAGTGTGTGCACCGCGCAATCATATGCGTATCGACCGCGCTCGGCCATATGCGGCGTCTGGATCGGTGACCGGGTCACCGGCACTGACGGCGCATCTAGAGGGATATCGCCCCGCAGGGAAGGCGATATCTTGCCCCCTGGAGAGGCGGTTGATCGAGACAACGGTTGATCGAGACAACGGTTGATCGAGACAACGGTTGA
>JBDTOD010000093.1:0-18271 GCA_039933415.1 bacterium
CATGGTCTTCGAGCGCATGGCAAAGTCGGCGAAGCGCGGCCAAGGGCAGGCCCATCACGTTGAAGTAGTCCCCCTCGATCCGTGGGACGAAGAGACCGCCGTAGCCTTGAATGCCATAGGCGCCGGCTTTGTCCATCGGCTCGCCCGTGGCGACGTACGCCGCGATCTCGTCCGCGTCGAGGTCATGAAAGGTGACGCCGACTTCGACGACGTCCGATCGCGTGTCGCCGTGCCAGCTCACGGCCACCGCCGTCATCACGACGTGCGAGCGGCCACTGAGACGCGCCAGCATGCGACGCGCACCTTCGTCGTCGGCCGGCTTGCCGAGCACGTCGCCATCGACGACGACGATCGTGTCACTCCCGATGATGATCGCGTCGGGCGCCTCGCGCGCGATCACGGCCGCCTTCTCGCGCGCGAGCCGCTCGGCGTGCGCTCGTGGGCGCTCTCCCGCGAGATACGTCTCGTCTATGTCGGCCGGCCGCACCTCGTGCGGAATGCCGACCAGCGTGAGGAGCTCGCGGCGGCGCGGCGACTGCGAGGCGAGGATCACGCGAGGAGCGCTCATCGTTCCAGCCAGAGGGTCACGGGTCCGTCGTTCACGAGCTCGACGTCCATCATCGCGCCGAACTCGCCAGTTTCCACGCGGAGATCTCGCTCGCGTAGCAGGGACAGGAAACGCTCGTATAGTGGGATCGCGACCTCGGGCCGAGCGGCGTCGATGAAGCTGGGCCGCCGGCCCTTCGCCGCGTCGCCGTAGAGGGTGAACTGCGAGACGACGAGCAGAGCTCCCTCCACGTCGGCGAGCGCGAGGTTCATCTTGTCGTCGGCATCGGCGAAGAGCCGGAGACCGCCGACTTTGTCGGCCATCCAGGTGACCTCGGCGGCCGTATCGGCGTGCGTGAAGCCGACGAGCAGGAGATAGCCGCGGTCGATCTTGCCGGTGACGCGCTCGCCGACGCGCACTTCGGCGCGCGACACGCGCTGGAGCAGCACTCGCATGGAAGAGGGGAGAGGGTCGAGCGCGCAAGTTAACCGGCGCCTTGTCGGCGCGCGCGCCCGCCGCGAGCTTGCGAGACCTCATCGCATCGCCGTGACCTCAGCCTCATACGAACAGACCGTCGACGTCGAGACCCCAGAGCTGGTCGTCCTGACCTACTCGATCGCGGGGATCGGCTCGCGTGCGATGGCGGCGATCACCGACCTGCTCATCGTCGGCGGGGCGATGCTCGTCGTCGCGATCACGCTGTTCGCGGTCGCGGGACGCCGCGGCACGGTCGGCATGGACGCGAGCGGAACGTGGGCCGTCGCCATTCTCGTCCTCGTGCAATTCGGGCTGCTCTGGGGCTACTACGTGCTGTTCGAAGGGCTGATGGACGGCCAGACGCCCGGCAAGCGGCTCAATCGGATTCGCGTCGTGCGCGAGGGAGGCTATTCAGTCACCTTCGCCACGTCGGCGGTGCGGAACCTGATTCGCGTGATCGACATGCAGCCCGGGTTCTTCTACCTCGTCGGCATGATCAGCGTCATCGCGACGAAGCGTGGCCGGCGCCTTGGCGACATCGTGGCTGGGACGATCGTCGTGCGCGAAGACGCGCGCCGCGCGGCGATGCCGGTCGCCGCACTGCCGGCCGCGGCGGCGCAGGCGCAGCTTCAGACGGCGCTCAGCGAGGACGAGTATCTGGTGCTCGCGCGATTCGTCGAGCGCTGGTCCACGCTCGATCCAGCGCGGCGAAGCTCGCTCGCCGCACAGCTCGCGGTGCGCTTCGCCTCCGCGCTTGCTCCGGACGACACTCGTGCCCCCTCGGCGCGACTTCTCGAGCTGCACGATCGCGAGCGGCAGGCGCGCGCGGGTGGCGTCGCGTCGCGCGGTGAGACCGGAGCGGGTCGCGAGCGACAGGCGCTCATCGCCGCCGGCTCGCCCAGATGGAACGCGTTTGCCGCACGACTCGCGACCGCACAGAAGCGCGGTCTTCGCGCACTGGACGAGCAGGCGGTCCGCGAGTTCGTCGCCGAGTATCGTGCGCTGTCGGCGGATCTCGCGCGACTTCGCACCGCATCGGCCGGTCGCTCGCTCGACGAGCTGTTCTATCTCGGCCGGCTCGTCGCCGGCGCGCACAACCTGCTCTATCGCGATCGCGGCATGCCGCTCCGCGCCGCGCTGCGCTTCCTCTTCAGCGACGCACCGGCCGAAGTGCGTCGCTCCGCGGCGCCGATCGCGCTCGCGGGACTACTGCTGTTCGGGCCGGCCGTGATCGCCGGAGTCGGCGTGTACCGTTCGCCGCGCGTCGCGGTGCAACTTCTCCCCGAGGGCATGCTCCAGCGCGCCGAGAGCGGCGTGCGACGGGCGAAATCGGGCGACGGCTACATCGACGATCCGCAGCTCTTTCGCCCGCTGATGGCCACCGGCATCATCGCCAACAATGTCCAGGTCACCTTCGCCGTCTTTGCCGGCGGGATCACGGCCGGCGTGCTCTCCGCCCTCCTGCTCGTGACGAATGGCATCTCGATGGGAAGCGTCGTCGGCCTCTACGCCAGCAAGGGCATCGCGACGCTTCTCATTGCCTTCGTGGCGCCGCACGGGGTGCTCGAGCTGTTCGCGATCTGCGTCGCCGGCGGCGCCTCGTTCCTCGTCGCGGCGGGCATGCTGCTGCCGGGCGCTCGCTCGCGGCGACGCGCCCTGATCGAGAACGGCAGGCGCGCAATCCGGTTGATCGGCGTGTCGACGCTGCTGCTGCTCGTCGCCGGCACGCTGGAAGGCTTCATCTCACCGATCGAGTGGTGGCCGATCGAGGGAAAGCTCGCCGTGAGCGGCACGACGCTCGTGCTGTTGGTGGCCTATCTGCGCGGTGGACGCACGCGGCACGTCGGTAGAGACCAACTCGAGGTCGAAGGCGATGCCGACCCGCTCACACCGCGAGAGGCGCCGCGACTGGCGATGGCGCCGCTCACAGCGCGCCGCGCGCCTTGAGCTCGAGGTACTGGTTGACGACCGCCGCAGCCATCGCGTCGGGCGCGACGTCGAGCACGATCACTCCCGCGTCGCGCATGCGCTGCAGCGCGGTCGCTCGCTCGGCGAGCAATTCTTCCGCGGCCGCGCTCGTATAGAGCGCGCCGACGCCGCCCGATTCCGGAAGCCGCGCCGCCTGAACGAGCGCTTCGTTCCGCAGCGCGACGACGATGGCGAGATGCCGCGATGCACCGCGCGTGAGATGACCGAGCAACGCGCGCGCCGCGCGCCCGTCGATCACGTCGGTGAGCATGACGAGTAGCGCGCGCTTGCGCTGCCTCGCCGCCAGCGCGCGGAACGCCGCCGCGTAGTCGGGCTCCACGAGCGAGGGCTGCACCGGCACGAGCGCCGTGCGCAGCGCCTGAAGCGCCGCCCTGCCGCGCTGCGCCGGCACCAGCGCGCGAAGCTGGTCGTCGAACACCATCGCGCCCACGCGGTCGCCCGCCGTGCTCGCGACGTCGGCCAGCACCAGGGCGGACGACAGGGCGTACTCGAACCGCGCGAACGCGCCGGCGATCTGCGTCATCGACCGGCCGGCGTCGATCAGCAGGTAGACGGTCTGCGACTGCTCGATCGTGAACTCTCGCGTGATCGGCCGCCCACGCCGCGCCGACGCCTTCCAGTCGATGTGCCGAGGATCGTCGCCCACGACGTAGTCGCGGAGGTTGGCGAAGGTGCGTCCCTCGCCGCGCCGTCGCGTGTCGCGCACGCCGGCCACGGCGAGCCGCTGATGCACGGCGAGCCAGCGAAATCGGCGCACGCCGGCAAGCGACGGTGCGACGAGCACTCGGTCGTCCATCGCGTAGCGAAGCGTGCGGGCGGCCAATCCGAATCGAGTGCGAGTCCGCAGCGCGACCGGACCGAGCATCGCGTCGCCGCGCGCCATCCCAGTGACGACGCCCGCGACCTCGATCATGCCGCGCGGTGGCAGGCGGCGCTCGACAGGCGTGACCCCTCCCACGAGATGCTCGGCGGGCAGCGAGTCGTGGAGCACGAGATACAGTGTTCTCCCCCACTCCGACCACACGCGGTACGCGAGCTCCGTCGCGTCGCCGACGCCGACGGTAGGCTCCATCGCGCGCTCGACTCGCACGTCTCGCTCGGCGGGCAGCGTCGCGACGTCGAATGCGGCCACGACGAGGATCGCGATCACCGTCGCGAGGGCCAGCCACGGGCCGACCGGCCGCGGCACGAGCCAGAGCGGCGACGCGAGCGCGACGAACATCGCCAGCCGCCGCGTCGGCACGAACGCGATCACGCGCCAGCGCCGCACGAGCCAGGCGGAGAGCCGCGCGAGCACGCTCACGACGTCACTCGGGCACTCGAGCGCGCGCGAGCAGCGCCTCGAGCACGTCGTCCGTACTGCGCCCCTCCACCTCGAGCTCGGGCGCGAGGTTGATGCGATGGCGGAGCACGGCGGGCGTCACGCCTTTCACGTCGTCGGGCGTGACGAAGTCGCGCCCCTCGAGAACCGCCGCGGCGCGCGCCGCGCGGAACAGCGCGACGGTCGCACGCGGCGACGCACCGAGCGAGAGCATGCGCTCCTCCCGCGTGGAGCGCGTGATGTCGGCGATGTAGACGCGTACCTCCGGCGCCACGCGGACGCCGTCCACGAGGAGCCGAAGCGCCGTGGCGTCCACCGCCGAGAGGGCGGCCGGCATCTTCGCCGTTTCGAGTCGCTCCGCGTCGAACCCGCTCTCATACCGCGCCAGCAGCTCGAGCTCGGCCTCGCGCGTGGGATATGGCATCACCGTCTTGACGAGAAAGCGGTCGAGCTGCGCCTCAGGCAGCGGATAGGTCCCTTCGTGCTCGACCGGATTCTGGGTCGCGAACACGGTGAACGATTCGCCGAGGGGGCGCGATACCCCGTCAACGGTGACCTGACGTTCGGCCATCGCCTCGAGGAGCGCCGACTGCGTCTTGGCTGGCGCACGATTGATCTCGTCGCCGAGCAGGAGGTCGGTGAAGATCGGGCCAGGCTGAAACTCGAAGCCGCGCGCGGGATCGCGCAGCACGTTCACGCCGGTGACGTCGGACGGCATGAGATCGGGCGTGAACTGGATGCGCGAGAAGCGAAGCCCGAGCGCCGCGGCGAGCGCCCGTACCAGCAGCGTCTTCGCCGTGCCCGGCACTCCCTCCACCAGCACGTGTCCGCGCGCGAGGTAGCCGATCAGCGCGTCGTTCACCGTCCCCTCCTGTCCAACGACGTAGCTCGCGACGGACGCGCGCACTCGGCCGAGTAGCTCGGCGCCCTGCTCAACGGTGAGGCTCATCCTGGTCGGGTCGGCGTGAGGGTCTGCTCGATGCGCCGCAGTGCGGCACCGAGCTCGGGAAGATCGCGGTCGGGCAGCGTTTCGTGCAGGGCGCGCCGCACGAGATCCACGTCGCCCGCCAGCGCCGGAGCGCGCAGTTCGGCGTCATGAAGAAAATCGTCATCGGGACGTCCGCGCTCGGGTCGCCATCCGCGCTCCACGCGAGAGCGGAGCCCGTGGACGAGTCGCGCGGCCGCGGTACGCGTCGCATGCACCTGCTCGTACGCGTGAGCCAGCGCATCGATCTGTTCCAGGGGATGCCGGCGCTCGACGCGCAGCACGTCGACCGGCGGCAGGGCGCGTGGGGCGACGGCGAGGAGCAGCACGAGCGCCGCGAGGGCGATCTGCAGGACGGTGCGTCCCACGGGATGTCCGATCAGGAAGTCGTAGACGACATCGGACGCCGTTGGGGCGTGCCCGTACCCGTGATGATACTCGTCGACGACCAGCGCCGTGCGCGCCACCAGGCCCCCGGCTCGCAGCCACTCGAGCAGCCGGACGACGCGCACATCCGCGCCCCACGCGCAGCGACGCACGACGTCGTTGCGCAGCAGGTCGGGGTCGGCCACGACGACGACGCGTCCCTTGCCAAGCGCGAAGCCCACCACGCTCTCACCCGCGCCGCCGGCGGGATCGTCGAAGTTCACCACGCCGAACAATTTGCGGTCCCCGGGCGGGCCGTGCTGCCACCGCAGTCCCCACAGGTGAACGCGGCCGTCCACCCAGCGCGGCGGCACGAGCTCGATCTGCCGGCGGCATCCCTCGAGGTCCGCCGCGATCGGCACGAGCTGACCGCCGCGAGTCGTATGCTGCACGCCGAGCGAATCGGAGAGGGCATCGCGCGTCTCGAGCACGAGGAGCAGTGCGTCGCCCCCCCGCACGGCCTCGAGGTAGGCGTGCGCTTCGCCGGCTGTCACGCGTCGCGACGGAGCGAGCACGGCATGCACGGTGATGCCGGTCGCTGGCCCGGGCGCCGGGCTCGTGTCACGCTGCGACGCGCGCCACCCGAGGCGCTCGACACTCTCATAGAGCAGCCGCGCGCCGGACGGACCTGCACGATGCGTCGAGAGCCGGGTGTCCCCCAGGTCATCACCTCCGCCCTGCGGTGCGAGCAGCGCCACCAGTGCGATGAGCGCGACGACCAGCGGCAGCATGATACCGGGCCGCGTCCACCATTCGCGGCTCCGCACCGGAGGATGCGATGTCTCGGTCATGCGGCGCGCGCGCGCGGAAGAAAGGGTGCCGCGAGCGTCCACAGGTCGGCGACGAGCGCCGCGTCGATCGGGCCATGGCCGTACACGGCGACGTCGAATCTGCGAGCGAACGCACGGAACGGCTGGTGGACCGACGAGCCACGCAAGCGGAGCTCTCGTGCGTAGTCGCCGCTCGTCTTGGATGGATCGAGGCGCAGCCGCTCGGTTCGCGCCAGCGCGAGCAGGACGCCGCGATACAGCGCGTGCGCCGCCTCCTCGAGCTTTCCTTCTCCCGCGAGCCGCTCCGCCGTGCTGAACGGATCGTCGGGTCGCTCGCCGCGCCCGCGACGTCTTATGGCGCCAACACCGTCGTCTCGCGCGCGGGCGGCGATCACGAGCCGCGCCACGACGAGGAGCACCAGGAGCGTGACGACGGCGAATCCGATCGCGCGCGGGATCCCCGTCCCGCCGAACGTGCGGAACAGCCGCGCGATCGCCTGGCCGATCCAGTTCAGGATCCGCTCGCCGAGCGAGTTGCCGAGGCCACGCCGATAGACGAGCTGCCGCGCGACCGCGGCAACAGTGTCGTGCACCGTCGCCGGCGGCCAGACGCGCTGCGCGGCCTGGATCAGCACGAGTGGCGCGTCAGCCTGCCGCCGGCTCGCTCGGCGCGGCGGCGTCGAGCGCGCCTGCCATGAGCTGGATGTCGAGCCCCTCGCTCTTGATGCGCGCGTCGTAGTACAACAGCGCCTCGGTGATTGCGATGACCGGATAGACGAGGATGGTATAGATCGCCGTGACGATGGCCTGCACCATCAGGCTGCCGAGCATCAGCGCGCCGATCTGCACGCCGATCCCGATGACCCAGTAGATGATCGCCACGAGCCCGAGCGTGTTCAGCACGTGCCACTTCCGCCCCTCCGACAGAAAGGAGGAGCGCTTGAACGCCTGTCCGATGCCCGCGCCTTCGAGCACGATGACCGGCGTGACGGCGAACAACCGCGCGCCGACGTAGATCGCACCAACCACGAAGAAGAGCACGCCGAGAAACATGCACGTGTAGCGGGCGATCGCGCCCAGCAACACCGTCGGCAAGCGGGGTATCGCGGTGCGCACGGCGACACCGACGTCCACCGGGTCGCCGAGATAGGCCTGCGACGCGCACACGATGAGCACGGCGCTCATCAGCGCGAAGACGAGCCACACGCCGATGGCAAGGGCGAACGTCATCCCGATGCCGACACGCGTCACAATCGCCGGATCGCTCGCGATCAGCAGCTGCACCACGAGCCAGGGCAGATAGGCCAGCGCCGAGCACATGACGAACTGCGCGTAGTGCGCGCGCAGGATCTGGAATGCGGCATCGACGATCTCGGACGCCGTGCGGGGTCGCAGCGCGATGGAGACCATTGGCTAGTCGCCCACGTGCGCGGATTCCGAATACGGCGGAGTACGGCGGTGCGGACTCGCCTCGCCCTGCACGAGCACCTCGAGCTCGCGCTCGCGCAGGTTGAGCACGTAGTGCGTCCCCACGATGCCCACGCGAAGATGGCTCAATGTGAGCTGACGCCCTCGGTCCAGATCGTCCGCGTTGTCGAACCGCACGCTGTCGCGACCGTCGACGAAGGTGACACCCCCTGCACCGACCACCTCACCGAGGTGCCCGTGCACGACCAGCGCCGTGTCTTCGTCGATGCCGAGTCCGAGCAGCTGCGGGTTGCCCGCGATCACGACGAACAGCCGCTGGAGCCGGCGTCGCCGCGAGAAGTGCGTGTCGACGATCGTCTCGAAGTCGAGCAGGCCAAATCCCGGGCCGAGGTACTGCTCCACGAGCTGTCCCTCTTCGTCGATCTCGCCCCCCGCCATGGTCAGCGAGGTCAGCGCGGCCGCGCCGGCGCTCGTGCCGCAGATCACGCCGCCGCGTCTGGACAGCGCCTTGATCGAGGCTTCGGCGCGCGTGCCGCTCAGCTCCGCGACGAGCTTGATCTGGCTGCCGCCGCCAAGAAACACCGCGCCCGCCTCGTCGATGCGCGCCGCCAGCTCGCGGTCGAGCCGATCCTTGTCGCGCTTGACGCGCGGAAACACGATGTCCTGCACGCCGATGGAGGCGAAGTCCTCGCGCCAGAGCCGCGCGCTCTCCACGGGATTCTCCGACGCCGACGTGATGCCGACGATCGGCCCACCGACCTCGCGCGCGAGCGAGATGAAGGCGCCGAGCGCGTCTCCACCTGGCGTGCAGGCTCCGCCGATCAGAACCAGCGGTCCGTGGTCGTCGGGATCGAGTGCGGTGTGCGACGGCGAATCCACCCGCGGGAGCGCGGGCTCCGGCCGTCGCGTCATCCGTCACCCTCGGCGCGGATCGTTGCGTGCGCGAGCGCCGCCGCGACCTGCGCGCCTATCGGCAACGCCGGGTCGAGCGCGCCTGCGTCCTCGGCATCGCCGAAGCCCTCGATCCAGATGTGGCCGTCGCGCACACGCCCCACGGCACGTGCACGCCGGCTGTCGCGCTGCGTCACGTCGTCGTCCGCGGCGAACACCGCGATCCGACAGCCCGATTCACGCGCATAGTCCTGGATCTCCCAGCCCTTGGCCGGGCAGACGATCATGCCGTCACGCCGCACCGCGTCGGCGAGCACGTTGACGAGCTTCGTCGCGCGCTCCTCTTCCTGATAGCGGAGCGGCACGTCGGTCAGGTCGGCGTCGAGGATGATCGCCATCTGCGATCGCGCGTACGGCAACCCGGCCTGCAGCAGAGATGAAGGCGACACGTCGATCACGAGCGCCTCGGGATCGCCGAGCCGCTCGCGCAGCAGTCGTTGCGCCTCGCTTCTGCCGGAGCCACCGGTCACGCCGCACAGCACGCGCACGTACGGCGGTGGCACGTCGGGCGTCTCGGCGATCGCCTTGAGCTCGGCGACCGCCGCATCCACGCGCTCGAGCGATCCGTCAAATGCGTGCTGCACCGTTTCCAGCGCGAGCGCGGCGGCACGGAGGCCGACCTGTTCGTGCTCGTGCTCGAACACGAGGGTGTACTCGCCGTCCACGTCGCCGCCGCGCGTGCGACCGAACCCCACGTCGTGCCCCATCATCGTCTGCAGCTCGAGGGCGACGTGCTCGATGATGTGGGGCGCGTAGGTGCCGCGCTGCAGCCGCACGACGAATCCGCCGCGCTCGCCGATCGAGCAGCGATGTTCCGCCAGTCCGGGCATCACGGCGACGAGCGACTCCGTGAAGCCGGCCACGTCGGCGGATGAGATGTCGTCGTAGGCGCCGACGAGCAGATCCATGCGCGTCACGGGCCGCATCGACCAGAAGTTCTTCCCTCGGGTCGCGTGCAGCGCCGTCATCCGGATCTCCGTCGCCGCGTCGGGACGAGTCGCGCTCGTCACGGGTTCTGCACCGCGCGCTCGCGCACGACGGCCAGCGTGCCCGGCACTTTGTCGGCGTGAACGACGAGGAGATCCTCCTCGCCGAGCAGGTCGAGGCCGCGCATGATCGCTTCGTTCTCCTGGTAGAGCACCTCGATGTTCGACGGATCGAGCCCGCCCTGCACGAGTCCCTCGCTCAGAAGCGCGGCGATCTCGCCTGGCGCACGCCCACGCCGGTCGATGTCCTCCTTGATGATCACCTTGTCGAACCGCGCGCACAGCCGGCCCGCCTCGCGGATGTCGTCGTCGCGCCGGTCGCCGGGTACGGTGAGCACGCAGTAACGCTTCGTCGCCGGCGTGCGCCACACGAAGTCCACGAGGCCGGCGATGGCTGCTGCGTTGTGCGCGTAGTCCACCAGCACGCGGCCGCCGCCGCGCACGCGGATCATGTTCATCCGGCCTGGCGTGGTGGCCGGTGACGGGAAGAACGAGAGCAGGCCGGCGCGGATGTCGTCGTAGCGCATCCCCTGCACGTACGCCGCGCCGATCGCGGCGAGCACGTTGTGCCGCTGGAACCTCGCCGCGCCACCGATCGTCAGCGGCACGTCGTGCTCCGCGGCGATCGGGATGCGCAGCCGACCGCGCCGAATGACGAACGTCCCCTGCTCCACCACGACGGCGATGCCGCCGCGCGAGACGTGATCCGCGACGTGCTCGTTCTCCGTGTCGAGCGCGCTGGTGAGTACGATGTCCGCGCCCGTTCGCTCACGCATCGCATAGACGAGCGGATCGTCGGCGTTGAGCACCGCGTGCCCATCGCGCTTCGTCACCGACGGGATCACCGCCTTCACGTCGGCGAGCTGCTCCACCGTGTGGATGCCGCGAAGTCCGAGATGATCTGGAGAGACGTTCAGTACGACCCCGACGTCGGCTTCATCGAATCCCAGCCCGGCGCGCAGGATGCCGCCTCGCGCCGTCTCCAGCACGGCGACGTCCACCGTCGGATTCGTGAGGATGATGTTCGCCGCAAACGGACCCGTCATGTCCCCTTCCATCACGAGCCGGTTCTGCAGATAGACGCCGTCGGTCGTCGTGAAGCCAACAGTCCGCCCGGTGTTGCGAAACAGATGAGCGATGAGGCGAGTCGTCGTGGTCTTGCCGTTGGTGCCGGTCACCGCGATCACCGGAATCGTCGACTCGACGCCCGGCGGATACAGCATGTCCACGATCGGCGCGCCCACGCCGCGCGGCGTTCCCTCGGTGGGATGCGTGTGCATCCGGATGCCGGGGCCCGCGTTCACTTCGATGATGACGGCGCCGTTCTCGCGGAACGGCACCGAGACATCCACCGTCATCACGTCGATGCCGGCGATGTCGAGTCCGATCGCCGCGGCGGCGATCTCGCACGCCGTCACGTTGTCGGGGTGCATCTCCTCCGTGCGGTCGATCGACGTGCCCCCCGTCGAGAGGTTCGCCGTCTGCCGCAGGAAGACCTCCTCATTGAGCGCGGGGATCGTGTCGAGCGTCTTCCCCTGCGAATCGAGGAACCGCTCGGTCTGATCGTCCATCGGGAGATGCGTGAGGATCTTCGTGTGGCCGATCCCCCGTCGTGGATCCCGATTCGCCACCTCGATGAGGGCGCGGATGCTCTGCTGCCCGTCGCCGTTCACGCGCGCCTGCACACGCTCGGCGCAGGCGACGACCTTGCCGTTCACCACCAGCACGCGATGGTCGTTCCCGGTCGCGAAGCTCTCGATCAGCACTCGGCGGCCGAACTCGCGCGCTTCGTCGAATGCCTGTCGCACGTGCTCGACGTCGTCGAGCCGGCGCGAGATCCCGCGGCCATGGCTCGCGTCGAGGGGCTTCACGATCACGGGAAAACCGATCTCCTCCACCAGCTCGAGTGCCTCCTCCACCGTGCGCACCACTCCCCCGCGCGGCACGGGCAGGCCGATGTTCCCGAGCACCCGCTTGGTCTCGTCCTTGTCCTGCGCCATCTCGACCGCGATCGAGCTGGTGCGATCGGTGACGGTCGCCTGGATGCGACGCAGATGCCGGCCCAGTCCGAGCTGCACGAGCGAGCGTGCGTTGAGCCGCCGAACCGGGATGCCGCGCCGCCGCGCCTCTTCGACGATCGCACCGGTGGACGGTCCGAGCCGCACGTTCTCGTACAGCCGCTGCATGTCGTGCACGAGCTCGTCCGCCGCGACCACGTCGCCGGCCACGCAGGCGCGCAGCACGCGGGCTGCCTCGTGCATGCTCTCCACGCCGACCGCCTCCTCCTCGTACTCGACGATCACCCACCAGACGCCTTCGTCGCCCGATGCCACCACGCGGCCGAAGCTCACGTCGCTTCCGGCGAGCGTCTGGAGCTCGAGCGCGACGTGCTCCAGCACGTGCGGCAATCGCGTCCCCTCGCGCATCCGCTCGACGAAGCCGCCCGCGGTGCCGCGGCTGCACGGGTGCTCTCGCAAGGTCGGCAACACGTCGAGCAGCCGATCGGTGAACCCGGGCAGATCGGCGGTGGATCGACGCTCGAGCGCGCCGAGGCGCACGTCGCACGCGATCACTGGCGCGAGGCGCCAATAGTTCGGGCCGCGCAGCGGACGGACGCGCGTGACGCGTAGATCCTTCGCGTTCACGTCGTCGGACGGCGGCGCGGCGAGTGTGGAGGTCATCGAATCAGACGGAAAGAGGCTGGCCGGAGGTCATGTCGCGCAAGACGCATTCCGAGCGTCGGACAGTCTGCCTTAACGCAACACGGCGAGAACGGTCGGGGCAATGCCCCGTACCGGCAGAGCCTCGGAGTCGGACGGGCGCGCCGCGCGTATCGGCCTCGGGGGTTACATCCCCCGCGCGCGCTTCCGCGCCATGACGGCGTCCGCGAACCGCTTCGCGTCCTCCGGCGGGAACGATTCGAGCAGCGGCTTGTCGTTCACCTTCGTGCTGCCGAAGATCCGCGGTGGCTTTCCCGCCCACTCGATCACGATCGCGCGCCCATCGTAGCGCACGTCGCGCACCGCGGAGATCGGGAAGCCGACCCGGGTGCCGACGGCCTTCTGCACCGTTCCTTTCACCATCTTCTCGAGATCCGCGCCGAAGCCCTTCCCCGTCACGTTGGTCGTGTCCGTCTCCTGGCGCACCTTCGCGATCGCGTGCTCGGAGAGTCCCGAGGTGATCGTGTCGCCGATCAACGCGAGGTCGATCCCGCTGTCCGCCGCGACGATGCGGACGTCACCCGCCGCGAGCGGCGCGCGCTCGGCCGTAGGCGCCGGGCTCGAGATGGAAACGTGAGGGGCGCTCGAGTCCGCGCGCTGAGCATCCTCCGTTCGTGAGGAGCACGCCGTCGTGATCAGAGCGAGAGCGAGCGCGATCGGTGCGAGAGGTGAGCGCATGACGAGCGGGATTGAGAGAGTGCGAGCGATCGAGGGTCGCTCAACGATGCGGACACTCGCGCCGAGCGCGCAAGACATTCGGCTAGCGCTCCGCCAGAGACGGCAGCGCGTTCTCGATGCCGGCGCGGTTCTCCTCGAGCCACGGCGGCAGGATCAGGCCGCCGCCGAGCGTTTCCAACGGCGCGAGACCCTTGCGCTTGGGGTTCACGCGGAGACGCGAAGAAGCCGAGAGGACTGCGACCGACGAGATTGGCGACTCAGGAAATCGGTCGTATCGGTCAAGCACAACGTGCCGCATCCCTCACCAAGTGTCGTTGCACTTCTCCGCGAGCACCGCGTCTTCGCGTGAACCACGGCACATGAGCAATAAAATCGGGGCGGGTCCCGCGAAGAGCCCCGCCCCGTTTCACCTGCCGAGTGAACGGCCTACTCCACCGTCACCGACTTCGCGAGATTCCGCGGCTGATCCACGTTGAGCCCGCGCTTGTTGGCGATGTAATACGCGAGCAGCTGCAGCGGGATCGCCGCGAGCACCGGGTTCAGCATGTCGATCGTCTCCGGGATCCGGAACTCGTAGTCGATCTTTCCCGCCAGCGATGGCTCCTCGCGGCTCGTCAGCACGATCACGCGGCCGCCGCGCGCCTTCACCTCCTGCACGTTCGACACGACCTTGTCGAACACCGAGTCGTGCGGGGCGATGAACACCACCGGCATGTTCTCGTCGATCAGCGCGATCGGACCGTGCTTCATCTCCGCCGCCGGATAGCCCTCGGCGTGGATGTAGCTGATCTCCTTGAGCTTCAGTGCGCCCTCGAGGGCGACAGGGAAGTTGTAGCCCCGGCCGAGATACAAAAAGTTCGTCGCGTCATGGAACGCGTCGGCGATCGTCTCGATCTCCGACGCGCGGTCGAGGATCGACTGGATCTGCGCCGGCAGCGCCTCGAGCGCCTGCGCGACCTCGCGCCCCTGCACCACCGACATCGTGCGCAGGCGGCCCAGCTTGAGCGTCAGCAGCGCGAGCGCCACCACCTGGCTCGTGAACGCCTTCGTCGACGCGACGCCGATCTCCGGGCCGGCGTGCAGATAGATGCCGCCGTCGTCTTCGCGGGCGATCGTCGAGCCCACCTGGTTCACCAGGCCGAGCGTCTTCGCGCCCCGACGCTTCGCCTCACGCATCGCGGCAAGCGTGTCCGCCGTCTCGCCCGACTGCGAGATGACGATGCAGAGCGTCTTGTCCGTGATGATCGGATTCCGATACCGGAACTCCGACGCGTACTCCACCTCGCAGCGGATGCGCGCGTGCTCCTCGATCATCAGCTCGCCGATCAGTGCGCTGTGCCAGCTCGTACCGCACGCCGTGATCACGATCTGGTCGAGGTTCTGAAGCTCTTCGCGCGTCAGGTTCAGTCCACCGAGCTTGGTGAAGCCCTCGTCGGTGACGAGGCGGCCGCGCATCGTGTTCTGGATCGTCTGCGGCTGCTCGAAGATCTCCTTGAGCATGAAGTGGTCGAAGCCGCCCTTCTCGATCATGTCGAGATCCCAGTCGATGCGGCTCACGCCCTTCTTCACGATCTGTGCGTCGAGATCCATCACGTGGTAACCGTCGCGCGTCAGCACCGCCATCTCGCCATCGTCGAGATAGACCACCTGGCGCGTGTGCTGGAGGATCGCCGCCACGTCGCTCGCCACGTAGTACTCCGAATCGCCGAGCCCGATGAGCAGCGGGCTGCCCTTCCGTGCCGCGACGATCTTGTCCGGATCCCTCGACGAGATCACCGCGATGCCGTACGTCCCCTCGACGAGCGCGAGCGCATCGATCACCGCCTCCTCGAGCGTTCCGTCGAACGCCGCCTCGATCAGGTGTGCGAGCACCTCCGTGTCCGTCTCCGACACGAACGTATGCCCCGTCTTCTGGAGCATCGCGCGCAGAGGGCCATAGTTCTCGATGATCCCGTTGTGCACGACCGACACCGTACCGGTGCAGTCATGGTGCGGATGGGCGTTGCACTCGTTCGGCGGCCCGTGCGTCGCCCAGCGCGTGTGTGCGATGCCGACGTTGCCGTCCACCGGGTTGGCGATCAGCGCGGCCTCGAGAAACGAGATCTTCCCCTTCGCCTTCCGCGTCTCGACGCCCTTCCCGTTCATGATCGAGATCCCCGCCGAGTCGTAGCCGCGGTACTCGAGCCGCTTCAGACCGTCGATCAGGAGCGTCGCGCTCTTTCTGGAGCCGACATATCCGACAATTCCGCACATGGTCCGCTTCCTCTGGAAATGATTCAGCCCGCCCAGCCGCTACGCGCTCAGCGCGTCGAGCGGCTCGCGAGAGCGCCGCACGAGCTCGCGGGCCTGCGCCTCGTCGGGCGCCTCCGCGATCACGCGCACGATCGGCTCGGTGCCCGACGGCCGCACGTGCACCCACCGATCCGACCAGGCCAGCCGCAGCCCGTCCTGCATGTCCGCTCCAGCATCGGGAAATGCCGAGCGAAGTGCGCCGTACACCGCGTCCAGGCTGGCGTTCGGCCTGGCGAGCTTGTCCTTCACGATCACGTAGCTCGGCAGCGACCGCGCGATCTCCGACACTCGGCGCCCTTCCTCCACCAACAGTTGCAGAAGGAGGGCCGCGCCGATCGGCGCGTCTCTCCCAAGATGTACTTCGGGCAGGATGACCCCGCCGTTCCCTTCGCCGCCGATCGGCGCGTTCTCCTCGCGCATCCTCACCGCGACGTTCACCTCCCCAACCGGAGCCCGGATCGCCTCCACGCCCGCCTCGCGCGCGACGTCCTCCACCAGCAGGCTGGTCGAGAGGTTCGTCACCACGGGGCCACGACGATGACGCAGTACCAGCCGCGCGGCAAGCGCCAGCGTGTAGTCCTCGCCGATCGCTCGCCCTTCATCACTGACGATCGCCAACCGGTCTACGTCAGGATCCACCGCAAATCCGATGTCGGCACCACTCTCCCTGACTAGAGCTTCCAGCGCTGACAAATTCTCGGGAATGGGCTCAGGCTCGCGCGGAAAGCGACCGTCCGTCTCCAGGTTGATCGACACGACCTCGCAGCCGAGCGCCTCGAGCAGCATCGGCATCACCGTCGCGCCTGCGCCGCGCACGCAGTCGAGCGCGACCTTGAACCCTCGGCGACGGATTGCCTCGACGTCGACGTACGGGATCGCGAGCACCGACGCCACGTGCCGGCGCGCCACGTCGGCGTCCTCCGTCACCACGCCGATCTTGTCCCAGGAGGCGTATTCGATTCCCGTCTCGAGGAGCGCTCGCATCGCGAGCCCTTGCGATGCCTCGAGGAACAGTCCGCTCGAGCCGATGAGCTTGAGCGCGTTCCACTCGATGGGATTGTGACTGGCCGACAGCATCACGCCCCCCGCGGCATGATGATGCTCCACCGCCAGCTGGCAGCCTGGCGTCGTCGTGAGCCCGATGTCGATGACGTCGCACCCGGTGAGCTGCAGCGTGCCGACCACGATCCGGTGGAACATCGGCCCCGAGACTCGGCTGTCGCGGCCCACGACCACTCGAACCGATCCGCCCTGCGCGAGCGACCATGCCCCGAACGCCGCCGCGTACCGCGCCACGACATCGGGCGTGAGCGCCTCGCCCACTCGGCCACGAATTCCGGATACGCTCACCATCAACCCACCCTGCGCCATGACGCCTCCGTCGGAGAGAAGCCGAAAGCTACCCCGGGCAGCAGGCAGAACAAGCGGATGGGACGGCTTGTAGCCACGCCTCGTCGACCCGTAACTTCGGTGCGCGTCGAGCGTCAATCACGCGCAGCACGTCTCCCTCCCATCGCCCTCCGTCTCCTGGCTGCCGCGACTCGCTTTCCCCTGCGGCTCAAGCTGGCCGCGCTCGTTGGTGCCGCGGTCGTGATCACGCTCGCCGTGCTGCTCTTCCCCACCTACGCTCGCGTGCGCAGTGCGCTCGCCCGCGCCCAGGGAGAGCGGCTCGTCTATCTCGCGCGCGCGACCGCGTTCGGCATCCCCGGCGACTCGCTCCTGAGTGGCGCTCGCGTGCACGACCTCATTCGTCGCGCCCGCGTCGCCAACGTCGACGTGCTCGGCGCGGGCAACGAGCTGCGCGCCATCGAGCTCGTCGCGCGCGACGCGTCCGGCCGATTCCGCCTGCTGATCAACAGCGACCACGAGCAACTCGGCGCGACCGCATGGACGCCCCCCGACGGGCTCGCCGAGGCGATCACCGCCAATCGTGCCGCCGCCACGGGCATCCACGATCTGGCACTGGACCGAGTGCTGAGCGCCGCCGCACCGATCACGGCTCACGGTGCCGTCGTCGGCGCGGTCGTCGTGTCCGGCAGCGCCGACGGGCTCCTCGCGGAGGCACGCACCGCCGTGCTCGACCTCGCGATCTACGCCACCATCGCGCTCGCGCTCTCGATCGGGCTCGCCTTCTTCGTCGCTTCACAGCTCGCCAACGGCATCCATCGGCTCTCCCGTCAGGCCGACCACATCGCGCACGGAGAGCTGCGCCACGAGCTCGCCTTCGAGTCCGACGACGAGCTGGGCGAGCTCGCCAGCGCATTCAGACGGATGGCGTCCGGTCTCCGCTCTCACATCGCGGAGCTCGAGTCGTCCGCCGCCGACGTCGCCACCACGGCGGAGGAGCTCGCGTCGAGCGCGCAGGAAATGACCGCCTCCACCGAAGAAGTGTCGAGCGCCGCCGGCGCGATCGCCGATGCCGCCGCGACGCAGACTCGCGGCGTGAACAACGCGTCGGAAGCGTCGAGCCGTGTGGCCTCACGCGCCGTCGCCGTCGCGAGCAACGCCGAGCAGGCGCGCAACGCCGCCGACGTCGCGCAGCGCACGACCAGGCGCGGCACCGTCGCCGCCGACGAGGCGCTCGTCGCCATGGCGGCGATCTCCGCCGTGACACAGGCCGCCGTGCCCGCCGTCGTCGAGCTGGGCGAGAAATCGCAGCGCATCGGCAAGATCACCGACGCCATCGGCGCCATTGCTCGGC
>JBDTOD010000094.1:0-18075 GCA_039933415.1 bacterium
GGCTCTGACCCCGGGCTCTGACCCCAAAGGCATGACAGCGCCACCTGTACCCACGGCCCGAATGATTCGCGCTCTGCGCACGCTCCTCGCCCTCATCGTCCTCGGCTCCGGGCTCCTGATCGGCGCGCGGCCCATCCCGCCCGCTCCGGCGCTCGGCCCATTCCTCGAGCCGGCGCATGGAGTCTGGGCGCTCGCGCGCGCGGCCGTGACCGATCGCGATGCCTCGACCAGGGTCACCGGCCTCGGCGCCGACGTGAGCGTGGTGTACGACGACCGCGCCGTGCCGCACATCTTCGCGCGGAGTGAGCCCGACGCGTATCGCGCACTCGGCTACGTCATCGCGCGCGATCGGCTGTTCCAGCTCTACGTGCAGACCCTCGCGGCCAGCGGCCGCTTGACAGAGCTCGGTGGCGACGCGGCGCTCGATCTCGACCGCGAGATGCGCCGGCTCGGGCTGCCGCGCGCGGCGGAGCGGCGAATGGCCGCCGCGGACACGAACGGGATGATGCGCCTCGCTCGGGCGTATGCCGAGGGGGTGAACGCGTACATCGACGCGATGCCGGCAGCGGAGCTTCCGCTGGAGTTCCGACTGCTCGGCAAGCGCCCGCCGAAGTGGGAACCGATCGATTCCTACCTCCTGTTGGAGCGGATGGGATGGACGCTCGCCTACATCGCGCTCGAACACGATCGCGCCGCCGCGGCGGCGCTCGTCGGCACCAGCGCGGCGACCCAGCTCTTTCCCGACAACTCGCCGATCCAGGAGCCGATCGTGCCGAATGGGCAGCGCGCGCCCCACTTCGACACGCGTCCTCTTCCGCCGCCAGGTGCACCGGACAGCTCGAGCGTTGTCGTCGCCGCCGCGACGGACGCGTGGCTTCCGTCGCATGCGCTCGCCCAGACGGCAGGCGATGACGACGCAGCGCGTTGGATGGCGAGCAACAACTGGGCGGTGTCGCCGTCACGAAGCGCGACGTCACATGCACTGCTCGCCGGCGATCCTCACCTCGACCTCTCGCTGCCGTCGATCTGGTACGAGGCACACCTCGTGGTGCCGGGCACGCTCGACGTCTACGGCGTGACGATCCCCGGCGCGCCGGGAATCGTCATCGGCTTCAACCGCGACGTCGCGTGGACGTTCACCAACACGGGCGCCGACGTGATGGATTTCTATGCCGAGGTCCTCGACGACGACGCGCATCCCACGCGGTACAAGGTGGATGGCGCGTGGCGTCCGCTCGAGCGTCGCGTGGAGACGTATCGCGGCAAGAGTGGTGAGACGCTCGCCGTCGACACGCTGTACTTCTCGCATCGCGGGCCGTTGCAGCGCGTGCGAGGCCGGTGGCTCTCCATGCGCTGGACCGTGCTCGAGGACGGCCGCGAGCTCGATGCGTTCGTCACCGCCGCGCACGCGCGGTCGGCGGCCGAGCTGCAGGACGCGATGGCGAAGGCGTATCGCGCGCCCGCGCAGAACATGCTCGCCGCCGACCGCGAAGGACACATCGCGATTCGATCGGTCGGCCGCTATCCGATCCGGCCGGGCGACGGGAGCGGCAGCCGGTTGTTCGACGGCACGACGAGCGCGAGCGACTGGACGGGCGATGCACCCGTGACGCAGTGGCCGCAGGCCGCCGATCCGGCGCAGGGATTCCTCGCGTCGGCGAACCAGCAGCCGATGGATCCCGCCACGACGAAACTCTGGTTTGGTGGAAGCTACGATCCGTGGCGCGCGCTGCGAATCAACGAACTCCTCCGAGCGGACAGTGTGGTCACGGTGGACGACATGCGTCGCTTTCAGACCGATCCGGGCAGCGCGCGCGCCGACTACTTCGTCCCGTTCTTCATCAACGCGGGGCGGCGCGTCGCGGCGCGCGGCGACGGGCCGAGCGCACGGGTGCTGGACGATGCCGTGCGCGTGCTCGCGCGCTGGGACCGGCGATATACGATGTCGAACACCGGTGCCGTGCTGTTCGAGGCGGCGCTTCGCGAGGCGGCGCTTCGCACGTGGGACGAGCTCGCGTCCGCGCCCGGCGGGCGCCGCCTGGCGCCATCGAGCGCCGTGCTGTCGAGACTGATGGCCGATTCGGCGAGCGACTGGTGGGACGATCGCAGCACGGCGGCGATCGAGGATCGCGACGCGATCCTGGCCTCCGCGCTCGCGACGGCATTTCTCGCGACGCGCCAGCGATACGGTCCGCCGGACGGAGAGGGCTGGCGCTGGAGCACCATCCGGCACGCCAACATCAACCATCTACTGCGCATTCCGGCGTTGTCGGCGCTCGACCTGCCCGTGTCGGGCGGCGCGGGCACGCTCAGCCCCATCTCTGGCTCGGGCACGAATGGCCCGAGCTGGCGCATGGTCGTTGAGCTGGGAGAAACGCCGCATGCGTGGGCGACGTACCCAGGTGGCCAGTCGGGCAACCCCGCGAGTGCGCGATACCGCGACCGGATCCCGGAGTGGCTCGCCGGCCAGCTCGAGGCCGTGCACGTGCCAGCCACTCGTGATGCGCTCCCGGCGGCGCAACGGAGCGCCACGCTCACCATGACACCGAGGCGCTGAGACCAACCGTGATCGTCTTTCTCGTCGCGACTCTCGCGATCGCCGCGATGACGTGGGTCGCCGGATGGTGGGGCGTGGTGCTCGTCGCGCTCGTCGTCGGCGCGGTGCAGTGGCGGCGGCGCGGCATCGGCTGGACGACCGCACTCGCGGCGATCGTCGCGTGGGGCGCGCTGCTGCTCGCGGACGCTGCCAAGGGCCGCTTCGGCGCGCTGGCGAGCGCGATCGGCGGTGTGATGCGCGTGCCGGCGGCGGCGCTGGTGGTCGTCACGCTTCTGTTCGCGGCTCTGCTGGCTTGGAGTGCCGCAGTGGTGGGAAGTGAGGCGACGCGAGCGCTGCGCCGAAACGAGGCGACGCGGGAGCCAGAAAGTCCTGATGCGGAGCGCGCGGACGCGTAGGCTTCTCCCCCGCACCCCGCACCCCGCACCCCGCACCCCGCACCCCGATGGACTCGTCCCAGCTTTCGCATCTGACCGCCACCGTCGCGCAGGAGCTCGCGCTCCCACCTCGCGCCGTCGCCGCCACGCTCGCGCTGTTCGCCGAGGGGAACACGCTCCCGTTCGTTGCGCGCTATCGCAAGGAAGCCACGGGCGGGCTCGACGAGACACAGCTTCGGGCCATTCAGGAGCGCTCCGAATACCTGCGTGAGCTCGGTGAACGTCGCGACGCCATACGCCGATCGATCGACGAGCAGGGCAAGCTCACCCCCGAGCTCACGGCGCGACTCGATGCCGTGATGACCAAGCAGGCGCTCGAGGATCTGTATCTCCCGTACAAGCCAAAGCGGCGCACGCGCGCGACGATCGCCAGGGAGCGCGGCCTCGAGCCGTTCGCCGACGCGATCTGGACTGGCGCGCTGGACGATGCCGGCGCCATCGTGGCCGCGACCGACTACGTGAGTGCCGAGCGCGACGTGCCCACCGACGCCGACGCACTCGCCGGCGCGCGCGACATTCTCAGCGAGCGCATCGCCGACGACGCCGAGCATCGCGGATGGGTGCGTGAGCTCACGCGCCGAAAGGGCAGCGTGACGGCGCGCGCAACCACGGGCAAGGAGCAGGACGTCTCCAAGTTCCAGGATTACTACGACTTCGCCGAGCCGCTCCACACCATCCCGTCGCATCGCGTGCTGGCGATCCGGCGTGGCGAAGAGGAAGGTGTGTTGGCGTGGACGATCGCCGCGCCAGTCGACGAGATCGTGCCCGGCCTCGCCGTGAGGGTCACGGCAAATCGTCGAGCGCACGACCAGCTCCGGCTCGCCGCGCAGGAGGCGTACAAGCGGCTCCTCTCCATCTCGATCGAGGTCGAGCTCAGGCTGGAGCTCAAGACGAAGGCCGACGAGGAGGCGATCGTGATCTTCGGGCGCAACCTCGAGCAGCTGCTGCTCGCGGCGCCCGCGGGCGAACGGATCGTCATCGGGCTCGACCCAGGATTCCGTACGGGTGTGAAGGTCGCCGCGGTCTCGCGGACCGGAGCCGTGCTGCACACCGACGCGTGGATGCTGCACCAGCCCGATCGCTTCACCGCCGCGCTACTCAGGCTCGTCGAATCGTCTGGCGCTGAGCTCATCGCGATCGGCAACGGCACCGCGTCGCGCGAGACGGAGGCGCTCGTGCGCCAGACGCTGCGCGACGCTGGCTCGCTCACGCCACCGCAGGTCGTCGTCGTGAGCGAGGCGGGCGCGTCGGTGTACTCCGCGTCCGAGTTGGCCGTGGCCGAGCTGCCGACGCTCGACGTGTCGCTGCGCGGCGCGGTGTCCATCGCGCGTCGTCTGCAGGACCCGCTCGCCGAGCTCGTGAAGATCGATCCCAAGTCGATCGGCGTCGGCCAGTACCAGCACGACGTCAATCAGACGCGCCTCAGGAAGCGGCTCGAGGACATCGTCGTGAGCGCGGTGAACCGCGTCGGCGTGGAGGTGAACACCGCGTCCGTCGCGCTCTTGTCGTACGTGTCTGGCATCGGCCCGACGTTGGCCGAGAATATCGTCAAGGCGCGCGACGACCGCGGCGGGTTCCGCTCGCGGCGTGCGCTGCTCGATGTCCCACGACTCGGCGCCAAGGCGTTCGAGCAGGCGGCAGGCTTTCTTCGCGTGCGCGGCGGGGCGCATCCGCTCGACTCGAGCGCGGTGCATCCCGAGCGTTACGCCCTCGTCGAGCGCATGGCCTCCGACCTCGGCGCGACCGTGGCAGAGCTGGTGGCGAATGAAACGCGCCTCGACTCGATCGACCTCGCGCGCTACGTGTCCGACGACGTCGGCCTCCCGACGCTGCGCGACATCGTCAGCGAGCTGCGCAAGCCGGGCCGCGATCCGCGCGCGGCGTTCGAAGCGCCGGCCTTCCGCGACGACGTCACCGAGCCGAAGGACCTCACCGAGGGGATGGAGCTCGAGGGCGTGGTCACGAACATCGTCGCGTTCGGCGCCTTCGTCGACATCGGCGTGCACCATGACGGACTCGTGCACGTCTCGCAGCTCGCCGACCGCTACGTCGGCGATCCCAACCAGGTCGTGCAGGTTGGCCAGCGGGTGAAGGTGCGCGTGATCTCCGTGGACCTGCCGCGCAACCGCATCGCGCTCACGATGAAATCCGTCGCGAGCACTGACGGCCGGCCGGCGACGGGTGCAGCGGCCGAACGTGGGTCGAGCCAGTCGTCGAAGAGAGTACCGACCGCCAAGCCAGTGGCCCCCGCGGCGAAGCCGTTCGTCGTGCCGAAGCCGGGTGCGATCGCCCCGAACGGCATGCGGTTCAAGTAGAGGCGCGCGCGAGCGCCATCTGCGACAGATCTTCCAGTGACCAGTCGGCGACTCACCGTGAGCGCATCCCAGGAACACTCCCTGCGCTGGAGGGTCTGCCCTGCTGGACGCGCGCTTCGCACCACTACAGCATTCCCCCATGCGCCGACTCGCTCTACCCGCCCTGCTCGTCATGCTCCTGCCCCTGGGCGCCGCCGCGCAGGGATCGGCCGACACCACCCAGCTGCGCATTTCTCCCGCGATCGGCATCCACTACGGCGTACCGCTCCGACTGTCGCTCGCGGCGGGTGGGCTGTTCGACTTTCGGGGGAGTCGGAGCGACGGCGTCATCGCGATGGCCGAGCCGGGGCAGGGGGGCGTCGAGCTCTCGCTCGGGTACTTTCGCACGCATCGGTTCGGGCAGGGCTACTCGCTGCGCCTGGCGGGCATCCGCACCGGCGAGGATCCCTGGAACACGAGCGCGCACACGACCTACATCGGCGCCGAGCTGCACTGGATGCTGCTCGTCGGCGTCGGCGGACGCGCCGGCTGGTTTCGCCGCGCCAGCGCCGGCGGCGCGAGCGACCCTGACGACAACCTCGGGACGCTCGGCGTCTCGATCGGGTGGTGAGCGCGATGAGCGGTGTGGACTGGCCGCTGGCGATCACGCTCGCATTCGTGTTCGTCGTGATGTCGGTCGTTCGCTGGCGCTACTTCCGGTCGGTCGCGCGGCGGCTCGCGCGCCGCGCCGCGGAGCGTCAGCCGCAGGAGTGATCGGGAGCACGTTCGCCGATCGCCGTCACGCTTCTCGCAACGCCAAACTCGCATGGGGATCGAACAGTCGAACGTCGGATCACTGGGCGAGCTCATCGACCTGGTGACTCCGCAGAAGCCGGATCTCGTGACGGGCCGGCGTCGCGACAGCAGCGTGTATCACGGGTCGGCCGACACCGCGCGCCTGCTGCTCACCAGCCTCGATCGCCTTGGCGGCGCGACCCCGCCGCACACGAAGACCGGGCTCGAGGAGCACGTGCTCCGCAACTTCGCGCGATACTCGCGCCCGCATCTCGCGCACGCGACGGACGAGTGGGAGCTGCTCGTCGCGGCGCAGCACCACGGCGTCCCGACCAGGCTGCTCGACTGGAGCTACTCGCCACTCGTCGCGGCGCATTTCGCCACCGTCGGCGATCAGCGGGCCGACCGCGCGATCTGGCGGCTCGACTGGAAGCTGGTGCATCGCCGATTCGGATTTCCCGAGCTCGCGCTGCAAATCGAGGATCTGCATCGCCTGCTTGGCCGCGATGGCGCATACACGCCGTGGAAGCTGATCGACGAGGGGACGCACGCGAAGGCGTTCGCCTGCATGATCGAGCCGCCCGCGCTCGATGCGCGCATCTCGGCCCAAGCGGCGACGTTCACGCTCTGCTCGGACACGACGCGCTCGTTCGACCAGTTCCTCACCGAGCACGGACTGGAGACGGCGCTGACGAAGTTCGTCATTCCGGAGACGTCCAAGAGCTTCATCCGCGACCAGCTCGATCTCGTGGGAGTGGACGAGCGGCGGCTCTTCCCCGATCTGGATGGTGTCGCGGCGCAGATGAGGCGGTACTACTCGTGAATAGCGGTGGGGAGTGGGGAGTGGGGAGTGGCAACAGACGGCCTCGAGAGGCAATGCTTCCCGAGGCCGTTGCGGTCACTCCCCACTCCCCACTCCCCGCCGCAATCTCTCCATCACAGATCGTTGATCGGCCCTGTCCCCACATCCGGCGCACTCTTCGGCTTCCTGATCCACTTCACCAACCAGATCACCAGGATGATCGGCAGCGCGATCTTGAGTGCGATCAGGCCGAGCATCAACAGGCCGCCCACGAGGAAGAGGAGCACCGCGCCGAATCCGACCGCCAGCAGCAGTGGAAGGCCGATCGCGGCGAGGAGCAGAAAGAGTGGCGCCCCGACGATGCCGAGCACGATGAGGATCGGTATCCCGACGACCTTGAGCACGCCGGCGATCGGGACGATCAGGAGAAAGAGCGTGCCGAACATGCCACCAAGTGTCCGCCCGATCACCATCCTGAGAGCGAGCGCCTTGAGAATCGTCCACATGTGCCGGACTCCATCGAATGGGATGCCGGCGCCGATCGGGCCGACGTATGCCCTACGAGCGACGCGGAGCTCCGGTTTCGCCTCGAGCGGCGCCTGCCGGTGACGGCCGGCGGAGGACGGGTCGCCGCTCGCCGCGCCCTCACCGTGGTCCTCGCGCTGTACGGCACGTACCTGCTCCGCCACGCCGGCGAGGGGAGCCTGCTCGACTCGGTCGATCTGGCTATTCACGAGACGGGACACATCGTGTTCGGGCCGTTCGGGGAGCTGATCGGCTTCGCGGGCGGCACGCTGATGCAGCTGCTGATGCCCCTCGTCTTCGTCGTCTACTTCGTCCGGCGGAAGGACCAGCACGCGGCGAGCGTGGCGCTCTGGTGGGTGGGCCAGAGCTGCGCGAACGTCAGCGTCTACGCCGCCGACGCTCGCGCCGAGTCGCTGCCGCTCGTCGGCGGAGGTGAGCACGATTGGGCGTATCTGCTGGCCAGCTTCGGTTGGCTCGAGCACGACCAGTGCATCGGCCGCACGTTCCTTGCGCTTGCCGCGCTTGCCATGCTCGGCGCCACCGTGTGGGGACTCGTCTCCGCGTCCGCTGCGCCCGTGTCGGAGCTCTCCGAGCTCGACGCCTGAAGTGGCGATCACGCTCGCTGTGTTCGTGCTATTAGGGGCCACGCAGTGACGTCCGCTCAGGCGAGCGGCGGAAGGGGCCGAGGTGCTCTCGCCTGGGTGCGCTGCAACACCGTCGACATCGATGGCGAGAGGTGGCCGAGCGCCTGCTCGTGCTCGCGCAGAAGCTCGGAGCTCGCGGCCGCGTCGGGGCTCAGGCGCTGGCGCCGCAGCCGAACGTAGTTGAGCCTGAGCAGCCAGATGGCGCGCGCGGCGTCCTCCGAGCGCTCTGCCTGGAACGCCGCCCAGCCGGGGCTCGCGGACAGCTCGAGCGCCTGCGCGAGGCCCTGCTCGATCACCATCTGTTTGAGCGCCTTCGTGAGTGAGAGGTGCAGGGAGCAGTCGGGGTGGATGTGGCCGAACTGCCGGCCGTTGAACCGGAACTCCACACCGTCGTCGGCCGCGTCGTCATCCGCGGCGAGCGGATTGACATGCGGGCGGATCTGCACGCCAGGCCAGCGCCGGATCTCCTTCATCACATGCAGCGCGAACGCTTCGCGCTCGACTCCGCTCATCATTCGGCGTCCTCTCGCGATGGAGGTAACCTGTTACAGACCTGCGGCGGTCGTGCGGACGCGTGACGCGATTTGCGGCGCGCTACGTCTGGTACCGCCCGGTACGGAAAGGCATACTCCATACCTTCCAGGCCCGGATCGAGGAAATGACCCGAATTGCCACCTGCTTCGCCCTTCTGTTCCTGCTCGTCGCCCCGTATTCGGCGTCGAACGCGCAGTGGTCCGAACAGCACAGCCCCACCGACGTCGAGCTGCGCGGCCTGAGCGTCGTGTCGCCGCGCGTCGTGTGGGCGAGTGGAGGTCGGGGCACTGTAGTTCACACATTGGACGGCGGCGAGCACTGGACGCGCGACACCATTCCTGGCGCGGGGACTCTCGATCTGCGCGCCATCGCCGCGACGTCGGCCACCACCGCGCACGCGCTCAGCATCGCCGACTCGTCACGCATCTACCGCACGACGGACGGTGGCCGCACCTGGATGCGCGCGTGGAGCGCGACGAAGAAGGGCACCTTCCTCGACGCGCTTCGCTTCTGGGACGCACGCCACGGCATCGCCATGAGTGATCCGGTGGATGGAAAGTTTCTCCTTCTCTCGACGAACGACAGCGGCGAGAGTTGGCAGGAGATCCCGGCGGCCGTGATCCCGAGCGCGTTGACGGGCGAGGGCGGCTTCGCGGCGAGTGGCAGCTGCATCGCCGTATACGGCACGGCGGACGTATGGATCGTCTCGGGCGGCGCGACGTCCGCGCGCATCTATCACTCCTCCGATCGCGGAAAGAGCTGGACGGTGCACGACACGCCGCTGCGCGCGGGGGCGCCGCCGGCTGGCGCGTTCTCGGTCGCCTTCCGCGACGCGCGGCACGGCGTGATCTCCGGCGGAGATTACGAGAAGCCCACACTGCGCGGCCGAAACCTCGCCGTCACGAGCGATGGCGGCGCGACCTGGACGCTCGCCGACAGCGCGTCGAGCCCCGCCGGCTACCGTTCGGCGGTCGCGTTCATGCCGGCCACCGGCACCAACACGATGGTGGCCGTCGGGCTCACCGGGACGGATGTCTCGGTGGATGGCGGACGAACGTGGCGAAGCGTGGACGAGGTGCCGTACAACAGCGTCGCCTTCGCGTCGGCGACGGCGGGATGGGCCGTGGGGCCCAAGGGGCGGATCGCGCGATGGACGGGAAAGCCCTCGGACAGCGTGCGACTGACGACACCCGCGACGAAGCCATGAGCAGCGACACACTGCGCGATGTTCTGGAAGCTGCCGCCAACGGTCTGGTCTACTCGAGCGAGGTCGATCGGCCGTTCGCGTTCGTGCGGATCGCCGGCGCGAACGTACCGGTCGCGAAGCTCACGGCCGACGCGGTCGTGGCGATGACCGATTCGCTCGGGGCCGACGTGACCGAGACCTCGCTCGAGGATTTGCTCGCGCGTCACATCGAACAAGTCGACGCGCACGACCGGGTCTCGCAGGGGCTGATCCCGCGCTACCAATCGCTGCGCGACACCCTGCGCCGTCTCCTCGGCGACGTGCGCGTCTTTCGGCTCGGGCAGAACGAGGTACGCTGTGTCGTGCTCGGCAACGATCCGGACACCGGCGAGCTGGTGGGACTCGAGACGGTGTCCATCGAGAGCTGAGTGACCGACCGTCGTCTACTGCAATCGCCGGATCGCACGGTTGACGTCGGCGGCGAACCTTCGGGCCTCGTCCGGCTCCAGATCCTCGAGGAGCTGCGAGTGGTTGACCTCGACGTTCTCGAACACCCGGTGTCCGTCGCGATCCTCGAGGATGAGGCGGTTCCCGTCAGCACGTGCGGAACGAAGAGAGCGCAGTCGATACGCGACGCCGTGATCGAGGAGTCCGGTGACGCCAGCGCTCAGCATCCGGGCCACGAACCGCGCGCCGATGCCGTCGCCCTTCGAATCGCGGATCTCCGCGTCCATCCGGTCCATCCCGCGCTGCGTGAGCTGGAGCACGAGCGTCGTATCCGTCAGCAGCAGCGCAACGCTCTTGTCGCGCGAGCGAACCTTCGCATTGGCGATGTCGTACTGCGCGCGCGGGACGATGAATGCCGCGGAGTCGGCGCTCTCGTGCACGGAGATGGAGACTTGTTGCGCCCCGGCGTCGCTGACAAAGACGAGCGATAGGGTGAGTGCCAGCCCGAGCGCGGCGTGCGAGAGACTCCAGCGCGTGGGGATGGACTCGACTGCGTCGGACGGGTTACCTGAGTGGGTGCGCATGGCAGTATGGCGTCGAGAGTGAGGGTGCTGTATCATAACAGTAATACAGTACGCCGGAGGTTCCGGGATGTTTCACGTCCGCCCCGACTCGGGGGAGCCCATCTACGTCCAGCTCGTCCGGCAGATCAAGCACGCCGTAGCGACCGGGGCGCTCGCGCACGGCGATCAGCTTCCGTCGGTGCGGCAGCTCGCCGGTGAGCTCGTCGTGAACCCGAACACGATCGTCCGGGCATACCGCGAGCTCGAGCACGCCGGGCTGCTCGAGGGAGTGGCGGGGCGCGGCTGGTACGTCACCTACGGCAAGTCCAAGCTGCGCACCGAGGAGCGACGCAAGCGTCTCCAGGCGTTCATCGATCAGCTCTGGGCCGAGGGGCGTGCGCTTGGGTATTCCACGGAGGAGCTGGCCGATATCGCGGCCGCTGCGCTGCGCGAGCGCGCCGAGTCGGAGCAGGAGAGTTGACCGACGCGATCAGGACGGACGGATTGGTCAAGCGCTACCGCCGGTTCTCGCGCACGGGGCGACGCGTCGAGCACACCGCCGTCGCGGGGCTCGACTTCTCCGTGCCGGTGGGCGGGATCACCGGCCTACTCGGCCCGAACGGTGCGGGAAAGACGACGGCGGTGCGCATGCTGCTCGGCCTCGTGCGGCCGACGTCGGGCACGGCCACCGTGCTCGGTCATGATGCGCAGCGCGAGTCGCTGGCGATCCGGGCGCGCACGGCGTTCGTGCCGGCTGAGCGCGCGATCTTCGGCTGGATGCGCGCGGAGCAGTTCGTCGCCGGCGTCGCACGGTGGTCAGCGAGCTGGGACGCCGAGCGTGCGGCGCGACTGATGGGCCGATGGCGAATCGATGGCCGCGCGCGGATGCGCGAGCTGTCGTCGGGTACGCAGAGCCGCTTGGTGCTTCTCGTGGCCCTGGCGCGCGGCGCGTCGCTGCTCGTGCTCGACGAGCCCACCACCGGTCTCGATCCGGAAGCCGTCGACGACGCGCTGTCCGAGCTCGCCATCGCCGCGGCGGATGGCGCGACCGTGCTACTCGTGACGCATCGGCTGGAGGAAGTGGAGCGCATCTGCGATCGCGTCGTCGTCATGAACGAGGGACGCGCGCTGATTCAGGCCGATCTCGACGATCTTCGCGCGGGATGGCGCGCGATCGAGGTGGCGGAGCATCCCGTGCTCGAGAGGGTGTCGACGTGGGAAGAGGTCGCGTACGTCTCGCGCTATGGAGAGGGGCACGCGCGACTCCTCGTGCGCTCGAGCCCCGACGCGGTGCGCGCGCGACTGCGCATGCTCGGCGCGGACGTGACGAGCGAGCGACCGCTCACCCTGCGCGAGATCTATCTCGCCATCACCCGCGCCGACGGCGATGCTGCTCGCGACGATCTGGCGTAGCCTGCGTTGGCGGCTGCTCGCCGCGCTGCTGCTCGTGGCGACCCCGGCGATGCTGGTGGCGTGGTCGTACAAGAACGCGCCGAACGACCTCTCGCGCGCGCCGAACTACATGGCGTACCTCGATGCCGCGTGGTTCGATCTGCCGGGACCGAGCGCGGTCTTCCTTCTGGTCGCGCTGATCGTCAGCGCGGCGGGGCAGTTGATGCGTCCAGGCGGCGAGCTCGCCTACACCCTCGCGCTGCCGATCTCGCGTCGGCGGTGGCTGCTCGCGCACGCGGGCGCGGCGGTGGCCGCGGTCGCCGTCGTGCAGCTCGCCGTGGACGTCGTGCTGGTCGTCGGGGCGAGTCACGCGTCGCAGCCGGTCGATCTGCTCACGCTGTTCGTGCGTTCGCTTGCCGTGATCGTGGCCGCGTCGATGTGGGTGGGAGTGACGCTCGGCGCGCTGGGACTCGTGCGGTATCCCGTGCTCGCGGTGACGCTGGTGCTCGGCGCGTTGCAGCTCGTTCCGGTCGGACGGTTTCAGCTCGACCTGCCGGTGAAGCCGTCGTCGCGAATGCTTCCGGCGTGGGATCCGTGGACGTTCGCCGATCCGAGGGCATGGCACGGCGGCGTGCCGATAGCGTCGATTGGCGTGGCCGTGGTGCTGGGGCTCGGCGGGTTGGCGATCGGATTGTGGAGGTTGGAGCGACTGGAGCCGTAAACGAACACCGCGATCGCGTGGCTGCGCCGCTGGCCGCCATCCGACGTGCGCACCGGCGAGCGCTCGAGCAGTGCGAGTGCGGACGTGATCCACTCTTCTCCATTGCAGGGCACTGTCGCATGCTCCGCCAGTGCACGCTCGGCGCCGAGTGGCATCGGTGCATCGAGCAGCGCTCGGAGTCGCGTTGCGAGGGCGTACGCCTGCGACCGACGGTGCCGCGGCACGGCGTGGATCGCCGCGTCGAGCCGGCGCCGGATCGCGCGGCGAAGGGCTGGCGGCGGATCGGTCTCGCCACACGACCGCGTCACCCAATCACCGGTGAGACACGCATCGAGCTCCGTTCTTGCGCGCGATAGCTCGCGTGCTGAGAGTCTCCTCGGCTCACCTTCGGCGAGCCGCAACGCGCGAGCGATCGTCGACGGATCGACGTCCGACCAGGCGAAAGAGATCGGTGCCACCTCCGCCGCATCGCTTCCGTGACCGACTCCATCAAGGCGAGGAGAATCGCGATGCGGGCTCGCCACCAGACGTCCGTCGTCGAGCACGGCGAGCCAACCTGACGCCTCCGACGTCACTCCCGCGACGATGCACTCAGGCGAGCCGGTGCCGGCGATGACCGACCGAGGATGGTCGAGCGCTGACGCGGTCGGGCGCCACGCCTCGAGTACGCGATCGATTGCGGCGCGCTGCTCGGCGTCGGACGGCCGCGCCGCATCGCGATGATCGACCGCGCGCTCACGCGCTGCGTTGAATGCGCCGCCCGTGAGTCCGAGCACCGGCATCACCGACAACCCACGCCCGATCGTTCGTTCCGCCTGCTTCAACTTCGCGCGCAGTCGCGACTCCGCGCGAAGCAGCAGCGCCGATTCCGCGGGCGGCGTCATGAGATACCCAAAGACTTCCGCCGCACCACCCGGCCTCCTCACTCGGCCCAACCGCTGGGCGAGTCGAGCCGGGTTCCACGGCAGGTCGAGGTGCACGACCACCGAGGCGTCCTGGAGGTTGACGCCTTCGGAGAGGAGGTCGGTCGCGAGCAACAGTGTGACACGCTCGCGCTCGGGCGGCGACTGCATACCTCGCGCGCGGGGCGCGAACCGCGCGAGGAGTTCGTCGCGCGAGATGCGACCGCTCGCGATACGAGATTCTCGCGACGTGAGCATGCCCACCCCGGAATCGACTCGCAGCGCGCGATAGTACGAGCCGACCGTGCTCGCCGACTCACTGAATGCGAGGACCGACTCGCCCGCGTGCGCGGTTCGAAGTGCACGGAGCGCCGCCGCGCGCACGGTGTCAGGGTCGTCGATCTTCGCCAGGAGCGACTCCAGCGCGTCGAGTGCGACACGCTCCGCTGTCAACGCCTCAGCGAGACGCAGCGAGAGAGCACGGTCGATCCCCGTCGACGCGAGCAGCGATGCGAAGCCCAGCTGCACGCCATCACCGCCGGCCCAGCTGCGCAGCTCGCGCACGGTCGGGACGCGACCTTCGTCGCGACACTGCTCCATGGCCACGAGCGTTCGCCGACGGTGGCGCACCGTGGCAAGGAGCGCCGCTCGGCTCGACGCCCATGCGCGCACGAGGGAGATCGCGAGCAGCGCGCCGCCGTCGCCCATGTCGAGGGCGCGGGGCGGCGGTGGCAACGCGAGGATGGCACGTAGCACGTCGCCATCGTCCGCGCGCACGTCGAGCCAGCGTGGGAGTGCGACGCGTGGAAGTTCGACCGCATCCGACGACGCACCTCGAACGACGTACCGTGCGAGCGCGGCCGAGTCCATTCCGTACGCCGTTTCGCCCAGGAAGAGCGCAAGCTGTGCGGCGAGCTCGCGCGGGCGGTTCTGCAATGGCGTCGCCGAGAGCAGAAGCACCGGCGACGTGCGTGCAAGCTGCGCAAGCGCCGAGTGTCGGAGTGAGGTCGGACGAAAGCGATGCGATTCGTCCACGACGATGCCGTCGCACTCCACTTCGCGATGTTCACCTCGACTCAGCGCCTCGTGGGTGACGAGCGAGCACGGCACGTCCGCGCGACGCATCGCGTCGTTCCATGTCGTGCGAAGCGACGCCGGCACGACGACGAGCGGCGCGCGCCAATCCCGAGCGACCGCGAGCGCGACGTACGTCTTGCCGGAGCCGGGATCGTCGGCGAGCAGGCAGCCACCGTCCGCCGAGAGCTGGGTGCGCACGCGACGCAGGGTGTCGAGCTGGTCGCGTCGGAGGACGATCGAGCCCAATGCGGCCCGCTCGTCGATGCGAGTGCCCAGTGACGCGCCGAACCGAGCGCGTACCGCACGGAGCCTCGCGCCGTCGAGATGCGAGGCAGTCACGGCCCGTGCGACCAGGCGAGCAGCGGCGCGATCTCCGCCTGCTTGATCCGGTAGGCGCGACATGCCGCCGAGATGAGCTCTGCCGTCGTCGGCAACGAGCCGAGCAGCGCTCGTTCGGCCAATGGAGCGAGCTCCTGGCGCGCGCGATCCCAGTCATGGGGGATTGGCAGGAGCGACACGGTCCACGCCAGATATCGATGCCAGCCGCCGCGCGCCGGTTCGGCCACGGCGTTCAACCACGCCGCGGCGACGGCGGAGTTGAGCAGCGCGGCGAGCGCGAGCGCGTCGACAGGATCGGGGCAGGGGAGGACGTAGCAACTGTTCAACGGCACCGTCGGATCACCAGCCGAAAGGATTGCGGCGCGGGGCGTGCGCCCGAAGTCGCTCCAGACGACCCGCGCCGAACACGAGTCGGCGCCCTCCGTGCGGAAGAGCGACCACCAGACGCGCGAGCCCCGCAGGTCGGTCCGCGCGGCGAGCCGACTTCGCCACGGAGCGAGCCAGCGCGCGGCGTGCGTGGGCAAGCTTGCGAGCGGCGGACCGTCCGCGCCGTGCGTCCACACGATCGTACTCGGGCTCGCGCGCGTCTCCCATGGAGTGACCGACTCGCCGCGCAACAGAGGCCGGAGCAGCTCGCGCTCTACCACACCGCGCCGACCGAGGTGTGTGACCGACGCCGACGTCGGCTCGCACGAGAGGAGCTCGACCATGAACGCATCGTTGCAGCCGCACTTCACGCCGAGCGTTGGGCGGCCGAGCGCGCAGTCTCCGAGGGGGCGTCCGTGCGACGACAGCAGATCGAACGCGCGCCGCACGTCCGGAGGCATCAGCAGCCAGGGGCTCGCGGCATCGTCAGGCAGCAGCCTCACCGAGTCGAACGGCGTGGACCATTCCACGGCCAGCGTGCGGCGACGGACGCCAACGCGCAGCTCCGCCCCGCTCGGCGCATTTCGCGCGGCGATGACGACCGCCGGATAGACGGCCGCGTCGAATGCGCACGGTGCCTCGGACCAGTCCTCGAGCTGCACGAGGCGCGTAGAGCTCGACAGGAGCGCACGCACTCCGCCGCCCGACAGCGAACGCCAGAGCTTGGCCGGTACGAGGAGCGCGACGACACCCGACCTCGCCGCCAGCGAGACGCTGCGCTCGGCGAACAGCGCGGCGAGGTCGATCTGCGCGGCGAACCCCGGGCCGGCACCAGCGCTCCGCGTTCCCGGCGACCATGCGGCGTCGCGAAAGACGCGGAACCTGGCCTTCAAACCAGCGCGCGAGGCGGCGGGAATGTTGTGTAGTCGCACCCACGGAGGGTTGGCGACGACGAGTCGAAAGCCTCCCTGCGCGTGCACGTGCCCGAAGTGCGACGCGAAGGCGAACGGGAGCGCCCCGCCATCGGCCACGCGCTGCCGGTCGCGACGCAGCCCCACTGCGCGCCCGCGAAGCTCGCGCGACTCTCCGCGCGAGGGCGCATGAGCTCCGGTCCGCTCACCGAACAAGTCTCGACTTCGGCTGGCGATGAGCCGCTCGCGTCGCTCTGCTCGCAGCGCAGCAATCTGCCGATCGAGGACGGCCACGGCGCGACGACGCTCCTCGCGCTCCAACGCTCGGCGCAGCGGTGCTTTGCGAACGCCCGACGCGCGCACGTAGCGATCGCGGAGCCGAGCGAGGGTCGCCGGCGGGCCCACGAGAGGCGGTGGCTCGTCGAACGCATCGCCCGCGAGCGCGTCGCCGACGCGGACGTTGCAGTCCAGGTTGGGAAGCGGCGGCACGGCGCTCATGCGCGTCTCCGTACTCTCGATGACGACGGAGAGCCAGAGCCGCAGCTCGCACAGCCATACGGCCGTGGGGTTCACATCGACGCCATGAATCGTTCGTGCGAGCACGGTTCGCCGGATGTCGGCGATTGGGCGAGCATCGCCGGCGAGAGCGAGCATGCCGGCGATCCGTTCGAGCAGATAGACGAGAAACGCGCCGGAGCCGCACGCGGGATCGAGCACGGTGAGCGTTGACAGCTCACTGCGCAGCGCCGCTGCGCCGTCCGGATCGAGCGGCTCGTTCGCGAGCGCGGCCGCGATCGCGCTCTCCGCGATGCCCACCTCGCGGAGCCGAGCGGCGAGCGCCGCGTCGGCCACGTGCACGACCAGCGGCTGCGGCGTATAGAACGCGCCGGACGCTCGCCGCTCCCTCGCGACCATGAGCGATTCGAATCCGCGCCCCAGCATCTCCGGATCGATCGACGCCTCCGACCAGTGCTCCTGCTCCTCGCGAGCCGTGAAGCGATAGGCGCCGAGCACGTCGGCGAAGAAGGCGCCGAGTGCCTCGTCGGAGAGACGGGCGCGCGAGTGCCGGCACTCGAGCGCTGTCTTGCCAAACAGCCCTCCGTTGAGAAAGGGGATGGCGCCGAACGCCCCGGCTGCACGCGCTCGCCGAGCGAGCGGCGTGTTGAGCGTGCCGAACCAGAGGGGGAGCAGCACGCGCTGATGAAATCCTCCGCCGCGCGCCATGCACGCATCGAAGTGCGAGGCGAGGAATCCACGGTCGCCGTCGAGCCAGCCTTTCGCTTCGAGAAAGGAGAGGAAGAGGAGGCGAGAGGCGGCGAGCAGTCCGAGCTCGGTGCGATCGTCGTCGGACATGCGCGGCAGCGAGCCTGCGAGCGCGCCGACGCGCTGCTCCAGCGTGCGATAGAATCGGCGCGAGAGCGCCTCGCGGCCGAGGAGTTCGCACCAGCGCGTGTGAACGAGCAGGTCGTCGCCGCCCGCCACGCCGGCGAGCGACCGCAGTGCCTCGGCGTCACTTGCGACGATGCGCTCACGTCGTGCGAGGAGCGCCGCGAGGCGGGGCGGCCGTGTGCCCGGCAGCCAGCACG
>JBDTOD010000095.1:0-18015 GCA_039933415.1 bacterium
CCTGCACGGTGGGTCCGTACTTCTTCGCCAGCGCGGCCATGAAGCCGTCCTGCAGAAGCCCATACAGCTCCGTACGATCGAGCTGCTTCGAAGTCGAGAGCTCTCGGAACGCGGCCAACATGTCTGCGGAACTGACCATCACTGACCTCGCTGAAAGGGATCGCTCGTTCCGAGCGATCCGAAACCCGTTTATTAGAAGCGAAACGCCAGCCTCGCCTCCTTGACCGCGGCGAGCGGCATCCGCTTCGCCTCCCCACGCTCCGGCCGAAGCGTGACTATCGCCTCGGCGTCATCCCCCTCGACATCGACGATCTCGCCTTCGAACCGCCCGCCTGCGTCCGGAGCGAGCACGCTCGCCCATCGTCCGACGAAACGACGCCACTCGGCAGGAGTCCGAAGCGGACGCTCACCAGGCGACGACACCTGCAACACATACCGTTCGGCGACCAGCTGTCCCGTATCGAGATGCGCCTCCAGTGCACGAGAGGCGCGCGCGCAATCATCGACGGTGACCTTCTCACCGTCGCGCCGATCGATGCGAACCTCGAGCACCGGCCGCGACTTCGTGCCTCCCTGGCGAAGCTCGACGAGATCGAAGCCAACGTCATCAAGACCTTGCGTGACAACATGTTCCAGCTCTTCGTTCATGTTGTCTCTAGGCAGCTTTGGAGAATAAAAAAATGTGGGGAGCGTCCCCCACATTTCGCGAGCGGCCCGAAGTCCGCCCACAAGCACACAAAGTAAGGAACACGCAGAGTCGGGTCAAGTTGTCCGCCTCGATAACCTCGCTCGGCGTGACCCTCACGAGGCGCCGACGATGACCGCGAGCTGTCGTCCTGCGTCGCCGGCGCGGTGTGAGTAGAAACGGTCATTGTCGCAGCGCGTGCACAGCGAGCTGACGGTGACGTCGCGCACGCCGAGGTCGCGCGCGTGGCCGGCGATGATCGCACGCAGATCAACGTTCACGGCGCGTCCGGGGTCGTGACCTGTGAGCTGAGCAGCGACGTCGGCACTGACTTCGTAGCACTGTCCGCAAATGGCCGGCCCACAGTGCGCGCGAAGTTCACTCGCCGAGATCCCGAGCTGAGTGAAGCGCTCGATGGCGCGTGCCGTGATGCGCGCGGCGGTGCCCCTCCATCCCGAATGCAGCACCGCTGTTGCTCCACTCGCGTGCGCGATGAAGACGGGAACGCAGTCGGCGATCGTGACCGCCATGGCCGTGCCGCGCTCCGGCGCGAGATGTCCGTCGGCGGCGTCGCCGCGCAGCCAGCCGCGCCACTCGGCCGAGTGCACGACGACCCGGTCACCGTGCACCTGGGTTGCCGTGGCGAGCCGAGAGGTACCGAGTGAGCGACGCAGCGCACTCCATCTCCCCATGACGACCTGCACCGGCTCGTCCGACTGCGTACCGAAGCTGCCAGCGTCGCGTCCGGTCGTGAACGCGTCGATACCCAGCTCACGGAAGTGCTCGACGACCTCTCCGCCGCGGCGTGGATCCGTCGCGGGCTCGGCGCCTTCCATCACTTCGACCGGCGATCCTCTACTCGCTCGACCTTCGCGCCGAGCGCGCGCAACCGTTCGTCGATTCGCTCGTAGCCGCGCTCGATCTGGCCGACGTTGTCGATAATACTCTCGCCTTCGGCACACAGCGCCGCGATGAGCATGGCCATGCCGGCTCGAATGTCGGGCGACTCGACCCGTCCGCTGTGCAGCTTGCTCGGACCGACGACGACGGCGCGGTGCGGATCGCAGAGCACGATGCGAGCACCCATCCCGATCAGCTTGTCCACGAAGAAGAGACGCGACTCGAACATCTTCTCGTGGATGACGATCACTCCCTCGCACTGCGTGGCCGTGACGAGCGCGATCGACATGGTATCGGCGGGGAACGCCGGCCATGGCTGATCCTCGAGCTTCGGCACGGCTCCGCCGAGGTCGCTGCGAATGACCATCTCCTGGTTGGCCGGAATGACGAGGTCGTCCCCCTCGATGCGGCAGACGACGCCGAGGCGCTCGAAACCCATCAGGGTGGAGCGCAGATGCTCGACGCCGGCCTTCTCGATCGTGATCTCCGAGCGCGTCACGGCGGCGAGGCCGATGAACGAGCCGACCTCGATGTGATCCGGGCCGATCTCGTGCGTGCATCCGTGGAGCGGCCGACCGCCGTGAATGGTGATCGTGTTGGTGCCGATGCCCTCGATGCTCGCGCCCATCGCGACGAGAAAGCGCGCGAGATCCTGGACGTGCGGCTCACTGGCCGCGTTACGGAGCACCGTGGTGCCCTCGGCGGCGACGGCCGCGGCGAGTGCGTTCTCCGTGGCCGTGACGCTCGGCTCGTCGAGAAAGACGTCGGCGCCGCGGAGGCGCTTGGCGCGCAGGATGAACGCGTCGTCGAGCGTGAAGGTGGCGCCGAGCTGCTGGAGCGCCAGGAAGTGCGTGTCGACGCGCCGGCGTCCGATGACGTCGCCACCCGGTGGCGGCAGCTCGATCTCACCACAGCGTGCGAGGAGCGGACCAGCGAGAAGAATCGACGCGCGGATCTTCCGGCAGAGCTCCGGATCGAGCTCCGTGGCGCGAAGCGTCTTGGCATGGATGGTGAGCGAGTTGCGCGAGGTCCACTCCGCGCTCGCCCCAATGGACTGGAGCAGCTTGACGAGGGTCTCGACGTCGCGGATGCGCGGGACGTTCGTGAGGTGAACGGGCTCCTCGCAGAGCAGTGACGCCGCGACGATCGGGAGTGCGGCATTCTTGTTGCCCGACGGGCGGATACGGCCGGCGAGCTTGTGGCCGCCTTGGACGACGAACTGCATTGCGCTCATGGGAGTGGTGCGATTGAGGGGCGCATGACCCGACGCCCACGTACGGGGGAACCGGGAAACATCCCCGGGGTGCGCGAACGCGTCAAGCGCCGGAGTGGTGTCGTCGGCTCAGCGCGGTTGGACGCTCTGCACCCTTCGCGCCGAAGCGCACGATGACGGTTGCCCCGGCGTTAGCTTCAAGGTCGACCGCGCTTGACACGCAGATGGAGCGCGAGGTACGATGGCCGAGCGCACTCTGGCGTGGCCCCTCCCTTGCACACCGCGAGAGCGTTCGGTGACAAGCGGGCGGGTGTGCCAGGCCTCTCAACTAGCCCAGGTAAGTGATGACCGTCTCGTTCGCGCGCGCCGGCGCGTGGCTGTTGATGCAGGCGGCGCAGGCGCCCGACACCGTCCTGATGCGACAGGTAGGACAGGATCCGGGCTGGTTCGAGAAGGCAACGGCGGTGGCGAGCGGGCTGATGACGATCGCGCTGCTCGTGCTGACCGTCGCGCTCGTCCCGGCGGCGTGGAATTTCAGAAAGAGCTACGCGAAGATCAGCGACCTGCTGGACCGCGTCTACGGCGACGTCAACCCGTTGATGCGGCACGCGAGCGCGATCGCGGACAACGTGAATTACATCACCACGTCCGTCCGAACAGACGTGCAGCAAGTGAACGCGACGATCGCCGCGGCGAACCTGCGGTTGCAGCAAGCGGTGGCGTTAACCGAGCAGCGACTAGGTGAGTTCAACGCGCTGCTCGAGGTGGTTCAGGAGGAGGCCGAGGGAATGTTCATCGCGACGGCATCGACGGTGCGCGGGGTGCGCACGGGAGCCGCCGCGCTTCACACTGAGGACGAGGACGACGACGCGCTCGCCGCGCCGCGTCCCGCGCCGGAGGAAGACGACGATGGCTACATCGATCCCGACAAGCCCGAAGCGGGGGCCACGCGTCCGCGGGTCCGCCCCCGACGCCGAGATTGGGCGTGACGCGCAGTACGACCTGCTCACCGCGGCGCTCATCGGTGCCGCGATCGGCGCGACGGCGACGCTCCTGCTCCGTCGCGGTCCATCAGGTGAACGTCCGATGGCTCCCGTCATGCGGGGGGCGCGGTGGGCGGGACGCGGCGCCGTGTCGGCAGGAACGATTGGCGCGAAGTGGGCGCGCGAGCACGGCGGCGAGCTCATCGACCGCATCCCGACCGATCGCATCCAGCGCGAAGTTCGCGACACGGTGGGCGATGCGCGTGAGCGCATCGACGGATTCGTCCAGCATGAGCTCCGCGACCTTCGGCGTGCGCTTCGACGGCAGCGCAAGCGGCTCGGCGTCTAGGCTGATCCGCGCCGGCCTACCATCGGCGCTGCGTCTGCTGGGACTGGTGGCGGCCGCGATACTCGTGATCGCGGCGCTACCACATGCGGCCTATGCGTGGACACCAGGGACGCATGTGTACCTGGGCGAGGCCGTGCTGCGGTCGCTGCCTCAGCTTCCGGCTGCCGTCGCTGATCTACTTCGCGCGTTTCCGTACGACTTCCTCTACGGATCGATCGCGGCCGATACGAGCATCGCGAAGAAATACGTGCCGACGGGACGGCACTGTCACAGCTGGACGGTCGGTCTGGAGATCCACGCGTCGGCACCGGACGAGCCGATGCGCGCGTTCGGATTGGGCTATCTGGCGCACCTCGCGGCTGACGCGATCGCGCACAACCATTTCGTGCCCAAGCAGCTCGCCGTCACGGCCAGCACGTCTGCCGTGGGACACAGCTATTGGGAGAGTCGGTTCGAGACGCACCTCGGTCCGGCGTGCGCGCGGCAGGCGCGCGATCTCATCCTCCTCGATCATTCGCGCGCCGACGGGTTGCTCGATCGCATCCTCAGTCCGACGATCTTCAGTACGCAGACCAACCGCCGAATCTTCCGCGGCATGGTCCACGTCGCCGACAACGAGGGATGGCAGCGAATCTTCGGGCTGATGACGGAGAACAGTCGCTGGGACCTGCGCGACGTGGAAGTGGGTCAGTACCTCGACCACGCGTACGACTCGATCATCGACTTTCTGATCAGCTTCGAGGCATCGACGACGTACCGGCTCGATCCCTCGGGCGACGATGCACTGCGTCGCGCCAAACGTGTGCGTCGCGAGGCGCTCCGCAGCGGTGGCGTGGAGCTGGTGAACACGGAGGCGGAGCGACACTTCGGCCTCCCCGCCCTCTCGCTCGGCTACGCGCGCGCGCTCACTTCACCGCTCTATGACGTGAGGCGCGCCGCGAGCAGCTGATTCAGCTTCTTGGGATCGGCGCGGCCCTTCGACTTCTTCATCACCGCGCCGATGAGCACTCCCTGAAGCTTCTTCTCGCCGTTCCGGAATCGTTCCGCCTCGGTCGGATTTTCGGCGATCACCTCGTCCAGCCACGCCGCGAGCTGCGAGTCGTCGTCGACTTTGACCAGTCCTTCACGTTCGGCGATCTGCGCCGGTGGATTGCCGGTGGCGACCATCCGTCCGAAGATCTGCTTCGCGGCGGTGTGACTCACCACGCCATCACGCACCAGATCGAGCAGCGAGGCGAGATCTGCGGGCCGCACGCGGAAGCGAGCGATATCCTCGCCAGAGGTCTTCAATGTGGCGAGCACTTCGCCCATGACCCAGTTCGCCGCCGCCTTCGGATCGCCGTGCGATCGCGCGACTGACTCGTAGTAGTCGGCGAGCCGCGGGCTCGACGTGAGCACGTCCACGTCGTACTCACCGAGCTTGTAGTCCGCCACAAAGCGCGTGCGACGAGCCGCGGGAAGCTCGGGCAGATCGTGCCGCACCTGCGCGATCCAGTCGATCGCCAGCACGAGGGGCGGGAGATCGGGCTCGGGGAAGTAGCGGTAGTCGTGACTGGCTTCCTTCGTACGGCTCGGGCGCACCTCGCCGGTATGCCCGTCCCACAGCATGGTCTGCTGCTCGACCGCGCCGCCCGCTTCGAGGACGCCGACCTGCCGAACGAATTCGACCTCGAGCGCGCGCTCCACGCCCGAGAAGGAGTTCATGTTCTTGACCTCCGTTTTGGTGCCGAGCTTCGTCTCGCCGCGACGGCGGGCGCTGACGTTCGCGTCGACGCGCAGGCTGCCCTCTTCCATGCTCACGTCGCTGACGTCGACGTACTCGAGGATCAGCTTCAGCACGCGAAGGTATGCGCCCGCCTGCTCGGCCGACCGCATATCCGGCTCGCTGACGATCTCGATGAGCGGAACACCCGAGCGATTGAGATCGATGGCGGTGACGCCGGGAAACCGATCGTGCACGGACTTGCCCGCGTCCTCCTCCATGTGCACACGCGTGACGCCGATGCGTATCGGCGAGCCCTCGGCGCGAGCGCCGATCTCGATCCAGCCGCCAAGTGCGAGCGGCTTGTCGAACTGCGAGATCTGGTAGCCCTTGGGGAGATCCGGGTAGAAATAGTTCTTGCGCGCGAAAATCGAGACGGGCTGCACGTCGCAGTTGAGCGCGAGCGCCGCGCGTGTGGCGAGACCGACGGCTCGCTCGTTGAGCACCGGCAGCGCGCCGGGAAGCGCGAGGCAGACCGGACAGGTGTTCGCGTTTGGCGAGGCGCCGTATTCGGCCGAGCAGCTGCAGAACGCCTTCGTGCGAGTCTTGAGCTGGACGTGCACCTCCAGCCCAACGACCATCTCCCACTTCTCGAGGAGCGGCGTGATCGCGGAGGTGCTCATGCGTGCGCCTCTGCGCCCATCGCGCGCTCGAGCGCGAAGGCCGCCGTGAACATGCGCGATTCGTCGAAATGGGACGCGAGGAACTGGCCGCCGACAGGGAGTCCATCGACTCGGCCGATCGGTACGGACATCGCCGGCACGCCGGCGAGGTTGGCGGTCGCGGTGAAGATGTCACTCAGATACATCTCGTACGGATCGGAGATGGCGCCGAGCGGAAACGCGGTCGTAGGCGCCGTCGGCGTGAACAACACGTGCACGCCGGACTCGAAGACGCGGCGGAAATCGTCGGCGATGAGCGTCCGCACCTGCTGCGCCTTGCGATAGTAGGCATCGTAGTAGCCGGCGCTCAGCACATAGGTGCCGAGCAGGATGCGGCGCGTGACTTCCGGGCCGAATCCGCCCGAACGCGTCGCCTCGTACATGCCGCGGAGTCCGTCGCCATCGAGGCGGAGTCCATAGCGCACGCCGTCGAACCGCGCGAGGTTCGACGACGCCTCCGCCGGCGCGACGATGTAGTAAACGGGGATCGCGAGGTCGGTGTGGGGCAGCGAGACGTCGCGGATCGTCGCGCCGAGTGCGCGCAACCGCTCTACCGCGGCGTCGCAGCGCTGGCGGATGGCGGGATCGAGCGAGGCCGGGAAGTATTCCTTCGGCAAGCCGATGACCATCCCCTTTACGTCGACATCCTCCGCGGCGACGTAGTCGGGAACCTCGAGCGTGGCGGACGTGGAATCCATCGGATCGTGGCCAGCGATGACGCCGAGTCCACGCGCGGCGTCGCTGACGGTGGCGCCGAAGACGCCGACCTGATCGAGCGACGACGCGAAGGCGACGAGGCCGAAGCGGCTGACCCGTCCGTATGTCGGCTTCACGCCGACGATCCCGCAGAAGGCCGCGGGCTGCCGCACCGAGCCGCCCGTCTCCGACCCGAGGGCGATCGAGACGATCCCGGACGCGACGGCGGCGGCCGACCCGCCCGAGGATCCGCCCGGCACGCGGTCGGGGCGCACCGGATTACGCGTCGGTCCGTAGGCGCTGTGCTCAGTGGAGGAGCCCATCGCGAACTCGTCCATGTTCGTCTTGCCGAAGACGATCGCGCCGGCGGCGCGCAGCCGCGTGACGACGGTGGCCTCGTACGGGCTGACGTAGCCCTCGAGGATGCGCGACCCGCACGTGGTCGGCATGGTGAGCGTCGCGATGTTGTCCTTCACGGCGACTGGCACGCCGAGGAGCGGACCAGCCGTCGTGTCGGCGAGGCGTTTCGTGATCGTGGCGGCCTGGGCACGCGCGTCCGCGTCATCGGTCCACGCGAAGACGTTGAGTCCATCACGTCCGGCGTTCACTTCGCGCGAACGCGCGATCGCCGCATCGACGGTCGACGACGCGGTCGTGCGACCGGCCGCGACGTCATCGCGAACGATGGCGCTCGAGCGTGCGGTCATGCCTCCTCCGACGACTCGTGGGTCGAGAGGCGCGGCACGAGCAGGAAGCCTTCGCGCACGCTTGGCGCGACGCTGTCGATCGAGCGATGCAGAGGGAACGGCGGACCGCTGTCGGCGCGGACGGGAAGGCCCTGCGCGCCAACGCCGATCGCTTCCTGCACGCCAGCGGTGTCGACCCTGGACAGCGCATCCATGTGGCCGAGGATGATGTTCAGCTCGTCGACGATGGCCGCGGCGCGCGCATCCGTGAGACCGAGGCGCGCGAGCGTCGCGATGTGTCGCACGTCGTTGATCGTGACCGCCACTATTCGATGTCCCGTTCGAGGTTGGCCTGCGCGACGACGAGCGTCTTGCGCCCGATCGTCTCGTCATCGAAGTCGATCTTCGCCTTGAGGTCCCTGCCCGCCCCGGCCAGCTCGGCGATCACACCCGAGCCGAACTTCCGGTGACGGACGCGCGAGCCCACGGCGATCACGGCGGCATCCTGCGACACGTCCGCATCATCGAAGCTCGTCGGCCGAGCGACCGGCGTGCCCGGACGCCGCTGCGACGCACTCGGCGGAAAGCCCGCGTCGTCGTCAAGGTACTGCGTCCGGAGACCATTCGCCGCGTCGCGCTTCCGCGAGTTGCCCCATTGGCTGCCGCCGCCCAGCGAGTGCATGAACGACCGGCCGGAGCTGCGCACCTTGATCGTCATGCGCTGCTCGAGCATCGCCTCGGGAATCGCGACGAGAAAGCTCGATGCCTTGGCGGGCATGAACTCGCCGTTGCGACGGCGCTCTTCGGCATGCGTGAGAAAGAGCTTTCGCTCGGCTCGCGTGATGCCGACGTAGAAGAGCCGGCGCTCCTCCTCCAGCAACGCCGGATCGTCGTACGCCTTCGCGAGCGGAAAGAGGCCGTCCTCGAGCCCCGTGATGAACACGATCGGGAACTCGAGGCCCTTGGCGTTGTGCATCGTCATCAGCGTGACCGCGTCGGCATCCGGACCGAGCTTGTCGAGCTCGGAGACGAGCATCGCCTTCTGCAGAAAGTGATCGAGCGGTGTAAGGCCGACCTCTCCCTCGTCATCGGCGACCGTCTCTGCCGCGCCGGTGATCAACTCGCGCACGTTGTCGAGCCGGTCGGACGACTCCGGACCTTCCGCTTTGAGACATTCATCGTAGCGGATGCCGTCGACGACCTCGCGCAGCAGCTCGTCCACCGCGGCTTCGCGCGCCGATTCACGGAAGCGCGTGATGAGCTGGGCGAACTCGCCGAGCGCCCCACGCGCGGCAGGACGCATCGCACTCAGAAGATCCGGACGGACCGCCGCCGCGAGCATGGGCACGCCGGCTGCGCGAGCCTGCACCGAGAGCTGCTCGATCGTCGTGTCGCCGAGCCCGCGCTTGGGCACCGCGACGGCGCGCCGGAACGCCTCATCGTCGGCCGGGTTCGCGATGAGCTTGAGGTAGCTCATGAGATCGCGGATCTCGCGCCGATCGTAAAAGCGTACAGACCCGACGAGTCTGTACGCGACCGCACGCTTCCGAAGCGCTTCCTCGAGTGCGCGGCTCTGCGCGTTGGTGCGATACAGCACCGCGACATCCCGCAGGGTGAGTGACGACGACTGGGCGCGTCGCGCGAGCAGCTCCTCGACGACGAAATCCGCCTCGTCGCGTTCGTCCAGGCAGCGCGCCGCGGTGACGCGCTCGCCGCTCGCATGCGTTGGGCGCAATGTCTTCCCCATGCGGCTGCGGTTCGCGCTGATGACGACGTTGGCGAGATCGAGCACCTCGGGCGTGCTGCGATAGTTCTCCTCGAGCCGTACGACGTGCGCGTCGGGGAAGTCCTTGTTGAAGTCGAGGATGTTCCGGACGTCGGCCCCGCGCCAGCCGTAGATGGACTGATCGTCGTCGCCGACGACGCACACGTTGCCGTGGCCGCCAGCGAGGAGCTTGACGAGCTGATACTGCGCGCGGTTGGTGTCCTGGTACTCGTCCACCAGCAGATACTGAAACTTGCGCCGGTAGCGCTCGAGCTCCTGCGGGTTCTCGGCGAGCAGGCGAACAGGAAGCACGAGCAGATCGTCGAAGTCCACCGCATTGGCGAGCCGGATCGTCTCGCCGATTTCGCGATAGACGACGGCGACGGCGCGCGAGAACGGGTCCAGCGCCAGGTTCGCATACTCGTCGGGCGTGACGAGCGAGTTCTTCGCCTCGGAGATCGCGGCCTGCACGCCGCGCGGCGTGAACTGCTTGAGGTTCAGGCCGTTCCGCTCCATGACGCGCTTGACGACGCTCTGCGTGTCGTCCTGATCGTAGATCGTGAACGCGGCGGTGCGCCCGACGAGATGCGGTGCCGCGCGAAGCATGCGCGCCCCGATCGCGTGAAAGGTGCCGACCCACATCCCCGCAGGGGCGCGGCCGAGCAGCCGCGCGATCCGCGTCTTCATCTCGCCGGCGGCCTTGTTCGTGAACGTGACCGAGAGGATGCGGCTCGGATCGACGCCGTGCTGGTCGATCAGGCGCGCCACGCGAGTGGTGAGCACGCGCGTCTTTCCCGATCCCGCGCCCGCGAGCACAAGGAGCGGGCCAGTGACGTGCAGCACCGCCTCGCGCTGCGCGGGATTGAGGCCCTCGAGCAACGGATCGTCGATCGCAATGTCCATCAGGGTAAGATAATCTCGAACGCCGCGCCGCGGTCGACGGCGGCGAGCTGCAGCGTCCCGCCGTGATTCTCTTCGACGATGCGACGCGCGAGCGAAAGGCCGATGCCCCATCCGCTGGTCTTCGTGGAGAAGCCGGGCTCGAAGATCCGGCCGCGCAGGTCGCGCGGGATGCCGGGCCCGTCGTCGGCGACGCGCAACGTGGCGCCTCCTTCGGGACGCGGCAGCGCGCCGAGCGTGATGCGCCCGCCGCGGCCAGCGAGCGCGTCGATCGCGTTCTTGACGAGCACCTCGAGCGCCCACTCGAGGAGCACGGCATCGCCGCGAACGCCGATCGATTCGTCGTGCGGTGCGACGTCGATCGTCACGGCGTTGGAGAGCGTCGGCACGCGCGCGCGAAAGTAGACCGCGATACGATCGACGAGCTCGTTGACGTTGACCGCGTCGCGGCGCGGCTCGCGTCCGATGCGCTCGAACCGATGTGCGACGCGATCGAGCCGTTCGAGATCAGCGCGCATGAACGTCACGGCCTTGCGCGTGCTGTCGTCGGTCGCTCGGTCCTCGAGCAGCTCGATCCAGCCGGCGAGGCTGGAGAGCGGCGTGCCCAACTGGTGCGCCGACTCGCGCGCCATGCCGGCCCACACCCGCTCGCGCGCGGCGTTGTCGCGCGTCCGGACGATGTAGATGCCGGCGAGGAGCAGAATGAACGCGGTCGCGGCCTGAAGCGCCGGGATGATGCGCAGCCACTTCACGAGCGGCGTGTTGCCGAAATGGATTTTTCCCACCACGGAATCGACGACGGGTGGGTTCTGCCGGTCGAGGTCGCGCACGTACGCACGAAGCTGCTCGTCGCTCTGAAGCGCCTGCTCGGGCACGTTCGCCTGGGTGCCCGTGGGTTTGCCCTGAAGATCGGTGACGACGACCGGCACGCCCTGCGCGACGATGACCTTCGAAAGATCGAGCAGCAGCAGCGCGGGATCCTCGGCGCCGACGCTGGTGTCGTTGAGCGCACGAAAGACGCGCGCGTACGTCAGGCTCGAGCGCATCGCCTCGCCGCGCAGATCGCGCACGACGCGCCGCGTGTAGACGACGTAGGAGGCAAGGAGCAGCGCGAGCAGGAAGCCCACGACCAGCTCGGGAGCGCCGCGGCGCATCGCGCTAGCCGATCCGTTCCGATCCTACATACGGCCGCAGAACCTCGGGAACGATCACGGTGCCATCCGGCTGCTGGTAGTGCTCGAGGATGCACGCGAGCGTGCGCGGAAACGCGAGCCCGGATCCGTTGAGCGTGTGTACGAAGCGCGGTTTCTCACCCTTCGCGGGCCGGTACCGAATGTTGGCACGCCTCGCCTGGAAGTCCGTGAAGGTGCTGCACGAGCTGACCTCGAGCCAGGTGCCGACGCCAGGCGCCCAGGCCTCGAGGTCGTAGGTCTTGGCGCTGGCGAATCCGGTGTCGCCGGCGGCGAGCAACTTGACGCGGTACGGAAGCCCGAGTCGCTGGAGCATCGACTCGGCGTGGCCGAGGAGCAGCTGCAGCTCCTCCTCCGACCGCTCCGCGGTGCAGTAGCGGACCAGCTCGACCTTGTCGAACTGGTGCATGCGGAGGATGCCGCGCGTGTCCTTCCCCGCGGAACCGGCCTCGCGCCGGAAGCACGGCGTGTACGCGCAGAACGCCATCGGCAGATCGGCGCCGTCGAGGATCTCGTCGCGGTACAGGTTGGTGACCGGCACCTCGGCCGTCGGGACGAGGAACAGATCGTCGTCGGCGATCCGGTACGCGTCGTCCTCGAACTTCGGGAGCTGGCCCGTGCCCGTCATGCTCGCTCGATTGACCAGCACGGGCGGCCAGATCTCTTCGTAGCCATGCTCGCGCGCGTGGGTATCGAGGAAGAAGTTGAGGAGCGCGCGCACGAGACGCGCGCCGTCGCGCCGGAACACCGCGAAACCCGATCCACTCACCTTCGTTGCGCGCTCGAGATCGAACAGCCCGAGGGCCGACGCGATCTCCCAATGCGGCCTGACGCCGTCGGAGGCGCGCGGCGTGCCCCACTCGCGCACGATGACGTTGTGCGACTCGTCGCCAGCCGGGACGTCGGCCGCGGTGATGTTGGGGATGTCGAGCAGAATCGTCGCGAGCTGTCCCTCCGCCTCCGCGAGCTCGCGCTCCATGCGGCCGATCTCCTCGCCGAGCGCGCGGCCCTGCACGATCAGGTCGTCGGCCGACTCACCCGCGCGCTTGCGTCGAGCGACCTCCTGCGACCCGATGTTGCGCGCCGCCTTGCGCTCTTCCACCGCCTGGATGAGGACGCGCCGCTCACGCTCGAGCCCCTCGCACCGGTCGAGCTGAGGTGCGAGCGTGTCGAGCGCGTCGCGCCGCCGCATCGCCTCGCGCAGATCGTCGAGGCGCTCGCGGACGAGTCGAACGTCGTGCATCAGTTCGTCGGAATCTCGTCCGGGACGAGCGAGCGATAGCCGCAGTTCAGATCGATCACCGAGCGCAGGAAGAGTCGCCTCGACGCGTCGACGCTGTCGACGATGAACTTGGCGTAGGTCTTCTGCCCGCCGAGGGAGTAGAAGCATTGCCCCGTCGCCTGATCGATGAGCTCCACAGCGACGACCTGTCCCGGAGCGAGCGTCTTGACCGAGATCGTGTCGTACCCGGTCTCGGGCGCCACGCGCAGCGTCTCGAAGCTTCCCGTGACCGGTTGCAGGCCGACACGCGTGCCGAGCGAGCCGGCGAGCGTTCCGGCGAGCGAGCGCACCGGGTATACGACCAGCTTGCCCGTCGGATCCACGTCGAAGGCGACGTCGAACTGGAAGGTCGCGTCGGCGCGCGTAGGACCGCCGAAGAAGCTGACGGCGTTCGACACCGCCGCGGGGGCGCCGGTGAGTGGATACAACGAATAGCTGAGCAGAACGTTCGCGGAGGTGGCCTTCGGGCGCGTCGCGTCACCACAAGCGACGATCGCGGCCGCGAGGGTCACCGCGGCGATACGCATGGAGCGGATCGGCAGCATGGCCTGAAGCGAGTCGTGACACTGAAGGGGGCGGCTGTAGGATAGGCCGCGGCGCGGGCAAACTCAACCCGATGTCCTCGCTTGACTTCACTCCCCGTGACCGTAAGCTTCCGCTCCACTTCTGGAGGAACAGGCATGCCGAGCATTCGGGACCTCGTCGGGGCCATTCGCCAACGCGACGGGGTCGAGGCAGCGGTCATTCTTGGCCGAGACGGCCTCTTGATCGACAGTCAGACAATCGATGGTCTCGACGCCGAGGATCTGGCGGCGCGTATCCCCGCCATCATCGGGCCGGCCGACGAGCTCGGCGCCGCCGCGGCGCGTGGGCCGCTCACGACCGCGGTGCTCGAGCATCGCGATGGACTCGCCGTCGTCTCGGTGCTCAGCGCCGATGCCATCCTCTTCGTCCTCGTTCGTCCGCAGGCCAACATCGGGCAGCTGCTGTACGAGCTGCGACGCAATCGCGAGCACATCGCCGCCCTCGTCTGACGTGAACGACACACCGCTCATCCATGCGCTCGTCGCCGACGACGAGCCGCACATCGGCCGCATCATCAAGATGAAGCTCGAGCAGGGCCCGTTCCGGGTCACGCTCGTGTATGATGGGCGCGAGGCGCTCGACGTGCTGCGGCGTGAGGACGACATCCGGCTCGTGCTGCTCGATCTGATGATGCCCTACCTCAGTGGACTCGACGTGTTGGCCGAGATGAAGCGCGACGAGCGGCTGAAGCACCTGCCGACGATCGTGCTCACCGCGGCGGGCCAGGAGCAGCAACATCATCTGGCGATGGATCTCGGAGCGAGCGAGTTCATGACCAAGCCGTTCAGCCCGAAGCGTCTCTATGCGCGAGCAGCGGAGCTGGCGGGCATGGCTCCGGACGAGCCGACGGCCGAAAGCGCATGACGCGGTGGGCGGTCGTCCTCGCGGGCGGCGTCGGATCGCGATTCTGGCCGATCAGCACGCCCCAACGGCCAAAGCAGCTTCTCCCGCTCGCGACCACCGACCCGATGCTCGCCGACGCGCTGGCTCGATTGGCGCCGCTGGTGCCGCCCGAGCGAACGCTCGTGCTCACGAATGCCGGGCTCGTGGACGCCATCGCCGCGCTCGCGCCGACGCTGCCGCGTGAGAACCTGATCGCCGAGCCGCGTCCCGCGGGGACGGCGGCGGCACTGGCGTGGGCGGCGCATGAGATCGTTCGACGCGGCGCGCGCGAGGACGTGATGATCAGCGTGCACGCGGACTGGGCGATCGGCGACGCCGAGGGATTCCGCGCGGCCCTGCTCGCCGCGGCGGGAGTGGCCGAGTCGCAGCACGCACTCGTGACCGTCGGCGTGGTGCCCGTTCGGCCGGATCCCGGCTTCGGGTACATCCAGCCGGGCGAGGCCGCCGGCCCGGTTGCGCGACGGGTCGCGCGCTTCGTCGAGAAGCCGGACCGCGCGCGCGCCGAGACGATGCTGCGCGAGGGGTACCTGTGGAACTCGGGGATCTTCGTCTGGCGGGCGGGTGACTTCCTCGACGAGATCACGGCGTTGACGCCGGAGATCGCGCCGCATCTCGCCGCGCACCCGGACGACCTCGCGAAGTTCTTCGCGGCGATCACGACGGGAATCTCGGTGGACGTCGGCGTGATGGAGCGCAGCGCACGCGTGCTCGTGCTCGCGGGCGACTTCGGATGGGACGACGTGGGAACGTGGGCAGCGCTACGGCGGGTGCGGCAGTGCGACGAGGGCGGCAACGCGCTGAGCGGCGCCGTGCACGCGATCGACGCGACGAACAACGTCGTCCACGCCGACGGGAACGCCGTCGTTCTCTACGGGGTCTCGGACCTCGTCGTCGTCTCGCGCGCCGGGCTCACGCTCGTCACGACGATCGAGCGCGCAGCCGATCTCAAGAAGCTGATCGCATCGTTGCCCCCGACCCTTCGCGACCAGTCGTGAGCGTCGTCCACCTGTACGACGACGCCCGCGCGCGCAGCTTCGAGCCGTTCGCGCTGACTCGTCCGATCGGAGAGCTCCGCGCCGGTGCGCTGCTCGTCCGCGAGCGGTGGCAGCGTGCGCTGCGCGCTGGCATCGCTGGCCATATCTCCTCGCCGCACCTGGATGGCTTCTCCGAGCCCGATGCGGCGCCCGTGCTCAACGCGCCCGCAGTGCCCGCCGGTGCGTGGCTCGTGAACGCGCGCTTTGCTCCATCGCTCGAGCACGCGCCAGCGGGCGATGTGCTCGAGGCCGACGGACGAGTCGTCGCGGTGCGGATGCAGTCGACGCTGTCGATGAACAATCTCATTGACGGCTCCTCCGGACTCGATGCATTGGTGCCGCGCGACGCCGCCCGCGCGACGATTGCCGGATGGTGGATCGACGAGGTGTGGGACTTCATCCGACACCTCGTTCCGATGCTCGACGCCGACATCCCGATCCTCGGAGCCGGGATCTCGACGTCGCTGCCACGCGGCGCGATCCACGTCGGCACGCATCCCGTGTTCGTGGAAGACGGCGCAGTGGTGGAGCCGAGCGTCTGCTTCGACACGACGAGCGGTCCGATCCTCCTCCGCGCGACGTCGCACGTGCACGCGTTCACGCGTCTCGTCGGTCCGCTCCACGTCGGTGCGCACAGCGTGCTCACGACGGACCGCATCGCGGCTTCGTCGATCGGCGATACCTGCAAGGTGCACGGCGAGATGAGCAACACGATCCTCGTCGGTCACTCGAACAAGGGCCACGACGGGTTCGTCGGGCATTCGATGCTCGGCCGGTGGGTCAACCTCGGCGCCGGTACGATCACGAGCAACCTGAAGAACACGTACGGGACGGTGCAGCTCTGGACGCCGACGGGCGTCCGCGAGACGGGGCTACAGTTTCTCGGGACGCTGTTCGGCGACCACGCGAAGACGGGCATCGGACTCCGTCTCACGACAGGCTGCGTGCTCGGCGCGGGGGCGAACGTTTTCGGCAGCACGATGCCGCCCAAGGTCGTTGCGCCCTTCACGTGGGGAGAATCGGGAGACTTCAGCCCCTATCGAGTCGAGAAGTTTCTCGAAGTGGTCGAGCGGATGATGGCGCGACGTCACGTGACGCTGGATGACGCGATGCGCGCGCAGCTCGAGGCATCGTATGCGCATCGGTGGCCGGTGGACGCATGAAGCTCTGGGTGCTCGGCAGCGGCAGCAGCGGCAACGCGGTGCTGGTCGAGTGCGGCGAGAGCCGAGTGCTCGTCGACGCCGGATTCTCGGCTCGCATGCTCGGCACGCGTCTGCGCACGATCGGCGTGGCCCCGGCGTCGATCGAGGCGTGCATCGTGACGCACGAGCACTCGGATCACATCAAGGGCGCGGCCTCGGCGGCACGGCGCTGGGGGTGGTCGCTCTTTGCCAGCAGCGGCACGGTGGACGCCTGGCCGGAGCTCCAGGAAGTCAACTGCGCACGCGTGACGCCCGGCGACGGCGTGACCCTGACGCGCCTGCATATGACGACGTTCGCCACGCCCCACGACGCGGCCAGTCCGATCGGCGTACGACTCAGTGCCACGAGCAGCGGCGTGACGGCCGTCGTGTGCACCGATGTGGGCCACGTGAGCGACGGCGTGCGCACGCATTGCAGCGGAGCGGATCTTCTCGTGATCGAGTCCAACCACGACGACGGGATGCTGCGCGCCGGACCGTATCCGCCGTCCGTGCGCGCGCGGATCGCGTCGCGTGTCGGGCACCTCTCCAACCGCGCATGCGCCGATCTGGCGAGAGACGTCGTGCACGCGAACCTGGCCCACGTCGTGCTCGCGCACATCAGCGAGCACTGCAACGATCACGGACTCGCGCAGGCGACGGCCACCGGAGCGTTGCGTCGGACGCGCTACCGCGGGGCAGTGAGCGTGGCGATGCAGCACGCCGTGGTCGGACCGTTCCTCCCTCGCTCGACGCGCGCCGAAGCGGCGACGCAGTACTCGCTGCAGTTCTAGAGAGAGCCACTGCCACTGCCACCGCCGTAGTGGGTACCATCGCACCCGGTACTCAGACCCAGGCCGCGGGCCCCCAGAATGCGGAGCCCCTTCGACTGCGCATACGGTGTGATCAGCTGTTGAGCGCCGTTAGCGCTTTGAAGCGTCCAAGAATTCGGCCAGGCCAACGGACTGGGTCTGGGGTACCGAGTACGATGGTACCGTTTACGGCAGTGAGCAGATGGCAGAAAGCAGAACAGGGACCCGAAGGTCCCCGTCCGCTCACTTCCCGAACCGTTCGAGACTAGTACATCCCGCCCATGCCACCGCCGCCACCAGGCGCCGCGTGGCCGGAATCCTTCTCCTTCTTCTCGACGATGATCGCTTCCGTCGTGAGGAGGAGCGAGGCGATCGACGCGGCGTTCTGGAGCGCCGTGCGCGTCACCTTCGTGGGATCGATCACGCC
>JBDTOD010000096.1:0-16634 GCA_039933415.1 bacterium
CGCGAACCCACGCTCGGCGAGCAGCGCGCCGACGTCGCTCACATGCTCGCTCGAGCCCGTCGCGCGCCAGAGCGACACGGAGAACTGGTCGCGTGGCACGCAATGGAGATCGAGCCGAGTGCCATCCGCGTACGTGATCGACACGGACGGAGTGCCGATCCCCGTTGCCTCGCGCACGCCGGCGATGCGCGTGAACGAGCGTGCGACCTCCGCCGGGTCCGTCTCGCAGGCGGCGACGATATCGACGTCGCCGATGGTCTCGCGGCGGCGGCGAAGCGAGCCGGCGATCTCGGCCGTCGAGACGTCGGGGTGCGAGCGCACCATCGCCAGCAGCGACGCCCCTTCGGCCGCAACCTTTGGGTAGAGCCGCCGCGACCCACTGCCGCGCAGGAACTCGATTCCCTTGAGGATCTTGTCCGCCGTCTTCGGTCCATAGCGCGGAAGCCTGGCGATGCGACCGTCGCGCGCCGCGGCCTCGAGCGACTCGATGGAATCGATGCCGAGTGATTCATGCAACTTGAGGATCTTCGCCGTGCTGAGCCCCGGGACTCGCAGCAGCTCGACCAGTCCCGGCGCCGTGGTGGCGCGAAGCTGCTCGAGGTACGACGACTCGCCCGATTCGATCAGGTCGCGGACTACCGAAAGCGTCGCCGGGCCGAGTCCCCGCGTCGCCTTCAGCGTGCCGTCGTGATAGAGGGGCGCGAGGTCGTCGGTGTCGATCGCCGTGAGCGCGCTCGCGGCCTGCTCGTACGCGCGGGACTTGAAGGTGCTCTCGCCGCGCAGCTCGAGGTGCGCCGCGATCTGCGACAGAACGTGCGCGGCGGAGCGGGGATCCATGCCGAAAGATAGTTCGGCGCGGATCGGGCCGGCGATGGAGTCGCTAGCCCTCGATGCCGGCGAACACCTTCAGCTTCTCGACGATCTCGTGAAGCTGGCGCTCGGTGAGCTCGATCTCCGCGGCGGCGCCTTCCGAGTCGAGCAGGCCGGCACGCATCGAGATGGCCACCTGGTTCAGATAGCGGATCTTCTCGAGGACGTCTTCGGTCGCCTTCCGCAGCCCGGTGAAACGACGCTTCTCGGCGAGGGCACGGCGATAGCGGAGCATCAGCTCCTGCGGCGTGAGTCGTCGCGCGAGCACGAGCGCTTCCTCGCGCGTGCGCCCCGCGAGTGCGCCCCGGTCGGGGACGCCATTGTCGTCCCACGCCTCGTCGGCGAACCAGAGCTGGCCGACGTACTCGATGCCGTCGAACGCCACCCGACACGTCACATTGAAGCGACGTCCATCATAGTCGAGGGTGGCGATGTGAGGTTGCACGGTGTCGTCGCGCACTTGCCGTTACGTGACCGCCGAGAGAGGGGAACGAGTATCGCCGAGAAAGGCGAGGAGGAGCGAGAAGAGCCGCCCCGGCTGTTCGACGTAAGGTACGTGACCGCTGCCGTCAAGGACGACGCATGTCGTACCGAGGGCACGCGCCACGTCCTCGGACGACGCGAGAGGAATCGGATCCTCTCGTCCGTGCACGACGAGCGCGGGTAACGTCAGTGTCGACAGCGCTTCGCGCAAATCATACTCACCGAGGGACTGCCAGATGGTCTGCTGCACTCGGCCCGTCACGCGAAACGGTGTGAGGTCGTGCGCCTGGCGAGGGTCGGCGAAATAGCCGGCCACGCTGAGCTCGAATGCTCGCTGCCGGTACGCGTCGGGATCCCGCTCGCGAAGTCCGGATGCCTGGAGCGCGGCACGGAGCGCGGCGACGTCGGGACTGGCCTGACGGCGGGCGAGCTCTTCCTCGAATGTGGCGCGGTACGCGCGCGTCACTGGCGCGGGATCGATCAGGGCCAGCCGCGCGGGAGCAGGAGCGACTCGGCCCGACGCCGCCTCGATGGCATACAGCATCGCGAGCAGACCACCCCACGAGTAGCCGACGATCGTGAGCGGATCGACGTGGAGCTCGATCGCGACGCGCGCGAGGTCGTCGACCTGGTCGCGCCACCCGATCGTCGCGCGGTCGTCGTCGTAGCGTGAGCGCCCGCCGCCTCGCTGGTCGTACGTGACGAGGCGATTCCCCTCGGCGAGCGCGAGCATCTGCGGAAGGAGATACTCGTGGCTCGCGCCGGGTCCGCCGTGCAGCATGAGGAGCGGCGGCGCGGCCGCGTCACCGTACTCGACCCAGTACAACGGCACCGGAGTCGAGGTGGTGAAGCCATGCGCGCGCGGGGGAGGGATCGGAGGCATCGCGACGCAGTGTGCGTCGGGAGACCTACGGGGGGAAGGGCTTGCTGAATATCGGTTGGTCGTAACCGCGGTATGTCGATGGAGCGGTTGATCGGTAGAGCGGTTGATCAAACGCAGTCCCGATCAACCGGGTTTCGATCAACCGTCTCTCCTATCGCCCAAGCCAATAATTCACTTTGACGAGAAAGATGTTGTCCGGGTGCGTGGCGAACAGCGCCGAGCGATCGCGGCCGAACTCGAAGTCTCCGACGTTGCGGAGCTCGTCGTCGCGGGACTGCGTCCAGACCACGTAGATCGTCGAGCCCGGACGGTACTCCCACCGATAGACGGCGTTCCCCACGAGCGACCGCCGATTGAAGCTCGGGTTGTCGAACGAGAAGGGGGCCGCCGGTCCCGCGGCGTCGGGATCCACCGTGTAGGCGGTGACCGCGCCGCCGGCATCGCGCGTAGAGGTGATCGTGCCGCGGTCGCGCCCGTAGATGCTCTTGTGCAGCGTGCGCGGCGCGTCGAACTCCTTGAAGTCGGAGTACGCGCCGGTAGCGATGAACGGCTGCACGAACAGCTCGAGCGTCGACGTCGGCGTGAACGTCACCGCGAGTCGCGTGTCGAGCGAGAGCGTCTTCTGAACGAGCGTGGAGAGGACGTACCGGTTGCCGAAGAACGCCGTGCTCGTGGGATCGTCAACGACGGTGACGTACTGCTGCATGCCGCGCGAGAAGTTGTACGACGGCCCGAACGTTGCCGACACGTTCGATACCGGCTTCCAGCGCGCGGAGGCGTTGATGCGCGTCTGGAAGCTGCCTTCGGAGTTCCGGTTGAACTGCGGATTGGTGTTGAGCACCACTGCGCGCCTCGAGTCCGTGCTCACGTTCGCCGAATAGATGTCGTACGACGGCTGGATGGCGACCGGTCCGCCGCGGAGCGCGCGGTCGTCGTACGTCTGGAAGCCGTGGATCGTCCAGAAGTTCCAGCGCCAGAATTGCGGCGTGCTTCCTCCGAGAAGGACGTGTGCGTCGCGGTTGGTCAGGTCTCCGTCGAAGTTCTGCGACTGCTGCGCGCCGGCGAGGTAGGACAGATCGCGATACCAGCGCGTGGGGACGGTCCAGTTGTAGCCGAAGTTGTAGATCTGCTGGACGTAGTCGGCGCGCGAGAGAAAGCTGATGTCGTTCACCTCGAAGCCCGGCGTGCGCGCGTTGACCTGCGCTTCCCAGTTGAAGTTGCCGCCATCCTTCGCGAGGCGCGTGTACGCGGCGAGGCCGGTGAGGCTGGTGGCACCCGGACGATAGGCGCCATCGAAGAACTCACCGCCGAACAGACCACCCGTGCGGAACTTGCGATCCGGCCGCTGATAGTACCGTGCGCTCGAGCGCTGAACGCGCAGCAGCGCCGCCGAGTCGCCGGCCACGTTCGACAGCTCGGCCGACGCGAACAGCGCGTAGTTCTTCTTGTCCCACTGCACGATGAGATCGCTGCCGACGGCTTCGGCGTGTGAGGTGAGGCGGTCGCGGAGCAAGACGTCTCCGAGCTGGCGCACCACGGACGTCGCGATGCCGCCGAGTACGACGTTCCCGCCACGATAGTCCCTGGTCGCACGCCCGACGAAATAGTTCGTGAGCGGTTCGACCTCCTGCTGCGATCGCGAGCCGTCGTCGTTCACGATGCTCGCCACCTCGCGGCGCGTCACGGCATTCAACAGGCCCACCGTGGTGCCTCCCGCCGTGCGTCCGGTGATCTTGGCGGCGCCGAGGATGGTGGAGTTCTCGGGAACGTCGGCGAACGTGCCCGATGCGAGTCCCGCCCCCTGCGGCGATCGGCCGATGCGGCGCGAGTAGAACGATTCGATGCTGTTGAAGTTGCTGCAGAAGTAGCAGTTCGCCGAGCCGAAATTGAAGATTCCCGCGCCGGCGACGAAGAAGGGGCGCTTCTCCTCGAAGAATGTCTCGAACGCGCTGAGGTTCACCGTGGCGGGATCGACCTCGACCTGTCCGAAGTCGGGATTGATCGTCGCGTCGAGCGTGAGGTTGGAGGTGAGCAGCGCGCGCACGTCGCCGCCAGCGCGCATATCCTGCCGGCTGCCGTCGTTGAATGGGTCGCCAGGCGCCGAAGGCCGGATGTGCCGCGAGCGCGACACGACATACGGCAGCACCTCGAGGTGCTTCGGGACACTGCCGATGTGAATCCCTTCGAGATGCCCGAAGCGCGATGGACCGCCGAACTCCGTCTTCTTCCAGAACGACCACTGGGTGTACTCGTGCGACCGCTGCATGTAGCGGCGCACCTGAAGACCCCAGGTCTGCACTTCCTTGCGCGAGAAGCGGAGCTGCGAGTACGGAATGCGGAGCTCGGCCGTCCAGCCGAGCGAGTCGATCTTCGTACCCGCCTCCCAGATCCCGTCCCACGACGCATCGGGGTTCGACGCCCCCACTCCCAACGCGTCGATCTTGGAGCCGGATGGGTTGATGTCGAAGAACGCGCGACCGAGATGGTCGTGGTACGCGTCGATCACAACCTCGAAATAGTCCGATTCCTGATCGGCATCGCGTCGGACGAGCCGCGTGACGATGTCGCGCGCACCGTTCTTCTCGAACATGCGCGCGCCGACGTACAGCGCCTCGTCGTCGTACAGGAAGCGCACGTCCGTGCGCTGCGTGGACGGTTGCCCCTCGTTCGGATCGATCTGCGTGAACTCGGTGATCGGCGCCGCCTTGCTCCACGCGTCCTCGTCGAGCCTTCCGTCGATCGTGATGTGGCCGAGCCTGGGCGACGCCATCGCCGACGGAACGGGTACGGCGTGCGTCATCTGGTGCGCGGCCGTCGTGTCGGCTGGGTCCTGCGCGGAGAGCGTCGCGTTGGAGCAGAGCAGCGCGGCGAGGAACGCTGCCGGCGTGAGTCGTCGATCGGAGCGGGGAAAAACGAGCACGAAGAACCGGTGATGGGTCGGGAGCGACGGCGACACGGACTTAGACGCCGCGGACGCGGAAGTCGTTGCTCGAGGGTGGAGTATCGAACAGCGCGCGAGCCTCCGATTGGACGAAACTGCCGGCGCTGCCCGGACCGTCACACGGCGCCGTGAACCGAGGTCGGTGTCGCCCCCATCACTGCGCGAGTCCAGCGGCGATGCGCACCGTACGAACGTGTGCTGCGACCGTGTCGTCGATCCGACGACCGTAGCCGCCGCCGATCGTGATCGCCACCGGGATGCCGACCTCGCGGCAGCTCTCGAGCACGAACGCGTCGCGGTGGGCGAGGCCGTCGAAGGTGAGCGCGAGACGGCCGAGCTGATCGCCCTCGTGCGGGTCGGCGCCCGCGATGTAGACGACCAGATCGGGCGCGGCGGCGGCGAGCACGCGAGGGAGCACGGCGTGCAGCTCGACCAGATAGCTCTCGTCCCCCGTGCCGTCGGCGAGCTCGACGTCGAGCGTGCCGGCGACCTTGTGAAAGGGATAGTTGCGGCCGCCGTGCATGCTGAAGGTGTAGACGTCGGCGTCGCCGGCGAAGATGGCGTGGGTTCCGTTGCCCTGATGCACATCGAGGTCGATGACGGCGGCGCGCCGGAGAAGCCCGTCTCGCTGAAGCAGCCGGATCGCCACCGCGACGTCGTTGAACACGCAGAAGCCTTCGCCATGATCGGGGAACGCGTGGTGGGTGCCACCCGCGAGATTCATCGCGACGCCATGCGTCAGCGCGTGACGGGCCGCGGCGATCGTGCCGCCCACGGCACGGTACGAGCGCTCGACGAGTGCCTCCGACCAGGGAAAGCCGAGCCGCCGAATCTCGGCCGCGTCGAGCGTGCCCCGCGTGAACCGCCGCACGTAGTCCGCCGAGTGCACGAGCTCGAGCTCCCCCACCTCGGCGCGCGCCGGGTCGAGCACTCGATCGGCTGGAACGATTCCATCGGCGATCACCGCTTCACGCAGCAGCGCGTACTTGGCAACGGGAAAACGGTGACCGTTCGGCAGCGGAAAGGTGTAGCGGGCCGAAGACCACACGGTGAGCGGCATCAGAGTGCGTGGCGTGGCGACGTGGCTGGAATGCACGCGAGGTCGCACGCCGTTCCATTTGCCGAGCGCCGCCCGTATCGTTCTCTCTCCTCGTTCGAATGGCGCAGTCCGTACGGAGACGAACGATTCGGATCGGGATCGACCTGGGCGGCACGAAGATCGAAGGCCTCGCCCTCACCGGCAGCGAGGAGCGCTTCCGCCATCGCGTGACCACACCGCGCGACTACGACGCATCGATCGAAGCGATCGTCGATCTCGTCGCCGTGATCGAAGGCGCGGTCGGGGAGCGCGGGACGATCGGCATCGGGATTCCCGGCATGATCTCCCAGTCGACGGGGATCGTGAAGAACGCCAACTCCACCTGGCTGATCGGCAAGCCGTTCGGACGCGCGCTCGAGGAGCGGCTCGGCCGCCCCGTTCGCCTGATGAACGACGCGAACTGCTTCGTCCTCTCCGAAGCGACGGACGGCGCGGGCGCCGGCTACGACAGCGTGTTTGGCGTGATCCTCGGCACCGGAGTCGGCGGCGGCATCACGATCGGGCGACGTGTGCACGTCGGCGCGAACCTGATCGGTGGCGAGTGGGGGCACAATCCGCTGCCGTGGCCGAGCGTGACCGAGTTTCCAGGACCGCCCTGCTATTGCGGGCGACACGGCTGCATCGAGACGTATCTCTCCGGACCCGGCATGGAGCTCGACCATCGCGAGCACGCCGGCGAGTCGCGCTCCACGCGCGAGATCGTGAGCGCCGCGGCCGGCGGCGATCCGCGCGCCATGGAGACGCTGGCGCGGTATCACGACCGGCTCGGGCGCGGGCTCGCGTCCGTCGTCAACGTGCTCGACCCCGATGTGATCGTGCTCGGCGGCGGAATGTCCAACCTGCCTGGTCTCGAGGAGATCGCCGCGCGCGCGATGCGCCCATATGTGTTCTCGGACGTCGTGCTGACCGAGGTGCGTCGCAACGTGCATGGCGACTCGAGCGGCGTGCGCGGCGCGGCGTGGCTCTGGCCGAACGACTGAGCGCTTCAAGTTTTTCAAGTTTTTCATAGGGTCAGCATCGTTGAAAAACGATGATGCCATCATCGTCTTTCAACGATGCTGACCCCTTGATCTCGCGGGCATGCCGCGCCTCACTGGGTGCGAGATCCCAGCGTCACGCGCGTGGTCTGCCGCACGCCGCCGCGCAGGTAGGTGATCTCCACCTCGGCCCCCGGTTGGTGCGCGTACAATGCATCGCTGTAGCTGTAGAGGTCCTTCACCGCTTTCCCGCCCAGACCGACGATGATGTCTCCCTCCTTCAGCCCGCCCTTGTCGGCGGGGCTGCCCGCGCGCACGCCGGTGAGCTTGAGACCAGGGACTTCCCCCGCGCTCATGTCGGGAATGGTGCCGAGATAGACGTTGCTTCCCTCGCGGCGCGGCGACATCGCCGGCCCGGCGACGCGTACCACCGCGAGCCGCGCCGGCCGATCGGCGATCGCGCGCACGACTCGCTCGGCCAGCGCGACGACGCGCGCTTCGCCCGGTGCGTTGATCTTCTCGACGTCGTCGGTGGCGCGATGATAGTCGTCGTGCAGGTCGGTGAAGAAGTGGAGCACGGGGATCCCCTTCGCGTAGAACGAGCTGTGGTCCGACGGACCGAACCCGTCCTTCACCTCGCTGAGCGTCAGCTTCGGCTCCACGTTGGCGCTGTCGAGCAGCGCGGGCAGCTCCACCGCGGTGCCGACGCCGTAGACGATGAGCCGGTCGTTCCGCAGCCGGCCGACCATGTCGAAGTTCACCATCGCCGCGACGTCGCCGAGCGCGAGCGGCGGATGCTCGACGAACCACTGCGAGCCGAGCAGACCGAGCTCCTCGCCGCTGAAGTGGGCGACGACGATCGAGCGGCGCGCCGGATGCGCCGCGAACCGTCGAGCGAGCTCCAGCAGCGCCGCGGTGCCGGACGCGTTGTCGTCGGCGCCGTTGCGGATGGCGTCGCCCGCGCCCGGATCCAGCGCGCTCGCCGGCGACCGGCCGAGGTGGTCGAAGTGCGCACCGATCACCACGTACTCCTTCGCCAAGGCCGGATCGCGGCCGGGCACCATCGCCACGACGTTCTGGGTCGGTACCCCCTCGGGCTTGCCGGCATGCGCGAGCTCGACGCCTCGCGCGACGAAGCGCTGGAGGTAGACGCCGCAGCCAGCCGGCATCGGGGTCGTCCGGCACGCCGTCCGCGTGCTGTCGGCGACGATGGGCCGGAGCCCGAGCTCGCCATGCCGGCGCGCGAGCCAGGCCGCCGCGCTGTCGTTGCCGGCCGTTCCCGTGCCGCGACCCTCGAGCCGGTCGTCTGCGAGATAGGCGATGTCGCGCAGGATGCGATCCGCGTCGGTCGTGGCCGGCGCGGCGGTGCGCTCCATCGTCCGGCATGCGCCGAACAGGGTGAGCGCGAGCAGGGCGGCGCGCGTCGCGCGTGCAGCGCCAGGTGGTGCGGAGGTGGCTCGATGCATGTGAAGTGGGGAGGGTTGCCGAATCCTAATCTCGGCGCGGACCCGAGGTGAAGGCGGCGGGGCCACGCTGGCCCGGCTCGTTCCGCACACCGATACTTGCAGGCGCACATCACCTTCTGGCCGCCCGAGGGCCAGCGATCACGTCATGGATCATTCGGTCACCTTCGCCCGCCACTACGCTCGAATGCTCTGGCTGCTCGTGCACGAGCCGAGCAACGTCGATGAGCAGAAGGCCTCGCTGCGCGCACTGGTCACGATCGCCAGGGATGGCGCCGTCGTCCTCGCGGGGAATGCCGGCCAGCTGAATGCGAACGGTACCCAGGTTCCCTGGGTGTTGGCGGGTGTCACCGACGTGATCCAGCGGCTGGGCGCGCATGGTGTCGCGGAGATCCAGTTCGACGTCAATGCCGCGGCGGCAGGAGTGCTCGGTTCGGCGCGCGTGCTGGCAGCGGAAGCTGTCGCGATCGACGGCGGACACTTCGCGATCGCCAAGCTCGAAGCGCTCGGTGCACCGAGCGTGCGCTTCGTTGCGGCGCCGGTGTCGATCCTTGCGCCCGCGAGTGCGGTGCAGGCCGAGACGCCGGTGGCGGGCCCAGCGCGGGCGACCTTTCCGGCGTCGGAGGCCGAGCCGACTCCGGCGGTGGCACCGATCCGGGAGGCCGCGACTCTGCCCGATCTGGGCTTCGGCGAGGTCCTCGACGAGCAGGCGATACAGGCCAAGCTGAGGCGTGCGCCGCGCGCCTCGGTCGCGGCGCCGCAGCCGGGTGCCAGCCGTAATGAGGGAGGGATGTTCGAGCAGTTCGCCGCCGCGCGCACGCCGACGGCATCGCACGACGACCTGGTGTCGCAGCTCGATCAGTCCACGAGCGCGGGGATGCTGGCGCGGGTGCTCGACGATCTCGTGCTGGTCGCCGAGTCGGCAGCGCGCGACGGGAAGTCGGTCGTGGTGGCCGACATCCTGTGCCGGATCACACGCCGCGAGCCCGAGATCCACGAATTCGAGTCGAAGCGCGCCTTCGTCATGGCGCTGCGCCGATTGGCCAAGCCGCTGCTGTTGCGCGCGGTCACGCAGCAGATCCCGCACGCGGGTGACAAGCGCGCCGCGCTCGTGGGCGTACTCGCGCGGTCGGGCGAGGACGGCGCCGACGCGCTGATCGAACAGATCGCCGCCGTGTCCGGGCAGAACGACCGGCGCGCCTACTTCGACGCGCTCGTGCAGCTTCAGGCGGGCGTGCCGACGCTGGTCCACATGCTCGGCGACGCTCGATGGTTCGTGGCGCGCAACGCGGCTGAGCTGCTGGGCGAGATGCAGGCGAAGGCGTCGGAGCCGCAGCTCACCACGCTCCTGCGCCACGAGGACGACCGCGTGCGCCGCGCGGCGACGGGCGCGCTCATGCGGCTCGGCACGACGCGCGCGATGCAGGCGATCGAGGACGCGCTCAAGGACGGGGCGCCGGCGATGCGCATGCAGGCCGCCGCGGCGCTGTTGACACGCAAGGATCTCAAGACGGCCGCGACGCTGGTGAAGGCCCTCGAGAACGAGAAGGACGATGAGGTGCAGGCGTCCTTCCTCCTTGCGCTGGGCAAGCTCGCGACGCCTGACGCGGTGCAACGGCTGATCAAGGCGGTCGAGGCGGAGCGCGGGCTCTTCAAGAAGAAGTCGACGGCGTTCCGGGTGGCGGCGGTGCAGGGGTTGGCGGAAGCAAAGTCACCCGAAGCCATGGACGTGCTGAAGGCGCTGCAAGCCGACAAGGACGAGGACGTGAAGAGCGCCGTGACGTTCGCGCTGCTGCGCATCGCGAAAGCCGCTCCGATTCCGACGCGCCCGCGCGCCTGATTGCGCGCGGTTCAGCCGTCGGCCGGCAAAACGCAGACGACTTACCGCGCCGTCAGATCCGTCTCGGCCGTGATCACGCGACAGAACTCCGCGATGAGGGTCGCCGCGTTGTCCACATCCACGAGCGAGACCATTTCGTTCGGCGAGTGCATGTACCGGTTCGGGATCGACACCAGTCCGGTCGCCACCCCCTCGCGCGCGATATGGATCGCGTCGGCGTTCGTCGACGTGTCGCGACCCACCGCGTGGACGGCATGCGCGATCTGATGCTCCTTCGCCGTGCTGCGCAGCAGCGCTAGCACCACTGGCGAGATCAGCGCGCCGCGACTGAGGATCGGGCCGCCGCCCATCTTGTGCTCGCCGATCTCCTTCTTCTCGATGTTGGGATGGTCTGTGGCGAAGGTGACGTCCACGACGATCGCGATCTTGGGATTGATCGCGTGCGCGCTGATCGCCGCGCCGCCGCCGTGCCAGGCGATCTCCTCCTGGGTCGTCGCTGCGGCGACCACGCGCGCCGCGCCGGGCTTCTCCGCGTAGCGACGCAACGCCTCCAGCACGACGAACGCGCCGATCCGATCGTCGATCGAGCGCGAGACGATCCGGTCGTTGGGGAAGTCCAGCGAGCGCGAGTCGAGCACTCCCGGATCGCCGACCGAGATCCGGGCCTCCGCTTCCGCCCGGTTCGCTGCCCCGATGTCGACCCACAAGTCGGTGAACTTGCTGGCCCGCTCCCGGTCCTCGGTCTTCATGAGGTGGATCGGCCGCTTGCCGACGACGCCGAGGACGTCGCCGTCCGTGGCCAGGAAGCGGATGCGTTGGCCGACCAGCACCTGCGGGTCCCATCCCCCGATCGGCGAGATGTAGAGGTAGCCGTCGTCGTCGATGTACTGCACGATCACGCCGATCTCGTCGATGTGCCCGTCCAGCATGATCGTCGGCGAGCCGCCCGGATTGACCTCGGCCATGCTGTTGCCGGCCACGTCGGAGGTGACCTTGTCGGCGAAGGTGCTCGCCTCCGTTCGCCAGACGCGCGCCGCCAGGGTCTCGAATCCCGAAGGAGCGGGCGCATCGAGCAGGCGCTTGAGGAACGCGATCGAAGACGAACTGAGCATCGTGTCGGGGGGTGCGAGGGCGGCTCTCTGGGCCGAATGCTATCCCCCCCCTCCATACGATGGAAGGCCGTCCGAGCGCGCTCCGGACCCTCCTGTTGCGTCATGCCGCGATAACGACCAGCATCCAGCCATGCCACTCCTCTATCTCGCAATCGGCCTCGCCGCCGGACTGCTCTCCGGCCTGTTCGGCATCGGCGGCGGCATCATCATCGTTCCTGCGCTCCTCCTCGTGGGCAGGATGCAGCCGAACACGGCCACAGGGACCTCACTCGGTGCGTTGCTGCTCCCAGTCGGCGCGCTGGGTGCCTGGCAGTACTACAAAAACGGCCACCTCGACGTCCGCGCGTCACTCCTCATCGCCCTCGGCATCTTCGTCGGAGCATACTTCGGGGCGTTGCTGATGCAGGATCTGAATCCGGTGTTCGCGAAGAAGGTGTTCGCGGTGTTTCTGGTGATCGTGGCGGCGAGGATCTGGGTGACTGCTTAACTGCCACTGCCGTACCCCGTATCATCGTACCCCCGGTACCCGGACCCAGTCCGCTGGCCCGACGAATTCTTGGACGCGACGAGTAGCTAGCCGCGACACCGTTGCTGGTGACTCCGCATTCTGGGGGTTAGATGTCGGTCCGCGTACCGTGTACGATGGTACCCCGTACGGCAGTGGCAGTGATCCGCGCGTAGCGCGGCGTCGGCGCCGCGAACAGCGTGGGCGCAAAGATCGCCGCCATCACTTCCACCGCATCCACCAGCCTCGGCCCCGGTCTGCTCGTCAGCGCACTCCCGTCTAGTGCCCAGCTCTCCACCTCGTGCGCCCACTCCCACTCCCGCGTCGCGAGCAGCGCGCGCGACTCCCGCTCCGCGCGCTCCACGTCGAATCCGCATGGCGCGAACAGGACGACGTCTGGCTTCGCGTCTCGCACGACACCGACGTCGATCTGCACCGAGTGCGTGCCCGCCTCGGCCAGTAGGTTGATGCCGCCCGCACGGCGCACGAGCTCGGGCGTCCAGTGTCCGGCGACGAACAGCGGGTCGAGCCACTCGATCACGGCCACCCTCGGACGCGGTGCCTTCGCCGCCTTCAGCGTCTCGTGCACGCGTCGCATCCGCCGCTCGAGCTCGGCGACGAGTGCGTCTCCCGCCGCGCTGCGCCCGATCGCGCCGGCGACGCGCCGCACATCCTCCCACACCCCGTCCAGCGTCGTCGCACCCAGCGTGACCCGACGCGGGTGAATCGCCAGCGCAGCAACCGCTCGATCCACTTCGCGCTCCGGCAGCGCGCACACGTCGCACACCGACTGCGTGAGCAGCAGATCCGGGGCAAGTCGCGATACGAGCGCGACGTCGAGCGCAAAGACGGCCGCACCGGACGACGCCAGCGCGCGCACTTCGGCATCGATCTCGGATGAGCTCACGTCGGCGTGCACGACGCTCGACGTCACCCGCGGCAGCGACGCGACGTCCGGCGGGTAGTCGCACTCGTGCGTGATCCCGACGAGCTGCTTCAGCGCGCCGAGCGCCGCGACGATCTCCGTGGCGGCCGGGAGGAGTGAGAGGATCCGGGCGTCGGAGCGCCCGGACTCAGTCGTCACGACGGATTGGAAATGCGGCGAAGGTCGCGAGCAGCAGTGCGAGCCCGGCGGCGTACCAGCGGACGTCTTCCGTGAAGCCGTAGTACACGATGCCGAAGCACGCGAGCATCTGCCCGAACAGCCACGCGATCACGCTCTCGGGAATTCCACTCGACGCGCGGCGACGCTCGGCGATCGCGCTATGCCAGAAGCGCATGTCGGCGATCTGCATGAGCGCGTACAGCCAGGTCATCACGCCGACGACGCGCAGCTTGAACGCGAGCGGGGCCGCGGGCGGCTGCGAGCCGAGCGAATGCCACACCCACACCACGAGTCCGGCGAACAGGGCGAGACCGAGCAGGACGTTGCGCACCTGCGCCTGTCGGTCGGGCGTGAGCCATTCGTAACGCGAACTCTCGCCCGCGACGTGTGTCTCCACGCGGGGGCTGGGAGGATGAGCACTCACGGCGTCAGCCAGGTAACCGGGTCCATATGACGATCGTTCCGCAGGTCATGGCGCGCGTGGTGAACTGAGGCGGCGTGGTGGCCGGACCGGAGTAGATCTCGATCGCTTCCACGTTGTCGGGATAGAACTCGTCGGCGGAGCCGCGGTCGATCGGGATGCCATCGACCCAGTACTGCGGCGGGCAGTCGCGGATGACGCTCCGGCTGAAGCGGACCTCCGGTCGGCCGCGTGAGTTCTGGATCGTCACGCTGGGCACGCCTCGCAGCAGGTCTGTGAAGTGCATTCCGCCACGTGCCTCGATGTCGTCGCGGGTGACGAATCTGCCGAAGCCGCGCGCACGGCGCGCCCAGAAGTCCGCGAGGATCTTGTGCGAGAGTGAGTCACGCTCTTCGCGAGCGATCACGCTCGGCAGTGACGTCGCCACGGCGGTCAGGACGACCACGATCGAGTCGGTCTCTCCGCTGCTCGGCGTGAACTGCGCGCGCGTCGGCGCGAAGCCGAGGCGGCGCACGAACACGCCGCGCGCGCCAGGCGGCATCTGCGGGACGTGGAACCGCCCGGAGTCGTCGCTCCGCGCGACGAGCACATTGCCGCGCGCGCGGATCTCCGCCATCGGGATCGCGTGGCCGACCGAGTCGCGCACGAGCCCGTCGAGCGCGCGCGCCGCGGGGAGCACGCTGGGCGGGGGCGCCGTCGTTGGCGCCTGAGCGTCCGTGCTCACCGGCACGATGAGGAGCATGGCGCCGGCGAGCAGCGCAATCCGCGTGCGGGGGGACATCTGCATGAAAGCCTCCTCGGCGCCAGGACTCACCGGACAATATACGGTCGTCAGCCTTTCGGACGAGCGCGACCATCCAGGAAAAGACCCTCCGAGTGGTCGCCGCGTCAGCGCCCGCCCCACCTCTACTGGCTGGCGGACTGCCCCCGGGTGAGATTCACCCGATGAAACCACGAGAGCTCACGCTGCGAGCGCTGCTGCTCGGCACCCTTCTCACGTTCATCTTCACCGCGGCCAACGTCTACCTCGGCCTGCGTGTCGGCCTCACCTTCGCCTCGTCGATCCCCGCGGCGGTGATCTCGATGGCGATCCTGAGCCGGGTGAAGGACTCGTCGATCCTCGAGAACAACATCGTGCAGACCGTCGCCTCCGCGGCGGGCACCCTCTCGGCGATCATCTTCATCCTGCCCGGGTTGGTGATCGTCGGCTGGTGGACGACCTTCCCGTTCTGGCAGACGTTCCTGATCTGTCTGAGCGGCGGCATCCTCGGCGTGCTCTTCACGATCCCGCTCCGGCGCGCGCTGGTGACCAACTCCGACCTCCCCTATCCCGAGGGCGTCGCGGCGGCCGAGGTGCTGAAGGTGGGCGCGGGCACGCGCGGGGAGACGACGGACGAGAGCGGCGAGTCGCGCGAGGGTCTGACCGCGGTCATCCTCGGCTCGGTGGCGTCCGCCGGCCTCGCCATTCTCGCGGCGACGCGGATTCTCGCCGGTGAGGTGACCGGGTTTTTCCGTCTGGGCGCGGCGTCGTCGAGCGGCTACAACATCGCGTTCTCGCTCGCGTTGCTCGGCGTGGGACACCTCGTGGGATTGTCGGTCGGCATCGCGATGCTCGTCGGACAGATCATCTCCTGGGTGATCGCCGTGCCGATCCTGACGGCGAGCACGCCGGTGGCGGCGGGCGCGACGCTCGCGGCGCACACCATCGGCGTGTGGCGCAATCAGGTTCGCTTCCTCGGCGCCGGGGTCATCGGCGTCGCGGCCATCTACTCCCTGGCGCGCCTCGCGAAGCCGGTGCTCGGCGGTCTCGTGGCGACGCTCGCCGCGCGCAAGGCAGTCGCGGGCGACGACCTCGACCGCGACATCTCGCCGCCGTGGATCTACACACTCGCGGCAGGGTGCCTCGTGGTCGCCGGCTGGCTCGCGTTCAGCTTCGCGCGCGCGTCGGTGCTCGCGCCGAGCACGGTGACGCTGACGATCATCTCGGTGCCGTTCGTGCTGCTGGCCGGATTTCTCATCGCCGGCGTGTGCGGCTACATGGCGGGACTCATCGGAGCGTCCAACAGCCCGATCTCCGGCGTCGGGATCCTCTCGATCGTGTTGTGTGCATCGATCCTCGTCGTCGCCGTGCCGCCCACCGCCGACAACCGCACGGCGCTGGTCGCCTTCGCCCTGTTCATCACGTCGGTCGTCTTCGCGTGCGCGACGATCTCGAACGACAACCTGCAGGACCTGAAGACGGGCCAGCTCGTCGGCGCGTCGCCGATGCGCCAACAGATCGCGCTCATCGTCGGCGTCGCTGCCGGCGCGGCGGTGATTCCGTCGGTGCTCAATCTGCTCGCCAAGGCATACGGGTTCGCCGGTGCGGCGAACGTCGGCGTCGTGTCACCGAACCCGCTGCCCGCGCCGCAGGCGACGCTCATCACGGCGCTTGCGCAGGGGGTCGTGGGTGGGAACCTCGACTGGCGGATGATCGGCATCGGCGCGGTCATCGGCGTCGCGATCATTCTCCTCGACTCGCTTCTTGGCGCGATGAACAAGATGCGCATCCCGCCGCTCGCCGTCGGCCTCGGGATCTACCTCCCGATGTCGGCCACGTTCGCGGTGATCATCGGCGCGTTCGTGGCGCGCTGGTACGAGCCCCGCGCTCGGGCCACGCCCAATCCCGCTCGCGCGGAACGGCTGGGCACTCTCGTGGCGTCGGGATTGATCGTCGGCGAGAGCCTGTGGGGCGTGCTGAACGCCGGGTTGATCGTCGCGCTCTCGAAGGACGCGCCGATCGGATTGGTGCCGGAAGACTTCGCGCTCGCGCCGTGGCTCGGGCTGATCGGTTTCGTCGGCGTGATCGTGTGGCTGTACGGGTGGATGCTGCGAAAGGGACGCGCGGCCCCTCCGGCGCTGTAACGGCAAATGGGGTCAGAGCCCGGGGTCAGAG
>JBDTOD010000097.1:0-16526 GCA_039933415.1 bacterium
GCGACGTGTCGCCCGAACTCGCTCTCGAACGGCGACACCTCGACGTCCTCGACGTAGAAGACGTGCATCGACTGGCCGTGACCGAGGTCGAGCCAGTACACCGGCACGGGCGAGTTCTTCGGCGTCGGCATGAGCGCGAGGCCGAGCGTCTTCACGAAGAAGGCGCACGTTCGCTCGACGTCGCGAGTGGGCAGGGTCAGATGAGCGAAGTGCATTGCGCGTGACCTCGACGGAGACGGGAGTGGCTCAGTGCGTAGCTTTCCAAGCTACGCACGCAGTCGAGGCAAGCGAACCTCGGGCCCGACGCCCATAGTTCAGCATCGTGTGCTTTGCACGCCGCTCATCCATTCGCTCGTTCGAGAGACATGCCGCTTCGTCTGATTGCCTCGTCTGCTGCTCGGCTGCGCCTGCCCATCCTGGGCATTGCCGCCTGCGTCGTCGTGGCGTGCGCCGAGCGTGCGCAGCAGGCTGGTGCCGCGGAGGCAACATCGCACGGAGCGCGTGTCGCCACGGCGGTCGCGCCGCCACGCGTGCCCGTCGACACGGTGGATTCGCTCGATGCGGCGCGCCGAGCGACCGTGCTGGATACACTGCCCCTTCGGAAGGCGACGACGACAGTGCGCGCGCCGGCGACCTCCGACACCACGCGGTCCCGCCCCGAGCGCGCGCTGCTCGGCTCCCGGTCCGCCGACCGGCACCCTGCGTTCCGCGACGCCGGCAGCGACCTGGATTCGCTGTGGCCGGTGAAGGGACCGGCGCCTTTGCCGGGAAGCATCCTTCCGGCAAAGCGCGTCATCGCCTTCTACGGCAATCCGCTCTCGAAAGGGATGGGCATCCTCGGCGCGACGGCGAGCGAGGACATGCTGCGGAAGCTCGATAGGGAAGTGGCTGCGTGGAACCGCATCGATCCCGCGACCCCCGTGCAGCCCGCGCTGCATCTCATCGTGCTCGTCGCCAATGCTCATCCCGGTGCGAACGGCCTCTACCGAACGCGCCACGACAGCGCGATGATCGAGAAGGTCTATGGCTGGGCGCGAAGCCGGAACGCGCTCCTCTTCCTCGATCTCCAGCTCGGGCGCAGCACGCTGCAGAACGAGCTGCCGTGGATCGAGAAGTTCCTCAAGCGTCCCGACGTGCACCTGGGCATCGATCCGGAGTTCGCGATGAAGAAGGGCGGTGTGCCTGGCCAGCGCGTGGGCACCTACGACGCGGCCGACATCAACTTCGCCACGCACTTCCTCGCGAATCTCGTCGAGAAGAACGGGCTTCCACCCAAGATCCTCGTCGTGCACCGCTTCACGCCCGGTGGCGTGACGAACACGAAGAAGATCGTGCTCGATCCGCGTGTACAGATCGTCATGCACATGGACGGCTTCGGCGCGCCGTGGGTGAAGCGCGACACCTACTGGCGCGACATCAAGCGCGAGCCGGTGCAGTTCACGGGATGGAAGCAGTTCACGCGGTTGCGGAACGACCGCCCGCCGACGCCGCGCGGAGAGATTCTCCGGCTCTGGCCGGTGCCGCTGTACATCCAGATCCAATAGCGGCGTCGCGTCATCTCAGCATCCCTGGCGCTCACGACGTGGCTGGCTCAGCTTTGTCGCGCCCCTCCACCGCCGGATCGACACAGACCAGTGCTCTCCTCCCGTTCATCTTCGTCGACGCCACACAGGCGATCGTCGACGCGTCACTTCGTCGCGCTTCATGCGCTCGTCCTGCTCGGCGCCTGTGGCGGAGGGACCGAGGCGACGAGCACGGCCCCGCCGAGCGCGCGGCCGCTCGCGTTCACGGCGGGAGGCGGAGCGACCGACACGATCGAATCTCCCAATCGTGTGCGGATCTCTCTTCGCGCGCTCGACAACTCCGGTGCGCCGCTCGCAAAAGCGCAGCTGACCCTGCGGATCAGACCCGTTCCAGCGGGTGCGGGATTCGGTGGCAAGGTGCCTGGCGCACTCTCGCAGTCCTTCCTGACGACCGACGCGCAAGGCCTCGCGTCGACCGAGCTTCTCTTTGGCTTCACGGCGGGCGCGTCGTACATCGTTGCGGAGGATTTGCAGCGAGGCGCGATCGACTCGATCCCCTTCACGGTGAAGCCCGGGGCTCCCGCCCGCATCGACTCCGCACCGCGCGACACGGCGGCTTTCGTCGGAGGCGGCTATCAGCTCGTGGGATCGACGCTCGATCGACGGGGGAACGCGGTGAGCGGCGCGCTCACCTACACGGCCGATAGCGTCGCCGGTGTCGCCTCCGTCAGCACCGGCGGGCGCGTGACCGCGCTCGCCGTCGGGCGCGGGCGTTTTCTCGTTCGTCTCGCCGGCACGACGGCCGTGGACACCGTGCGCGTGACGATCGTTCCGTCGGGAAAGCTCGCCGCGGAAAGTAGCGACGGTCTGGTCACTATGAGCCTCGACGGATCCGGCTATCGCATCCTCGTTCCCGGAAGCGAGAGCTACTCCTTCCCGTCCTGGAGCCCGGACGGCACGGCCATCGTCTACAACTCCGATCCGCGCGTCGGTGTGCTTTACAAAGTCGATCTACAAGGAACCGTCACGAAGCTGACGCCATCGGGGGGGATGCCTTCCGAGACGTGGCCGCGGTATTCCGCCGACGGACAGTTCATCTACTTCTCGGGCGGCTACTATCCCGACAGCATCGACACCTACCGCATGCGCGCCGATGGCTCGGGCTCGCGCACGCGAGTCACGCCGACGCGGCCGGGCAGCACCCGTTACTGGAAGGCGTCACCATCGCCGGACGGGACGCTCCTCGCTTACTCCGAGGCCGGCTTCACACTGCACGTAGTGAATCTGCTGTCGGGCAACGACCGGGTCATCGCGGTCGCCGGCGACGCGGAGGCGCCGAGGTTCTCACCCTCCGGACAGTGGATCGCGTTCGCCAACGAGTTCACGAACTCCATCGACATCATTCGCGCCGACGGCACCGGACATCGGGTGCTCACTCCTCCGTCGCAGTTCGCGGACAAGTGGGGACACGACTGGTCCCCCGACGGAGAGTGGATCGTCTTCAGTGTCGGCGGAGGGCTCGAGATCGTTCGCGCGGCCGACGGACTCGTGCTTCGATTGCCCTTCGCTCACAACCTCTATTCGGCCTCGTGGCATCAATGATCGTGCATCGCGCCCCTCTCGCAGCATTCGCCACGTGCGTGCTCGCGACGCTGATCTCGTGTGGCGGCGACAATAGTGCAGGGCCATCGACCACCGATGGCTTCTCCGGCGCGGGCGTCCGCATTCTCACGCCTCGCACGGTCGAGGACACGATCGATGCCTTCCTTGCGACACCGCTCGCGCTCGAGGTGCACGATTCCACCGGCAAGCCGGCCATCGCGATTAAGGTCGACGTCGACTCGCATCGCGACCCGCCCGATCCATTCCGCACGCCGGTAGCCTTGTTCTCCTTGTCGTCTGGCGCGGCCGGCGTGCAGACGCTGTCGGAGGTCACCGACTCGCGCGGCCGGCTCGAGGTGAGCGTCAGGCTCGGCAGCGGGGTCACCTCCGGCTGGATCACCGTCGGAGCCGGCGCGCTCGGTCGCGATTCGATCCGCGTCGTCGTGAGCGCCGGCAAGCCGGCGCGCTTGCTGCTTGCCCCGCGCGACACGGCGCTCGCCGTCGGCGCGTCGTACACGCCGTCGGCAATCGTACGCGATCGGCAAGGCAATGTCGTGAGCGACCTCCCCACGCTCGTTTCGCGTCGTGCGCAGGCCGCATCCGTGGCGAATGGGACGATCACGACGACGGCGCCCGGACGCGTTTACGTCGTTGGCACCGCCGGCACGGCCGTCGACAGCGTGGCCGTCAGCGTCGTTCCTTCGGGAACACTCATCGCCTTTCGATTCATCTACTCGTCGGGCGATACCACAACAATCGCCACCTTCGACCTCGACGGAACCAGCTATCAGCGCACCGTGCTGCCCGGATACGGCTTCAACAACTACGCACCGCGGTTGCTGCCGCCGCAGAACCTGCTCGTGTTCCACGGACGCACGGACAGCTTCGGCAATGGCCTCGGGATGTTCACGATGAATGTGTCGAACCAGCCGAACGTGCTCTACTTCCCGACGCCCGATGGCAACGGAGCCTACCCGCAGCCGACGCGCGACGGCACCTGGATCTACTACACGCAGCAGGTCGGCTATCAGAGCAACGAAATCTGGCGGATGCGTCCGGATGGCACCAGCCGGGCACGCGTCGGCCCGCAGGCCGGCTACTACGACTCCGACTCGCAGGCGTCGCCGTCGCCCGATGGGCGCACGATCGTGTACATCTCGAACGACGGCGGCCTCGGTAGCGGCGTGGTGCGACTCAATCGGCTCGACGTCGCCTCCGGAATCGAGACCTCGCTGAATGCGATCGGATCGCACCCGCGATGGTCGCCCGTCTCGAACGACATCGCATATCTCACGGGCAGCGCCGTGCGTCTCGTTCAATCGGACGGCACGGGAGACCGCGTGCTCGCGACGGGCCAGAATTTCGAGGACCGCGATGGACAGGTGGAGTGGTCGCCCGACGGAAAGTGGCTGGTCGCCTGCACGCGCTACGAGCACTCGGGGGGACGCCGGCTCGTGTTGATCGAGCGTGCGACCGGCGACGTCCTGCCGCTTCCGTTCACATACGGAGACAACCTGTGCGACGCGACATGGAAGCGCTGAGCCGAGCGCGCGACGCACAGCTGGGCCTCGTCGGGCTCGCGGCGCTCATCGGGCTCGCCGTCGCATGCGGAGGCAGCAGCGACGTCGCAGCCCCGCCAGTCCAGCCGCCGGCGCCACCTGGAAAGGATCAGTTGACCATTCTGTCGGGCGGTACGGCGTCCGACACCATTCAGGCACGGCTCAGTCAGTCGCTCGTCGTGGAAGTTCGCGTAAAGGGTGCGGTTCGCGCTGGCGTCGAGGTGCAGTTCACGTCGCTGCCGCCGACAGACCCGGTGCGGAACCTCGAGAAGAGGCACTTCTCGGCCGCGTGGGAGACGACCAGTTCGCGTCGTCGTTCTCCACGACGACGGAGGCCGACGGAGGTGCGCGCGTGCGCGTCGCGCTCGGCACCGTGCTCGGCGACGCGCGCGTCGCCATCACCGTTGCATCGCTCGGCCTGTCGGACACCGCTCGCTATGCCGTGCGCCCCGGTGCTCCCACTCGGTTGCTGCTCCCTGTGCGCCATACGGCCTTGTTCGCGAACGCCCGGTACGCGATCGGCGCCGCGGCGCTGGACCCGTTCGACAACCGAATTCCCGAATCGGTGGCATACACCAGCGTGAACGCGCTCGGATCCGTCGATGCCGCGGGCAGCGTGCAGCTCACGTCGACGGTGGGACGTGGACGCATCGTCGTCCGCGCCGGCGCGCTCGTGGACACCGCCGGTTTCGTCATCGTACCTCCGGACCTCGTTACGCTGACGCGCGGTGGGGTGGTGATGACGGTTCGACTCGACGGTTCCATACAGACAGTCTGGCAGCCGCTCCGTGCGTACTGGAGAGGAATCCTGTCTCCCAAGGGAAGCGTGCTCGCATTCTGGGATGGCGACTACCTGCAATCGAGCATCTATCTCACAACGCCCGCGGGCGCGCCGAGGCGACTCATTTCCGCGTCGCAGCTCACCATGGCCTTCGCGCCGCGGTTCTCTCCCGATGGCGACTGGGTCTACTTCCACACCAACGCGATCTGGCGAATCCGAACCGACGGCACGCAGCTCGAGCGCGTGGCAGCGCCGTCGGCGCGGAGCGTGTATGGTTTCCGCGAGCCATCTGTCTCGCCCGACGGCCGACAGGTCATCTTCATCGACGGCGATGCGAGCACGTACGTGATCCACGACCTGGTGAGCGGGCAGGAGCGCACGGTCCCGGCGGTCGGAAGCACGCCTCTCCTCTCTCCTGATGGAGCGCGCGTCGGGTATGAGATCGGGACCGCGCTGGGCGCGATGAACATCGACGGCACCGGTCGCACCTATCTGCCCTGCCCAGCCACCTCGTGCAACGGCGTCGGCTGGACGAAGGACGGCAAGTGGCTGCTCACGCAGGCGTTCGACTGGATCGCGATGGTGAACGTGACGACCGGCGAGTGGATCCATGTCCCCGGCACCACCGGGAGCTACAACATCTCCGTGGCGCAGTGAGCAGGCCTTGCCGCGGCGAGGTGTAGCGGGGGACGTGACGGCATCGTATCGTCCGCGTGCGACCGCGCACGACTCTACCATCCACGCATTCCCCAATGACACAGACTCGTCACTCGACTCCCGCACGCGCCGGCGCGCCACCTCGCGGACGCGCGCTCATGCTGCTCGCCTGCCTGTGCGCGATCGCCATTCCCGTCGCCGCGCAGGAGGCACGCCCGATCCGCGCCCTCTACGTCACGGGCGGCGGCTTCCACGACTTCGAGGCGCAGGAGAAGATCGTGCCTCCCGGCATCTCGGCGCGTACCAACATCGTCTGGACCATCGACAATACGCAGGGCAAGTCGCTGGACATGCTGATCCCGCGCCATCGAACCATCGCCTGGGCCGACTCATTCGACGTGGTCGTCTACAACATGTCGTTCTCGATGGTCGTCGATCCACAGTGGATCGAGCGGATCGCGCACGCGCACCGCGACAAGGGAGTCGCCGCCATCATCCTGCACGGCGCGACGCACAGCTATCGCCGCTCGACCACTGATGCATGGCGTGAGCTCATGGGCGTCGCCAGCATGCGGCACGACACCCAGCGGGAGTTCTCCCGGCTGGAGCGGCTCGCGGTGGAGAATCCGATCGTGAAGGCGCTGCCCAAGGACTGGGGTCCGGGCAGCGAGGAGCTGTACAACATCGACCGGACCTGGCCGACGATGACTCCGCTCGTGCAGACGTGGAGCATCGAGGGCGAGAAGCACTTCCCCGTGGTGTGGACGAACACCTATGGAAAGGCGAAGGTGTTCGCGACGACGATGGGCCACAACAACCGCACGATGTCCGATCCGGTCTATCTCGATCTCGTCACGCGCGGGCTGCTGTGGACGGTGGGGAAGCTGAACGCGGACGGGACGCCGGCGGCGGGGTACGGGCCGCGACCCGGGACGCCGTAAGCCTTCTGCGGGTTGCGACGCGCGCCGGGCCACTTTATAATACAAAGAACTTGGCAGCGCGTCGCCTCCCTCGTGCGATGCCGTGACGACTGATCGTGAGGCCGCGCATGGGCACCGGGAGGCGACGCTGGCTGGCTGTCGTGCTCGGCCTCCTCGGTGCCCTCCTCGTCTTCCTCTTCACCAAGTGGAAGGAGGCCGGCGACCGCGGCGGGCAACTGTACGCCGAACCGTTCCGCATCGCCGGCAACTTGTATTACGTCGGCGCGAACGACGTCGCGTCTTTCCTGATCACCGGCCCTCAGGGACACGTGCTGATCGACGGCGGCTATCCCGGCACCGCGACGATGATCACGGCCAGTATCGCGACGCTCGGCTTCGACGTTCGAGACGTGCGAGTGCTTCTCAATTCGGAGCCGCACTTCGACCACGCCGGTGGTCTCGCCGCGCTGCAGAAGGCATCCGGCGCCGAGCTGTGGGCCAGCGACCCGAGCGCGGATGCGATTGCCTCCGGCGGCGACGATCCCGACATGATGCTTCCGATTCGGATGCTCATGTGGGCGAAGCTCCTCAGCTATCCCGCGGCGCGCGTCGACCATCGCGTCAGGGACGGCGACACGATCCGAGTCGGGCCCATCGCCATCACCGCGCACATCACGGGCGGCCATACGCGGGGCTGCACCTCGTGGTCGTTCCCCGTGCGCGAGACCGACCGCGTGCTGAATGTGGTGAGCGCGTGCAGCTTGATCGCGATGGGCGGATCGCGGTATCTCGAACAGCGGGCCGACTTCGAGCGCACCTTTCGCGTGCTGCGCAGCCTGCCCGCCGACATCTGGGTGAGCTCGCATGCGCGGCTGTTCGGCCGCTACCGCAAGTTCGTCGCTCGCGCCACCGCGAAGAATCCGGCCGATCCGTTCATCGACCCCGCGGGCTACCGCGCCTACATCGACAGTGGTGAGGCGAGGTTCCGCCGGGGCGTCGTGCAGTAGCAGCGAGCCGAGAGCGCTCAGGAGCTTTCCAACCTTCCCGGAGCACCGTCATGACCACGATCAAGAACTCGCTGCTCGGCGTCGTCGTCGTCGCGCTCGCTCTCAGCGGCACGCGCGCTGGTGCGCAGGCCACGTCTCCGACATCGCTCGAGCAGGGTTTCGGCGCGCCGCCGAACTCGGCCCTGCCGCGCGTGTGGTGGCACTGGATGAACGCGAACGTCACGCGGAGCGGCATCGACAAGGATCTCGCGTGGATGAGCCGCATCGGCATCGGGGGAGTGCAGAACTTCGACGCGTCGTTGAACACACCTCGCATCGTCGAGAAGCCCGTGGTGTTCATGAGCGACGCGTGGAAGGCCGAGTTCCACCACGCCGTCGCGCGCGCCGATTCGCTCGGGCTCGAGTTCACCATCGCGAGCTCGCCCGGCTGGAGTGAGACCGGCGGACCGTGGGTGAAGCCCGAACAGGCGATGAAGAAGCTCGTGTGGAGCGAGCGCGTGGTCGATGGCGGTGCACCGGTCGCTGGTCCGCTGCCGGCGCCGCCGTCGGTGTCGGGGACCTTCCAGAACATCGCGGGTCCGAACACGTCCTCGTCGGGTGCGAGCTTCATCGTTCCGACGCTCTATCACGATGCCGCGGTGGTCGCGTATCGCATGCCTGCGGCGGAGTCCGAGGCACAGGCGACGGTCACGGCATCCGGCGCGGCCGACGTGTCCGGTCTCCAGAACGGTGATCTCGCGAAAATGGCGGACGTGCCGTTCGGCCCCGACAGCCTTGCGTGGGTGCAGTTCGCGTACGCGCGGCCGACGATGATCCGGGCCCTCACGGTCGTGGCCGGAGGGGTCGGGGGGCGAAGTGGCGCTGGAGCAGCGAGCGCAGCGGGGCAAATCCAGGCGAGCGACGACGGGACGACGTTCCGCACGATCGGCGAGCTGTCGCGAGCAGGCGCGCCGGAACAGACGATCGCGATCCCACCCACCACCGCGAGATTCTTCCGCGTGCTGTTCCGGCAGCCGTCGGCACCCATCGGCGCCGGAGGTGCACAACCTCAGCAGCTCGCGCGCGTACAGCGCATCGCCGAGCTCTCCTTCACGAGCGCCGCGCGGATCCACCGCTTCGAGGACAAGGCGGGGTGGTCGCACATTGACGCGCTCGACACGATGCCGACGCCGACGGTGTCGGCAGACCTCGCCGTCGCGAAGCGCAACGTCGTCGACCTCACCGCACGCATGCGCCCCGACGGCACCCTCGATTGGACGCCGCCGGCCGGCAAGTGGCGCGTGGTGCGGCTCGGTTGGTCGCTCGCCGGCACGCTGAATCGGCCCGCCTCGCCCGAAGGAACTGGACTCGAGGTGGACAAGCTCGATCGCGACCACGTGCGATCCTATCTCGAGACGTATCTCGGTCTCTACGCGGGGGCCGCCGGCCCAGGAATGGTCGGCAAACGTGGCGTGCGCTACATGCTCACCGACAGCTACGAGGCTGCCGCGTCGAACTGGACCGACAAGATGATCGCCGAGTTCACGACGCGTCGTGGCTACGATCCGCGACCATGGTTGCCGGCGTTGACGGGACGCGTGGTGGAGAGCGCCGAGGCCAGTGATCGCTTCCTCTGGGATTTCCGGCGCACGCTGAGCGATCTCATCTCGGACAATCACTACGGCGAGCTTTCGCGCCTGCTGCACGCACGCGGGATGGGCCGCTACGGAGAGTCGCACGAAGTTCGCCGAGCCTTCATCGGCGACGGTATGGAGGTGAAGAAGAGCGCCGACATCCCGATGGGGGCGATGTGGTACAATCGTCCGTACGGGCTCATGCTGCCGGACATTCGAGAGAGCGCCGCAGTGGCGCACCTCTACGGCCAGAACCTCGTGGCGGCCGAGTCGTTCACCGTCGGAGAAGGCACGGCGTACGGGATCTCGCCGGAGATGCTCAAGCCGATGGCGGACAAGATGATGGCGAACGGTCTGAACCGATTCGTCATCCATACGTCGGTGCATCAGCCGCTCGATTCCGCGGGCCCGGGTGTTGGCCTCGGGCACTACGGCGAGTGGTTCACGCGCCACGAGACATGGGCGGAGCAGGCGGGTGCGTGGACCAGCTACCTCGCGCGATCGAGCCAGCTCCTGCAGCAGGGCCGCGACGCGGCCGACGTCGCGTGGTTCTACGGTGAGGACGACAACGTCACCGCCCTGTTCGCGAGAAGGAGTCCGTCGGTGCCGCTTGGTTACGGATGGGACTTCGTCAACGGCGACGCGCTGCGCAATCTGCTCGTCGTCAAGAACGGTCGCCTCACCGCGCCGAGCGGGGCGAGCTATCGCGTGCTCGCGCTCGATCCCGCCGCGCGTCGCATGACGGTGCCGACGCTGCGAAAGGTGCGTGACTTCGTGCGCGCGGGCGGCATCGTCGTCGGCGACAAACCGGTGGAGACGCCGAGCCTGTCCGACGATCCGGCGGAGCTGAGGCGCATCGCCGACGCGCTCTGGGGTGGCGAAACGGGAAGCGGAAGGGTGGTGGCGACGTTCGCGGCGGCGGCGGCCGCGACGCGACTCGCGCCGGATGCCGACTTCCACGGTGACAGCACGATGCTCTTCGTGCACCGGACGCTACGCGACGGCGAGATCTATTTCGTCGCCAACACCACCGATCATCCGGCGGGCGGCGAGGTCAGCTTCCGCGTCGCCGGCAAAGCGCCGGAGCTGTGGCGCGCCGACGATGGCACGATCGCCCCGCTCTCCTATCGCATCGATGGCGGACGCACCTTCGTGACGCTCCCCCTCTCGGCGTACGATGCGGTGTTCGTGGTGTTCCGCGCGCGCGCAGACTCGCCGACGCGACGCGTGCCCGAGCGCGTCGCGACGAGCGTCGCAACGCTCGGCGGACCGTGGACGGTGGCGTTCGCGCCCAAGCTCGGCGCGCCGGCGACGACAACCCTGCCTGAGCTGGCGTCCTGGACGACGAGCTCCGACCCGGGGGTGAAGTACTTTTCGGGAACCGCCACCTACACGAAGTCGGTGCAGGTGCCCGCGGCGTGGCGTGCAAGCGGGACCCGGTTGATGCTCGACCTCGGATCCGTGAAGAACATCGCGGACGTGCGAGTGAACGGTCGCTTCGTCGGCGTCGCGTGGCGAGCGCCGTTCCAAGTGGACGTCACCGACGCCGTGACGACAGGGGACAACAACGTCGTCATCCGCGTGAGCGACCTGTGGCCGAACCGATTGATCGGCGACAAGCAGCCAGGCGTGGAGAACAAGGTCGCCTTCGCGATCTTCGATCCGTTCCGCGCCGACTCGCCGCTACTGCCCTCGGGACTTCTTGGTCCTGTCCGCGTGCTCCGCGTGACTGGTGCGGCGACCAGAGTGGCCGGCACTGGGCGATGAGCAGGTGGGCCCAGCCGATCTCGTCGGCGCCAGCGCGACGGGATCGGTCAGGCTCACGTCGACCGTCGGCAACAGGTCGAGGAACGTCTTGACCACCGGGCTCTCCGTGTCGAGCCGCCAACACGCGGCGAGCGTGGCACGGATGTCCGTGCCCTCGAGCTCGACGCGGGGAGAACGCTGTATGTCGCCGGCGACACGAAGCCGACGACGAGCGGGCCGATGATCCCCTGGCTCGCGTTGCGCGCCGCCAGCGCCGCCGCGTCGGCCATCTCCAGCAGGCGTCGAGCATGCTCGAGAAAGACCTGGCCAGCGACCGTCAGTTGCGCGGTGCGACCGACCCGAGTGAAGAGCTGAGCACCCACCTCTCGCTCGAGCTGCTGGATCTGTCGGCTCAGCGCGGGCTGCGTGATGTGCAGGCGCCGCGCGGCGCGAAGGAAGTGCTGCTCCTCGGCGACCGCGACGAACGAATTGTAGAGTTTGAGCTCCAGCACCGTCGTGGTCTCCAGCCGGCGCGGACGAGTAGCTCTGGGGCGCGGTAAGTGCGATACGAGCATCGATGCATGCACGCAGCGCATCGGTCGGTGCGGAAACGGCATGGCGGGCCTGCCACCGATCGGTACGACTGCCTCACCGCGGTGATGGACTGGGTGGAGCGCGGTGTCGCGCCCGACCGCATCGTCGCGCGCGCGGCCGAGGGCTCACCGTGGCCCGGTCGCACGCGACCGCTGTGCCCGTATCCCGCGGTGGCACGCTATGCCGGAAATGGAAACGTGGAGACCGCTGCGAGTTTCGTGTCTCGCTAGCGCCGACGCGCACATCACCCTGACCGCCACTCGAACAATGGCTCTCCCCTCTCCCGCTCCCCGCGTCGACGCTGGACTGCTCCTGCTCCGGCTGAGCCTCGGCGCGATCCTCCTCTTCCACGGCATCTCGAAGCTCACGCATGGCGTGGCCTGGATGAGCGGGCCACTCGGCGCCGTCGGGCTGCCGGCGTGGCTCTCGTACGGCGCGTACGTCGGTGAGATCGTCGCGCCGGCGTTGCTGATCATCGGCCTGTGGACGAGGCCCGCCGCGCTCGTGATCGCCTTCCACTTCGTCATGGCGATCTTCCTCGCGCGGCGTGGCGACGTCGGCAAGATCAACCCGCTGAGCGGCGGCTGGGCGATCGAGCTCGAGGCGCTGTTCCTCCTCGTCGCGCTGGCGATCGCGCTGACTGGCGGCGGGCGGTACGCGCTCGGACGGCCGAGCGTCGGCCGGCGGACGTGAACATTCACTTCCCTCTCGATCCGGCGTTCACCGGCTACGGCCGAATCGCGACCGACGCCGAGGGGCGGTTCTGCTTCACGACGATCAAGCCGGGCGCAGTCCATTCGACGAGCGCCGCACGCAGGCTCCGCACATCGCCGTCGCCGTGCTCGGCCGCGGCCTGCTCAATCATCTCTTCACGCGCATCGACTTCGACGACGAGGACGCGAACGCAAGCGCCCCGATGCTCGCGCACGTGCCGGCCGAGCGTCGCGCGACCCTCGTCGCCACGCGCGACGGGAGCGCCAGTGGCCCCGTTCTGGTGTATCGCTTCGACGTCATCCTTCAGGGCACCGGCGAGACCGTGGAAGCGCCAGGCGGCGCGCGGCCGTCATACGCGCACGGCTACTACGATCGCGACAATGCGTTCTATCTCGCGTGGGACGCCATCTCGCGCGACCGCGACCGCTTCACCCAGTGGATGCGCGAACGTGTGCTCCTCGTGCCGCCGTCGGTCGAGGCTGTCGCGTGATCGATGCCGCTGGCTACTCGCCGATTGAGCTGATGGCCATCGCGGCGGCTCGCGTGCTCCGCGACGACGACGTCTGCTTCGTCGGTATCGGCGCCCCCTCGCTGGCGTGCAACCTCGCGCGCCTGACCCACGCACCGAACATCACGCTCATCTACGAGTCCGGCACGGTCGGCGCGCGGCCCACTGTCCTTCCGCTCTCCATCGGCGATCCCGAGCTGTGCGAGACGGCGCTCGTCACCGTGTCTGTCCCCGAGATGTTCGCCTACTGGCTACAGGGCGGACGCATCTCCGTGGGCTTCCTCGGCGGCGCGCAGCTCGACCGGTTCGCCAACATCAACTCGAGCGTGATCGGCTCGTACGAGCATCCGGCTGTGCGCTTGCCCGGCGGCGGCGGCGCGCCGGAGATCGCCGCGCTCTGTCGCGAGACGTACGTGGTGATGGCACAGAGCAAACGGTCGTTCGTGGAACGCGTCGATTTCGTGACCTCCTTCGGCTATGGCGACGGCGGCGACCACCGCCGCCGCCTCGGCATCACGACGACCGGACCGAGTCTCGTCGTCACCGACCTGTGCGTGATGCGCCCCGACCCCGACACGAAGGAGCTGACCGTGACCGCACTCCATCCCGGCGTCACGCGCGAGCGCGTGCAGTCGAACACGGGCTGGCCCGTGCGATTCGCTGCGGCGCTCGCCGAAACGGACGCGCCCACCGAGGCCGAGCTCCGAACGTTGCGCGATCTGCAGCGCCGCACCGCCGAGGCGCACGCTGGTACTCGGTCGGCTGGTACCGCGGCATGACCGAACGCACCGCGGACTCGCTCTTCACGACGCGCGCGATGACCGACGCGTTCTCGCCGCGCGCGCTCGTGCGGTGCATGCTGCGCTTCGAGGCGGCGCTCGCGCGCGCCGAGGCTCGCGCTGGTGTCGTCCCCGAGTCGGCGGCCGACGCGATCGCCGCGGCGTGCGACCCGGAAGCGTTCGATGCGGACGGGATCATCGCCGACACGGAGCGCGCTGGCACGCCGGCGGAGCGGAACCCTGTTCCCGGTCGGCTTCAGCCTCTCGTACTGAAGCGACGTTGCCTTCCGCCGAACAGGAAAGTCGTCGAGCGCGCTAGCTTTGCGCCCTGTCGAGCGTGAAGGTCCAATACCCGCAGAAGAAGCTGCACCGATCGCGGCGCACGGCCGCGGAGTGCTGGAGGAGTGACGCACATGTCCGTCAGCGATGGCTATCTCTCGTTCGTGCTCGACCAGCTCAGGGCGGTGGTGCCGCTGCTGCGGGCACGACGAATGTTCGGCGCACATGGCCTGTACGCGGACGACCTGTTCTTCGCCGTGATCGACGACGACACCCTCTTTCTCAAGGTCGACGACCAGACGCGTGCTGACTACGAGTCGCGCGGCATGCCCGCATTCCGGCCGTTCGAGGGTGCCGCCTCGATGAACTACAGTCAGCTGCCGGAGGATCTGCTGGAGGATCCCGAGTCGCTCCGGCACTGGGTCGAGCGCGCGATAGCGGTCGCGGGCCGAGCGAGGGCGAAGCGCAGGACGGGCAGCTCGGCGAAGCCGACGCCTGCGAAGACGTCGGCCAGGAAGAAGGCCAAGAAGAAGTCGCCCAGGAAAACGCGCCCCAAGAAATAGAGAGAGGGCCAAGAAGCAGACGTTCCAACGGAAACGCTCACGCGCGCGACGGCATCCGGCCGTCGCGCGCTTGAGCGGTGCTGAGCAGTCAAGCCAAGCCGCTTAGTGGCCCGCGCCCACGGGTGCGGCGCTCGGCAGCAGCACAGTGTCGATGACGTGGATGACGCCGTTCGACGCGGCGATGTCCGCCGAGATGACCTGCGCCCCGTTCACGTAGACCTTGCCGTCGCGGACGACGACGTCGAGCGGCAGGCCGTTGACCGTCACCGGCGCGGCGCCGTTCGACTTCACGATGTCGCCGGCCATCACCTTTCCGGACACGACGTGATAGGTGAGGATGGACGCGAGCTTCGCCTTGTCGGCGAGCAGCCCCTCGACGGTGCCAGCCGGCAGCTTGGCGAATGCCGCGTCCGTCGGTGCAAAGACGGTGAACGGTCCCGTCCCCTCGAGTGTCTCGACCAGGCCAGCCGCCTTCACGGCCGCCACGAGCGTGTTGAAGCTGCCTGCATCGATTGCGACCTGTACGATGTTCTTCATGGAAGTCTTCTCCGTATGTGAAGTTGTCTGCGCCGACGCGATCGTCGGCACCACGAGCACGGCCGCCACTGCGCCGACCATCCGCATCATCCTGTTCCGCATCGCTCCCTCATTGTGTTGAAGTCGTGTGAGTCGTCCGGTCACGTCGCCACGCGATCACGCGCGAACGACGCGGGCCGGGGCGAGCCAGCGGCGCTGAATGGCCTGCCACTGAACCGCCTGGTAGATCGCCGCCGCGCCGACGAGCGCGTACACGACGCGGCTCGTCCACGACATGGCGCCGAACAGCGTTGCGACGAGGTCGAACTGCTGGAAGCCGACGAGGCCCCAGTTGAGACCGCCGATCACCAGCAGCACCGCCGCAAGTACGTCGAGCTTCTTCATGTCCATCTCCCTGATTGGTGTCGCCGTCCTCTGACAGTGCGGACGGAACTCGTGTCTAATGCTTGTCGAGGTATTGTAGCCCATTGATCCTGTATGTCAAGTGTATGTCTACATACTCTGTTTGACAAAGGCTAGACAATGAGCCAGATTCGGCGAGTGAAGACCATCACCGCGTCACCGACCGCCACGACACCGCGCCACCCGATCTCGGTCGTCGTCGACCGGACCGGGCTGTCGCAACACCTCCTGCGGGTCTGGGAGCGCCGATACGGCGCCGTCGAGCCCATTCGCGGCGAGGGCGGGCACCGGCTGTACTCGGACGCCGACATCGAGCGCCTTCGGCTTCTCCGCGCCGCCGCGCGCGCTGGACGCACGATCGGTCAGGTGGCCCGCCTCTCTTCCGACGAGCTGTCGCGTCTTGCGGCGGAGGACGACGCGGCGCGCTCGGACCGCGGCCCGGCGACCAACCTCGCCGAGGCGAATGCGGTTCCGGATGCCGCGCGCGCGGCCACGGCCGAGGCGCTGGCGCTGACGCGGGCGCTCGACGCACCGGCACTCGACGGCGCCCTCCGCCGCGCCGCCGCCCAGTTGGGGGTGGCGACGTTCACCGAGCAGGTGGTGGTGCCGATGCTGCGCCAGATCGGCCAGGAGTGGCACGTGGGGCGAATGACCATCGCGCACGAGCACCTCGCGTCTGCAGTGGTCCACGACATCCTCGTCGAGACGATGCGCTCGCTCGCTCGCGGACACGGCGTAGCGC
>JBDTOD010000098.1:0-16498 GCA_039933415.1 bacterium
GTCGCGAGCAGCGCACCCGCAGCCGACGAGACCGTGATCCGCAGCTCGCCCGCCTTTTCCGGAGTAAGCTCGAAGTCATACGTCTCGCCGTTTCCCATCTGTTGCACCGCCGGTCGCATCGCCGAGCGCGCCGGCGGAGTCGGCATCCCGTCCTTCGCCAGCGGGCGCCAGGTGAGCGGTATCGAGTCGCGCATCACGCGAGCGACCATGCTCGGGCGGAAGGTGTGCACGTCCAGCAGCCGGAGTCGGTAGTGCTCGCCGGCGCGCAGCTCGAGCGGCTGCGGGGAGAGCCGTCCATTCACCAGGACGGAGGTGAGCGTCTGTGCGTCGAGCCGCGGTGCGCTCAGCAGGAGTACGATGTCGTGACTCGGGTCGAACGTCGCGGGATCGTCCACCACGAGGAGCGCGCCGGTGAGCCCTGCCTGCTGCTGCCGTGTCTCGTCCGCGTGGGGATGAATCATGAACGTGCCCGCGCGCGGCGGCGTGAAGCGCGCCTCGAACGAATCGCCAGGCGCGATGGCCGGCGACAGGTGGCGACCGTTGCCCGAGAAGCCGGCGACACCGTCGAAGTAGCTCTGCAATTCCATGCCATGCCAGTGCACGGCGGTCGCTTCGGGCAGATGATTCACGACGGTGATGCTCACCGGTTGCCCGCGCTTGAGCACGATGGTCGGAATTGGCGGCGCAGTCGTCGGTGCGACGCCGGCGCGCTCATACACTGCGTACCGGTACGCAGGCTCGATGTCGGTGCCGCCGCTGTCGGGCTGCGCGACGAGCCACAGCGTGCGCCGCGCCCCTTCCGGTACGCTCGCCAGGCGCTCGCGTCCACGCACCTCGATCCCCATCACGAGACCGCCCATCATGTCCATCGCGTGATTCTTCACGTGCGCGAGATGTTCCGCAACGAGCGCCGTGCCGTCGAGCGGAGCATTCCGCAGCACGTGGAAGTTGTCGTGACAGTGAAACAGCCAATTCCCCGCACGCTCGGGCACCCAGGTCATCGTGAAGGTGCGCTGGGGAGCGGTCCGCTCCGTCACGACCCGATATGGGGGGACGCTCGCGCCGTACACGCTGTCGACCGTACCGTCGCCGCGACTGTTCACGTCGAAGAAGAAGCCATGCAGGTGCATCGGATGTACGGCGGCACTCGTGTTCACGATGCGGAAGCGCACCGTATCGCCGAGGGCATAGGAGAGGCGCTCCGTGTTCGGCCACGCCTTGCCGTTGATCGTGAATCGCAGCAGCGAGTTTCTCGCGACGACTCCCGCGACGAGCGGCCGCTTCGTCCACATCGCGATGACGAGGACACGGTCCGCCGCGCGAGCGCCGCGCGGATCGACGATGAAGGCGCCGCTCAGCTCCGCGTCCGCGGACGCGGAGTCGCGCTGCGGAGCGCCGTCCACAGTGGCCCAGTAGTAGTAGGTGCCTGGTATTCCGGCGGCGAATCGCACCTCGCGCGTCGCGCCGGCGGCGATCTGCATCGTGTCCGCGCCGCGCGACGCGATGCCGCGCGGCGAGAGGTTGTGCACGATCAGGGTGCCGCGGCCGAGCGCGTTCGTTACGAAGGCGTGGAGCTCGGTGCCTTCCGGCACGCGGAGCAGCGGGCCCGGCGCCTGCAAATGCTTGCCCTGCTCGGCGAATGCTCGCACGACGACACCGGGCGCGTTCTCACCGTCGGGATGCCACGCGCCCTCGCGCGCTTCGAGCCGGACGGTGAGGATGCCCTTCTCCAGCCTGCCCGCCGGCGTCCGGTTGTCGTTCACGGTGACGCGTTCGGTCACGCGTGCGGCGGGAGTGCGAACCGCCGGCGGGCCAGCGAGAGCAGACGCCAGCGCGACCGCGAGTGTCGTATGCATGTGGGACCGCCCGAGTGACGAGGCTCGACCGACTCGCCGCGGGACATCGTGCGGCGCAGCAGCGAATCGCATCGAGAGTATGCATCGCCGGTGCGCCGACCGCGAGGATTCGCCTCGTGTCCCGGCTACAGCACCCGGGCGAGCTGCGACCAGGCGTAGTCGAGCAGCTTGCCCTTGAGCGGGCGCGCGGCGTGCGACGCAGCAGTGATCTCCTTCGACTCGCGCATGTCGCTCTCGAACAACTTTTCCATCTGGTGTCCGAGCTTTTCGTCGACAGCCAGGAGCGTCGTCTCGTCGTTGAACGACATCGACCGGTTGTCGAAGTTCATCGTGCCCGCCGAGACGAATCGTCCATCCGTGACGAGGGACTTGGCGTGCATCATGGCCGGCTGGTACTCGAAGATGCGCACGCCGCTGGCCAGCAGCGTGGCGTACTTGGCCCGGCCGGCGTAGTAGGTGGACTTCACGTCGCCGTCCTCGTTGCAGGTCAGCACGCGGACGTCCACGCCACGCTTTGCCGCGGCGACGAGCAGCTCGCAGAAGTTCTCGCTCGGTACGAAATACGAGTTCGAGATGAACAGCCGGCGTTTCGCGCTGCCGATGGCGAACGCATAGTACCGCTCGGCGCTCGTGCTGCCGACCGACGGCGACGCATGCAGCAGCCCTGCAGCAATGTTGCCGCGCCCGCCGAAGTCAGCGTCGGGCGGGAAGAACAGATCGCCCGAGAGGAGGGTGCCGGTTGCCTCGGCCCATCCCGCGGCGAAGGTGGCCTGGTGCTGGAGCACGGCGGGACCGGTGAACCGTACATTCGTGTCGCGCCACTGATTCTCGTGCTTGCCGTCGCCCCACCACTTGTCATCGATCCCGAAGCCGCCGGTGTAGGCGACCGCGCCGTCGATGACGGCGACGCGGATGTGCGAGCGATGATAGACCTTGAAGAGCTGATACCAGCGCGTCGGACGAAACGCGGCGATCGTGATCCCGCCCGCCTCGAGCTCGGCGAGGTATTCCTTGGTCAGCGCTCCCGAGCCGAAGGCGTCGCGCAGGAAGAGGATCGTCACCCCCGCCTTCGCGCGCTCGAGAAGGATGGCCTTGAACTCGTCGGCCATCCTTCCGGGTTGGCTATAGTACATCTGGAGCGTGATCGATCGCTGCGCCTCCCGCAGATCCTCCCAGAGCCGCGGGTAGGTCTCGTTGCCGTTGGCGAAGATCTCGATGTCGTGGCCGGGCGCGAGCGTCGTCTTGGTGAGGAGCGAGAGCGTCTCGCAGAAGAGCGGATCCGTCGGCGACGGCGGACCGTCCGAATCCCCGGGGGCGCGCAGCCGGCACACATTCGTGCCGCGCGTGAGCGACTGCAGGCCGACGACGGCGAGGATGCTCAGCGCGGCGATGACGATGCCGGCGACCACCTTGATCACGATCTCCATCAGTGCTCCCGTTGCTGCGGATGAGGCGTGCGGGTCGCTCGAACGGGCCCGCCCACGCTCACCAATGCAGCTTGGAGGCCAGCCGGATTCAGGGGACCGGAGCGTGCTCCGATCGCTGGTACTTCACCGCGCCGCCAACGATCGTATACAGCACCCGTGCGGTGGGGATCTCGCGCTCGGGGATGGTCATGATGTCCTTGGTCAGCACGACGACATCGGCGTATTTGCCAGGTGTGATGGACCCCAGCTCACGTTCCATGAACGCGGCAAAGGCGTTGTTGAGCGTGTACGCCCTGAGCGCCTCGGCGCGCGTGAGCCGCTGCTCGGGCACGAAGACGCTGCCGTCCTTCGTCATGCGCGACACCATCCCATAGAACGAGGGGATGGGATCCGATCGCCGGCGATCGCGACGGCCTGCGCTTCGGGCTTCGTCGAGTCGACCGTGACGACGTGGCCGTTGAGGAGGACGAGCGTGGCCGTCGATTGCGCCGTCGCGGTGGGGGGTGCGAACGCGGCGGCCTGCGCGGCCAGGAGGAACGACGTGACGTCGAGTCACGGCATGGTTGTCGGAAGAGGGCGAAGCTTGGGTGATTCGACTTACGCTCCGCCCTCGACCAGATCAAGCACCGGCCTTGCAGTAGGTGCCTCCAATCGGGTCCACGAGGCATGCCTTCTCGATCCTGAGCTCGCTCAGCTGCCCGCCGTTGTTCACGATCACGGCGGAGCCCTTCACCTCGTACGTCGCATCGTATGGCACCCCGACGAGCGTGACGACGACTTTGCCGCCGGCCCGCAGATCGATCTGGTCGAACACGGACCGTCCCTTGGTGCCGACGTACGTGCCCTGCACGCCGGGCGAGCACCCGGCGAGCAGGACGACGACCATGGCGATGGTGATCGTGAGTGGCCGGACGCGCACGAGCATCACCGAGCGAGTCACACTCGAAGGGCCGCTCACGGCTTCTTGCCGCGGTTGCGAAACGCGTCGAACAGCTTCTTCGCCGCCTCGCCCGCGGCCGCGTTCCCCGCGGCACGCGCGTTGTCCACTCCCGCCGCGCCGCCGGGGGCGAGATCGTGGAAGCTCACGGCGAACTCGCGCCCCACGCGAATCTGGTTGCCCGGCAGCGGCTCGAGCAGCACGATCGTGAGGTCCTCGTTGAACGAGGTACCAAGCTGCTTGTTCAGCACCTCGAAGCGGATCGTCGAGAAGCGCGCCTCGCGCGATTGACCGGGTGCGAGCTGGAACTGCGGATCGGCGTTGCGACCTTCGACCACGCCGATGCCCGCCGCGCTTCCGTCGTGCGTCCCGGCGCGGCCGTAGTAGTAGCGGTTCCCCAGGTTGTCGGTCGCGCCTCCGGAACCGGTCTTGTACGCGATGATGATCGGTTGCGCGGACATGTTCCGGAAGCGAACGACGCTGCGCAGGATGTGGTGACGACCTTCGACGCCGGCGGTGAGCTGGGTGACTTCGGCCACGAAGGTGCCTGCGCCGTAGCAGCGCTGGCGGCCCGCGCACTGGTCGGCCTCGAGCGGCACGCCCTGCGCCGCGGGCGCGGGCGCGGTCATCGGATCGCCGGCCGGCGCGGGCGCGGTGCCCGGGCTCGACGCGGTCACGGCTCCGTCACCGCCGAAGCCGCGGAAGTGCAGTGAGTGCTCGCGGCCCAGCCGGAACTGCCCACCGGTGAGCTGGTCGATCTGACGGATCGTGAGATCGAGATCGTACGTCGTGCCCATGATGAGGCCGCGCGTCGCCGGCTTGAACAGCAGCTCGAATCGCGCGTCGCTCGACTCGCCGGGCCGGAGCGTGAACTTGGGATCGAAGGTGCTCGGACGGATCTCGCCGATGCCGCGCACCGCGCCGTCCCCGTACACCACGAAGCGGTTGCCCCGATCGTCGAGCGACACGCCCGATCCGCCAACATAGCCCAGCGTCAGTGGACGCTCGGTGCGGTTGGTGAATCGCACCGTTGCGGTGATCAACCTGCCCCCCTGCTCGGCGGGACTGGTGCGGAAGTCGGTGACCACCGCGTCGAAGGTGGTGAGACGCAGACAGTTGTCGGCGCGAAGGCAGGTCGCGGCGCCCTGCGCGCCGGCGTGCGGTGCGAGCGCGCTCGCCGAAGCGAGCAGCGCGGTGAGCAACGAGATGCGGAGGGTTCGGCTCGAGGACTTCACGGGAATGCTCCGGGAGAGTTGAGTGGTCGGTGCGGCGTCGCGCTCGACGTCGGTGGTCATTTCTTCGCGGCGGCCCATCCCGCGTCCACGAGTTGCAGCGTGATGCGGATGCGTGGCGCCGAGTTGAGGGCGCTGCTCATCATGTCCTCCTCGGTGGCGTAGGAGGCGGTGAGCGCCGTGTGCGGGCCTGAGCGGTCGTACACGAGGCCCTGGTCCACCTCGGGACCCCAGCCCATCGTGTAACCACCACCCTCGTTCGCCGCGCTCACCACGCCGTATCGGCGCACGAGCGTGGAGCGGAAGGTCTCGCCGTCGAGGAAGGGGAAGACGCGCTCGACCCGCACGCTGCGCACGACGTCGTCGCCGTCGAGATACGCGGTGATGCAGACGTTGCCGGGCTGGCCGCCGCGATTGCGTCCCGGGATGGTCATGCAGCCCATCGAGTTGACTTCGAGCGCGGCCGTGTAGCCGGCGTACCAGCCGTTGCTGCGCTGCACGCGAGCCACCTTGCCGAACAGGCGCGAAAGCGTCGCCTCGAGATCCTTCGACTTCACACCGACGCGCAGGCCCGCCACGTCGGCTTTCGCGACGTCGAACGCCGGCGCGGCGGGCGCACTCCCTGGCGCCGACGCGGTCGTCGACGCGGACAGCGTGGGCGTGTGCAGCACCGCACCGCCGCGATCGAGCACGCGCGCCGAGGTGATCGTCGCCCGGACGACGAGCGGACCCGTCACGGCGCCGGCGGGGTCGCCATTGCCCACGACGCGGAAGTGGATCTCGTCCACCACGGCGCGCGAGCTCTGATTGAGTCGCGCATCGAAGGTGCGCGCCTCCTCCTTCGCCATCGCGATGGCGCGCGCCGACTCGGCGTTGTCGAACACGATCTGATACGCCTTGCCGAAGGCGTTGGCCGTCACGTACACGCCAGGCTTGAACAGCATCACGGAGAACTCGCCCTTGGCGTGATCGTATTCCGAGATGTTGTCGGTCACCTTCACGACGAACTCGCGCCGCGGATCGACGGCGGCCAGCTCCTGACCGAGACGGGCCGACTCCGCCGTGAGCACATCCGGCCGGTCGAAGGTGCTGGCTCGCCGCACGACGTCGCTCTGCTCGGCGGCCGCGTTCAGGTCGAGCGGTTTGCCCGTCACCTTGTGGTACGTCAGCGCGACGAGGCGGTCGTCGAGGTCACCGTCCTGTGCCGGTGCGACGGCGAGCGGCGCGGCGAGGAGCACCGCGCCCAACATGAGCACCCGCGCGTTCATCGGGCGCTCCCGCCCGACACGCGCTTGCGCATGGGAAGCGTCTCGCCGCTGGCGAAGCGCAGTTGCATCGCGTCGCCCGACGGGGCGAGCGTGGCCTCGATCCCGCCGCCGAGCACCAGCGGCTGCCCGCCGTCGGGCGCCTTGCCTCCGCTGGTCAGGCGCATGCCCGCATAGGTGTCGTTGCCGTCGACGAGCAGGACGTGCGTTCCGCTCACGAAGGCGAGCAGGGCGGCCTTGGTCCGGGCGCGATCGTCGATGCTGTCCAGCTCCCAGACGTCGCCGGAGCGGGACGGTGCGGCCGCCGGCGCGTCCGCCGAGCCGCCCCCGCCGCACGCGGCGGCGGCGCACAGAAGCAGCGCGGTGATCCGTTGGAGTGGTTGCAGGTGTGCCATGGGAAGTGGTAGCCTATGGAAGTGGGAATGGGGTCCCCGTGACGTCGCACGCGCACAGCGGCGCCCAATTCCCGTTACGTCGGACCGCGGAGAAAACCGTCATGGAGTCTTTGGATGGGACGGAGGCGGTGGAGGCGGTGGGTGCCGCGACCGCGCCCGGCGCGCGCGCGACGCTGGACACGCTCTTCAGCCTCGCGTACGAGGAGCTGCGCCGGCTCGCCGTGAGCGTGCGCCGCAACGATGCCGCCGCGACGATCTCCCCGACGACGCTCGTGAACGAGGCGTGGCTCAAGCTCGCGTCGTCGCCCGCCGCCGCCGACACGTCGCCGCTGCACTTCAAGCGCATCGCCGCGCGCGCCATGCGGCAGGTGCTCGTGGACGTGGCCCGCCGCCGCGGCGCCGAGAAGCGCGGCGGGCCCGACGCCGTCGCCGTCACGCTCGACGAGGGGTCCTACGCCGCGACCGGCAGCGACGATCTGCTCGCGCTGAACGCGGCACTCGACGAGCTCGCTCGACTCAATCCCCGCCAGGCGCAGATGGTGGAGAGCCGCTTCTTCGGAGGGCTCGACGTCTCCGAGACCGCCGAGCTCCTGGGCATCTCGGAAGCGACCGTGCTGCGAGACTGGCGCGCCGCGCGCGCGTGGCTCGCCGTGGAGTTGAGCCAGCCTCACTGAACTTTCCCCCGCCGAAGGACGACGATGTCCGACGACACGAACGATTCGCGCTCCACGCGCTGGGCGCGCATTCAGCAGGCGTTCCACGTGGCGAGCGAGCTGTCCGACGCCGACCGCCGTGCCTACCTCGATCGCGAAGCCGGCGACGACGCCTCGTTCGCCGCCGAGGTGCTCGCGCTGCTCGAGGCAGACATGCGCGCCGATTCGCTGCTCGACCGCGGAGTGGCGCGCGCGGCGCACGACCTGCTCGGCGCGGGAAGTGGCGCGTACACGCCACCGAGCGGCGCGTTCGGGCCGTATCGCCTGCTGCGGCCGGTGGGCGAGGGAGGCACGGCGGTCGTCTACCTCGCGGAGCGCGACGATCTCGGCACGGCCGCGGCGGTGAAGCTGCTGCGGCACGCATGGCTCTCGCCGATGCGGCGCGAGCGGTTCACGAGCGAGCAGCGCACCCTCGCGCGGCTGAACCATCCCGGCATCGCCCGGCTGTTCGACGCCGGCACGCTCGACGACGGGACGCCGTGGATCGCGATGGAGTATGTCGAGGGCGTTCCGCTCACCGACTACTGCCGCGCCAATACCTGTTCGCTCACCGAACGGCTTCGACTGTTCCGCGATATCTGCGAGGCGGTGCAGCACGCGCACGGCCATCTCGTCATCCATCGCGACCTGAAGCCGTCGAACATTCTCGTCACGGGCGACGGGCAGGTGAAGCTGCTCGATTTCGGCATCGCCAAGCAGCTCGAGGCCGCGGGTGACGACGCCGCGCCGACGCGCACCGGGCTCCGACTGCTCACGCCTGCCTATGCGGCGCCCGAGCAGCTGCGCGGCGAGCCGACGGGAGTGCACAGCGACGTCTACTCCCTCGGCGTGGTGCTCTACGAGCTGCTCGCGGCGCGCCTGCCGTTCGCCGTCGCGGGACGCACGCCCGCCGAGCTCGAGTCGCTCGTGCTCGCGGGGCCGTCGGAGCGTCCGTCCGTGGCGGCGCGACATACCGGCGGCGCGGTGGAGGCGAGCGCGAACGCGTGGTCCGATCTCGACGTCCTCTGCCTCACGGCGATGCAGCGCGAGCCGGAGCGGCGGTATCGCACCGTCGATGCGCTCGTGCGCGATCTGGATCACTTTCTTCGCAAGGAGCCGCTCGAGGCGCGACCCGACACGGCGCGCTACCGGCTCGGCAAGTTCGCGCGCCGGCATCGGCGCACGCTGGCTGTCGGTGCCGCGGTGTCGCTCCTCGTCGTCGCCCTCAGCGCCCTGTACGCGGTGCGCATCCGCTCGGCGCGCGACGTGGCGCTGGCGGAGACGGCGCGCACGCAGCGCATCCAGCGGTTCACGCTGAGTCTCTTCGAGGGTGGCGACGCGGAATCGACCCCCGCCGATTCGCTGCGCGCCGTGACGCTCGTGGAGCGCGGCGTCGTGGAGGCGGCGACCCTCGCTGCCGAACCGGCGGTGCAGGCCGAGCTCTATCAGACGCTGGGCGGCATCTTTCAGAAGCTTGGCCGGCACGATCGAGCCGACTCCCTCTTGCAGCGATCACTCGTGGCGCGGCGCGCGCTCGCGAATGGCGAGGCGGATGTTGCGCGGTCGCAGGTCGCCCTCGGCCTGCTGCGCGTCGATCAGGCTCGGCTTCCCGAGGCCGAGCAGCTCATCCGCGAAGGACTCGCGCTGAGCCGGCGCGTGCGTCCCGCCGATCATCGCGACGTGGCAGTGGCGATGACCGCACTTGGCCGCGTGCTCGAGGAGCGCGGCGCGTATGGCGACGCGATCACCGTGATGCGTGAGGCGCTGCGGATGCATTCGGCGCTCGGCGAGACCTCGCCCGACGTAGCCGCCGCGGCGACGCAGCTCGGCAACGACTACTTCTACGCCGGCGACTATGCGGGCGCCGACTCGTTGTTCCGGCGCAGTCTCGAGGTGGGAAGGCGGATGTACGGCGCGAATCATCCGCTCGTTGGCGATGCGCTGATCAACCTCGGCGCGGTGCGCTATCAGCGCGCGGAGTACACCGAAGCAGAGCGCTTCGATCGCGATGGGCTGGCGATCATCCAGCGCGTCTACGGGCCCGACGATCCGCGCACCGCCGCGGCGATGACGATGCTCGGTCGTGCGCTCGTTGCGCAGGTGCGGTTCGAGGATGCCGTCCCGCTGGTGGAACGCGCCCTGGCGATCCGCGAGCGCGTCTTCGGTGCAGTGAGCCCGAAGGTGGCCTCGACGATCAACGAGCTCGGCATCATGGCGCTCCGGCGCAAGCGCTACGACGAGGCCGACGCGTACTTCGCGCGCAACGCGGAGATCTACCGCGCGGTGTACAAGGGGCCGCACAACCTGCTCGGCACCGCGCTCGCGAACCGCGGCAGCGTCTTCGTGGCGCGCGGAGACTTCGCCGGGGCCGAGCGCCTGTACCGCGAGGCGCTCTCGGTATTCGGGCAGACGCTGCCGCCGACCCATCTCGACATCGGCATCGCGCGCGCGAAGCTGGGCCGCGCGCTGCTGCGGCAGCGCCGGTTCGCCGAGGCGGAGCGCGAGAGCTCGGCGGGACTCGCGATCCTGCTCGCGCAGACGAGCCCCGCCACCAGTTGGGTGAAGAACACGCGCACCGATCTCGCGGCGATGTACGACTCGCTCGATCAGCCGGCTCGGGCCGTGGCGATGCGCGTGGCGATGAAGGATACGGTGCCTGCCGTCAAGTAGCGGTGCACGCCGGCCGGCACTGCGATTATGATTTCGTCTTGGTCGCGTAGTCAGACTCCAACCAGGCGAGCGCCAATGGCGAACATCGATCCGCGGGTGCAGCGCTTCCGTGCGCTGCATGAATCCGGCTGCTTCGTCATCCCCAACCCGTTCGACGTCGGTAGCGCGCGGCTGCTCGAGCAGCTCGGATTCCGCGCGCTCGCGACGACGAGCGCCGGCTTCGCCTGGACGGTTGGTCGCCCCGACAACGGTGTGACGCTGGAGCAAGTGCTCGCCCATCTGGAAGCAATGTGCGCCGCGGTGCGCATCCCGCTGAGCGTCGACTTCGAGCGCGGCTTCGCCATCGAGCCGGACGAGGTGGGCGCAAACGTCACACGCGCGCTCGCGACCGGCATCGCCGGCTTGTCGATCGAAGACGCCTCGCATGAAGCCGAGCAGCCACTGCTCGAGTTCGAGCTCGCGGTGGAGCGCATTCGCGCGGCGCGGCGCGCCGTCGACGAGTGCGGCACGGGGGCGGTCCTCGTCGCGCGCACAGAAGGCTTCATCGTCGGGCGGCCGGACCTCGCCGAGACGATCCGGCGCCTCACGGCGTTCGCCGAAGCGGGCGCGGATTGTCTCTTTGCACCGGGCGTGCGCGACCTCGCGCAGATCGAGTCGCTGGTGCGCGCCGTTGCGCCGAAACCCGTGAACGTCGTGGTCGGCTCCGACTTCGCAACCGTGCAGCAGCTCGCGGACATCGGCGTGCGGCGCATCAGCGTCGGGGGCGGGCTTGCACGTGCCGCGTACTCGGGCGTGCTCGCTGCAGTGAGCGAGATCTCGGAACATGGCACTTTCGCAGCGCTGGGTCGCGCCATCACCGGTGTCGACCTGAACACGCGGTTCTCCGCACCGGAGTGAGCGAGCGGCGCGTCAGCGCACGCCGTAGCCTCGCGCCATCAACGTCGCGAGCACGACCATCGCGATCACGACCAGCCCTTCGAGATGCCCGATCGAAGCGATGCGGCGCGCCGTGCCCTCGTCGGGATGCCATCCATCGCCGCCTCGACGCGCCGCGCTGCGCCACCGCATGAACGTGATCATCGGATAGAGCTCGAGTAGCACGACGGCGAGGAAGCACGCCATCTTCGCGGTGAAGGCGACATTTCCGTAGTAGTACGACGTGGGTTTCTCCGTTTCTCCGAGCAGTCGCCAGGCGCCCGTCACGAGCCAGAGCGCCGCCGCCGCGCCCCAATATCCGTCGGCCTTGAAGGCACGACGGACATCGCGCGAGGTGAGCGGCCGCGAATGCAGCGCGGCGCTGCGCGTGAACACGGCGCCCAGTCCGAGGGCGAGCGCGAGGAGGTGCAACGTGGCGAGCGCGATGCGGAGCATGTCGGCCCTCAGCTCGAGTAGTATGCCGCGTTCTCGTCGATGTAGCCCTGCGTGAGATCACACCCGTACGCCGTCGCCTCCGCGTCGCCGACGCCGAGCGAGACGACGATGTCCACGACGTCGGAGCTGAGCGCGGCGCGCACCACGGCGTCGTCGAAGTCGAGGCGGGAGCCATTGCGCAGCACGTCGTGTCCGTTGATCCACGCGCTCGTCGACGATGGGACGATCGTGCAGTCGAAGCACTTGCCGACCGCCATGAGGATGCGGCCTACGTTCGGATCGGCGCCGTAGACCATCGTCTTGATGAGCGGCGAGTTGACGAGCGACTTGGCGATGCGGCGTGCCTCACGGAGATCCTTCGCGCCGCGCGCGGTCGTCCGGAGCAGGTGCGTCGCCCCCTCACCGTCGCGCGCGAGCATCTCCGTCATGCGCAGGCAGCCCGCGGTGAGCGCCTGCAGAAACGCCGCCTCGTCCACCGGGCCGGCGAGCCCATTGGCGAGCAGCGCGCAGGTGTCCGACGTGCTCGTGTCGCTGTCCACGGAGAGCATGTTAAACGTCGAGTCCACGGCCTGGCGCAGCATCCGGTCGAGTGCCGGCGCGTCGAGCGCGGCGTCGGTGAAGATGTAGGCGAGCATCGTCGCCATGTTCGGCTCGATCATGCCCGAGCCCTTGGCCACCCAGGTGATCGTCGCAGCGCCGACGGAGAGCGACAGCGCTTTGGGATAGGTGTCCGTCGTCATGATCCCTTCGGCACCGATGATCGGATCGTCGCCGAGATCGGCGGCCATGCCGCGCACGCCGCGCTCGATCACGTCGATCGGCAACGACACGCCGATCACGCCGGTGGAGCTCACGAGAATTCTGTCCGGTGTCGAGCCGATCTCGGCAGCCGCGGCGGCGGCCATCCGCCGCGCGTTCTCCACGCCGCGCTCGCCGGTGGCGACGTTGCTCACTTTGCTGTTGGCGAAGATCGCGCGCAGCACGCCGCCCTCGATCGTCTCGCGCCCGAGGATGACGGGCGCCCCGGGAAACTGATTCCGCGTGAACACGGCCGCCGCTGCCGCGTCGACCTCGCTGACGAACAGCGCGAGGTCCTTGGCGGTCGGCTTGAGACCGACGTTCCGGCTGGCGCACCGGAAGCCGCGAGGGAAAACGGCGTGGGCGTGAAACGGCATCGGATGGCGGAGCGGGAGAGCGGAGTGCGGCGAGCGCGGGAAGTTACCGGTGCGCCGTGCTGAACTACAACTGCACTGAACTGCAACTACGAGTACGCCGGGACGACCGATCAAGGGTCCAGGCGCTGCGACGGGCATAGGTCATATCCGCGGACGGCCAGCCATGCTTTCTGGAGGGCCATATGCCAATCTGGATACGCCGTACTCGTGCTACCCGCGTACTTCAGTGGCCGTGCTGGTCACTCCACGATCACAGTCGGCGCCTTCGGATCCTCCAGCATCCCGGGCACGTCCGCCTTCGCGCCACTCACGCCCTCGTCCGCCCTCTTCTCCTCCTGGATCGACGGCAACGCCGATGTCTCGATCCATCCCTGCTCGGCCGCGTGCTTCGCCGCGGCGTACGTATCGTCGGCGAGCACCAGCGTGGAGCCGGCGGCGAGCACTTCCTTCGCGAGCGCCCGCACGCTCGCCGAGCGCTCGGGATTCGCGCGGACGTTGCGGATGTAGATCGCGAGAATGCGCCCCGGATACGTGTCGAGGATGGAGCGGTAGATCTCCGGATCCTTCTGGCTGTCGTCGCCGATCAGGATGAACGGGAGCGACGGATACAGATCCATGATCTCGCGGATGATCGGCTCCTTGTGGCTCTTGAGCCGGTTCGACGAGAGCGCGCTCAACCCGATGTCCCAGTCGCGCAGATGGATCGGCCCAATGGGGATCCGCTGCACGTCCATGAAGTCGGCGATGATGTCGTAGATGTTCCACGGACTGCTCGAGACGTAGAAGATCGGGTTCATCCTCGCGCCGTCGCCGCCGCGCTCGAGCGCCTGATAGAACGCGGCGACGCCGGGAAATTGGAGCCGAGTGCGCGCGTTCCCGAGCATCACGGTGCGCACCGCCTGAAGAAAGCTCGTGATGCGCGACTGGATCACCGTGTCGTCCAGATCGCTGATCACGCCGAAGCTCGGCGCGCCGGCGGGCACTCTGATCGCGGCGACGCCCTTCACCTCGGGATGCCCCTGGCGAAGCGGGGACGCGAGCCGAAGCTCGACCTCGTGCCAGTGCTCGTTCTCGCTCAGTGGAAGGTCGACGTCGATCCACTGGCGAAAGAATCCCTCGTCGTCCGCGACGAGCTCGCGCTCGACGCCGCCGACGCGCGCGATGACGTGGGCGCCGCTGAGCGGGTCGGCGTCGAGGCGCTTGTACGTGCTGAGCAGGTTGCGCCAGAGCGAGTCGGTCGCGCTCGGCGCCGGGATGTTGCGCGACTCGATCACGCGGCCGTGCACCAGCACGCGCGCGCGCGTGCCGAAGCCGCGATAGCCGGCGATCTCGAACCGGCGATCGTCGTGCCGGTCGAGCCCGATGAAGTGGCCGGCGCGCTCGAGCTCTCCGCGCAGCTCGCCGGCGATCTGGCCGAGCCGGTCACGCCAGCCCGGACCTGTGTCGTCTGGCACGTCTACGGGACGAGTGGCTCCGGTGCCACTTTCACGCGCCCGATCATGTTCGCGTCGCCGCCGAACCAGATCTGGCGCGTCGCCTTGTCGAACGTCATGTGGCGAATCGTGTTCGCCTTGTCGGCGGTGATCGTCACGGACTCGGTGAAGGTCTTCGTCGCCGGATCGAACGCCACGAGCTTGTTGGGCTGCGGACCCGTCTCGGCCAGCCAGATGCGGCCGCGATCATCCGACGTCATCGCGTACGGGAGCGAGGCGGGGCCGGATGGCAGCAGGTACTCGACCACCTTGCCGCTCTTGGGGTCGAGCCGGCCGAGGTAGCCGCGCGTGTAGTCGCCATACCAGATCGCGTCGTCGGCCGTGATCGCGATGCGGCGCGGACGTGCGCGCTCGTTGGGCAGCGTGAACGTCTCGAGCTTGCCGCTCGTCGGCTCGATAGTGCCGATCTTGTTCGTGCCGAACAAATCGAACCAGGGGCGGCCCTTGGAGTCCGTGAGGATGCCGTACGGACGCGACTGATCGCCGGTGTTCCAGAGCCGGATCTTCCCGGTGGACGTCGTGAGCTTGCCAACGACGCCGGCGCCCTGCGCCGTGAACCACGCGTCGCCGTTCCTGTCGAAGGTCATCGTGTGCGGGTCGCGCACCTTCGGGTCGGGCATCGGGTAGTTCGTCGTCTTTCCCGTGGCCGGGTCGAGCCGCACGATGCGCCCGCTCGCATTGCCGGTGAACCACACCATCCCCTTCGCGTCGACGACGAGATTGTGCGGATGCGTTCCCGCTTCGATCTCGTAGCGCTTGAACTCGCCGCGCGAGGGATCGAGCCGCGCCACGTAGTTGCCGACCTGTCCGACGAACCAGACGTTCCCCTTCTGGTCGGCGAATGGATCGCGGGGACGGGTCCCGTCCCACGGCGTGCTCCACGACTTGAGCTCCGAGACGGTCGTGCCGGCGCGCGTGTTCTGCGCGTTGGCGAGCGAGCCGACGGCGACGGAGAGCACGACGGCGGTGACGATGAGTCGCATGAAGGTCCTCAGCGCTGAGAGTTCGGGTGCTCCCTCAAGCTACGCGGCAGCGGGCCGAATCGCTCGACGCGTACTGCGTCGCCTGTGCTGGGCCGACGTGTCGAGCGCGATCACTTGCGGTGCATCTCCCAGGTTCCCTCCGCGCGAACGCGACCGGCGTTGCTCGTCGCGAACGTCCCCTTCATCTCGCTGCCGCGCATCTGGCCGACGAAGGTCGTCGAGACGATGCACTGGCAGTCCGGCGCGACGTAGGGCTCGAGCGTGCCGCGCACGGAGTCGGCATGCACGGCGACGAAGTCGATGCGAAGCTGCTGCGAGGCACCCATGTGCGTGCGGTGCGCGTCCGGGGTGTCGGCGGCGCGAATCGCCTGACCGGCCGGGTCGACCATCGTGACGTCGCCGTACAGGCTGTCGCTTCCGCTTCGGAGCGTGAAGGTGAGCGAGCCGCCCCGACCGGCGGCCGCCCCCCAGTACTCACCCACCCACATGCCGGCGAGCGACGAGATCGAGAGAGGGTCGCCCTGCAGCTGCACAGGCATGAACTGCTGCGACTGACAACCTGCGGCGGACAACAAGGCGAGCGTTGCGATCGTGCGGCGCATGAGAACCTCGTTGCGGAGGTGGGCGCGGCGGTGCAGAACGTCGACAATACGATGACGTGGCCGAGACGCTCGTGCAAGCGGGCAGTACCCTAGTTCACTCGGCGCTCAGCTCGCTGCGAGGATGCGGACGTCGTGCTCGGCTTCGGCGTCGGAGAAGGCGAGGAGTCGCGGCCCCTCCTCAGCGAGGACGCGCCGCCCAGCGAAATCGGGGTCAGAATCCGGGGTCAGAGTCGCGACTCTGACCCCGGACTCTGACCCCCTTGCCCAGGCATTCAGGAGAGCTGAATCGTGCGACCAGTGCGGGCCGACTCGTAGATCGCCATCATCGTCCGCACGTCGCGCAGCCCCATCTCGCCCGGCACGCTCGTCGGCTTGCCGGCCATGATGCACGCGGCGAAGT
>JBDTOD010000099.1:0-16335 GCA_039933415.1 bacterium
TCGCTGATCGAGTCGAACATCGACGCGCTGATGACGACCGATCCGCGCGGCATCATCACCGACGTGAACAAGCAGACGGAGGCGCTCACGGGCTGCACGCGCGACGAGCTGATCGGCGCCCCGTTCAAGAACTACTTCACGGATTCGGCACACGCCCAGGCGGGGATCAACCGCGTGCTGGCCGAAGGAACGGTCAAGAACTACGAGCTCACGGCGCGCACCAGAGACGGCGTGCTGACGCAGGTCTCGTACAATGCGACGACCTTCCACGACCGCGACCGCCGGTTGCAGGGCGTGTTCGCCGCGGCGCGAGACGTGACGGAGCTCAAGCGCTACGAGCAGACGCTCCGACAGAAGAACGTCGAGCTCGAGGACGCCAGCCGGATGAAGTCGGAGTTCCTGGCCAACATGTCGCACGAGCTGCGCACCCCGCTCAACGCGATCATCGGCTTCTCCGAGGTGCTGCGCGACGGCCTCGTCGGCCCGATGAGCGACCGGCAGCGCAACTTCACCAGCGACATCCTGCGCAGCGGCCAGCACCTGCTCTCGCTGATCAACGACATCCTCGATCTCTCCAAGGTGGAGGCGGGGAAGATGCTGCTGGACCTGGAGCCGGTGGAAGTGTCGTCGCTGTTCGTGAACAGCCTGACGATCGTGCGCGAGAAGGCGGCGGCTCGGCACATCACCCTCACGCTCGATGCCGAGGAGGGACTCGGTTCGATCAGTGTCGACGCGCGCAAGGTGAAGCAGATCGTGTACAACCTGCTCTCCAATGCGGTGAAGTTCACCAAGGATGGGGGCCAGGTGACGCTGCGCGCGGCACGCGTCGCACGAGATGTGGTGGGCCAGCTCGGCGAGTGGACGGGGCGCGCCTTCCCGCTCTGCGACAACGAATTCGGCGAGTTCCTCGAGATCAGCGTGACCGACAGCGGGATCGGCATCGCGCCGGAGGATCTGGAGCATCTGTTCAAGCCGTTCAGCCAGATCGACAGCGGCCTCGCGCGCAAGTTCGAGGGCACGGGGCTCGGCCTCGCGATGGTGAAGCTGCTGGCCGATCTGCACGGGGGCTCCGTCGGCGTGTCGAGCGCGGTGGGAGAAGGCTCCCGGTTCGTCGTGTGGCTGCCACTGCGTCAGCCGGACCGACGTGTGCGGCTCACGAGGCGCACGAGCACGGCGGAGGCGACCGCGCCGCATCCCGGGGCGCGCTACGCGCTCGTGGTGGATGACGACGCGAAGTCGGCCGACCTGATTCGCGTGCAGCTCGAGGCCGAGGGATTCACGGTGCTGTACGCATCGTCGGCGGAGGAGGCACTCGTCCTGGCAACGCAGCAACCGCTCGCGCTCATCACGCTGGACATTGCGCTGCCCAACATGGATGGGTGGGAGTTTCTCGGGCGCATCAAACAAGTGGCGGCGCTCAAGCACGTGCCGGTGGTCATCATCTCGATCGCCGCGGACTTCAGCAAAGGCGTCGCGCTCGGTGCGGCGGCGGTGATGCAGAAGCCGGTCACACGAAAGGAGCTCTACAAGTCACTCTCGGAGCTGGGCCTGTTCGGATTGGCCGTTGGCGAGACGCTCAAGGTGCTCGTGGTGGACGACGATCCGAAAGCCGTGGAGCTGATCGCCGTGCAACTCACGACGTTCGGGGCGACGGTGCTGCGCGCTTACGGCGGCGAAGAGGCACTCGACATCGCGCGGCGTGAGCTGCCTGGACTCATCGTGCTCGACCTGATGATGCCGACGGTGAACGGATTCGACGTGGTGGAAGCACTTCGCAAGCGACCCGAGACGGCGCACATCCCGGTGGTCATCGTCACGGCGAAGCGGATCACCGCCGAGGACCACGCCCGTCTCGACGGGTTCGTGACGACGATCATGGAAAAGGGACAGTTCGATCGGGCGGGCTTCACCGCGGAAGTGCGCAGGGCGATGTCCGTCGGACAGGGAGCGGACTGAGATGGCGACCATTCTGATGGTAGAGGACAACGCGGCGAACATGACGCTCGCGCTCTACGTGCTCGAGTCGGCCGGTCACCGCGTGCTGAGCGCGACGGACGCGGAGGCGGGCCTGGCGCTCGCGCGGTCGGAGCGGCCGGATCTGATCCTGATGGACATCCAGCTCCCTGGCATGGACGGGCTCGAGGCGACAGCTCAGCTGAAGCGGGACGAAACGACGCGCGCCATCCCCGTCATCGCGCTCACCGCGCTCGCCATGAAGGGGGACGAGGAGCGCATCATGGCCGCTGGATGCGATGGCTATATTGCGAAACCGATGCGGTACAAGGAGCTTCTCGCGACGGTCGCCGATCAGCTTGCCGCTCGCCAGGAGTGACCGGGCCGCTCACGTATCCGGAGCGGAGCCTCTTCGTCATGCCTCGCTGATCGAGCGACGCCTCATTCACAGGAGTTCGCATGCGCCGTATGCTCGCCGCTCTGATCTTCGTGTCGCTCGCTGCCTGCTCTGGGCTCGACGTGGGCGATCAGCGCATCGACGGCACGTGGACGGGCCAATCGAACGGCCAATCGATCTCGATGCAGCTCGTGCAGAGCGGCAACGTGACGGGCATCGCCACGATCGCCGGTGGCGCGGGAGGATCGCGAACCCTCGCGGTGTCGGGCACCTTCGCGAGCCCGACCTTCACCGCATCGCTGTCCGGCTCCGCACCGAGTGACACGATCGCGCTCTCGGCCACGGTGACGGGCAGAGCGATGGTCGGGAGCCTGACCGGGTCGGAGTTTTCCGGAAACGGAGTCGCGCTGCAGCGTCAGTAGCGCCTCAAAGAAGAACACAGGTGAGCGAACTACGCACATCGGCCCCCGCCGCGCTCGATCGCGCGGTGGAACACGCGGCGCGCTGGCTCGACGGTCTCGATACCCGCTCCGTCGCGGCCACGGCGTCGCTCGAGGCGCTTCGCGCGCGCCTCGGCGTACCCTTTCCGGAAGAGGGCACGGATGCCGTACGCATCATCGACGATCTCGCCGCGGCGACCGAGGGCGGATTGCTCGGCTCGCCCAGCGGCCGGTTCTACGCCTGGGTGATCGGAGGCACGCTCCACTCCGCGCTCGCCGCCGACTGGCTGACGTCGGCGTGGGATCAGAATGCCGGCATGTACGCCACCGCACCTGCCGCGGCGATCGCGGAAGAAGTCGCGGGCGCGTGGCTGCTGGAGTTGCTGGAGCTGCCGCGCGACGCCTCGTTCGCGCTCGTGACCGGATGCCAGATGGCGCACGTCACGGCGTTGGCAGCCGCGCGCTCGGGTGTGTTGCGCGACGCGGGATGGAACGTCGAGAGCGACGGGCTGTTCGGAGCTCCGCCCATCCGCGTGCTCGCCACAGCGCCGCGGCACACCACGATCGACCGCGCGCTGCGATTCCTCGGCATCGGCCATCGCGCCGTGCAGCCCGTTGCCACGGACGTGAATGGGTGCGTGACGCCCGCGGCGCTCGCTGACGCGCTCGCGCGAGGATCGGGGCCGACGATCGTCGTGCTCGCGGCGGGAGATCTCAACACGGGCGCATTCGATCCATTTCGCACGCTCATCCCGATCGCGAAGGCTGCCGGCGCGTGGGTGCACATCGACGGGGCGTTCGGACTGATGGCACGGCCGAGCAAGTCGAGAGGACATCTCCTCGACGGCGTGGAACTCGCCGACAGCTGGGCGACGGACGCGCACAAGTGGCTAAACGTGCCGTACGACAGCGGCATCGCGATCGTTCGCGATCGAGAGGCGCATCGCGCGGCGATGACCGTGAGCGCGTCATATCTCGCGCCGAACGAACGGGTGCGCGACGAGATCGACTGGAACCCCGAATTCTCGCGACGTGCCAGAGGGTTCGCGCTCTACGCCGCGCTGCGCGAGCTCGGACGCGCGGGACTGGGCGAGCTCGTCGACCGCTGCTGCGATCACTGTCACGCGCTCGTGACGGGAATCGGTGCCCTCCCCGGCGCGGAGCTGCTCTGGATGCCGGAGCTGGATCAGGGCCTGGTGCGCTTTCTCGACGAGCGAACGGCGGCATCGGACGCGGATCACGACTTGCGCACCGATGCCGTGATCGCCGAGATCAATGCGAGCGGTGAGGCGTTCTTCGGCGGAGTGACGTGGAACGGGAAGCGGGGGATGCGGGTGAGCGTGGTGAACTGGCGCACCGACGAGGCGGACGTGGGCCGGGCGATCGAGGCGGCGCGGCGGGCCATCACAACCCTCCGTGCGCACCCGGTGTCCTAGAGAGCGCCGACACCATCCGGTCACGACGTCGTAGGGATCGGTACTCACCGCCGCTTCGCCGCTCCACTCCGACCCGCAGAACATGCGTATCGTCCTGTTCCCAGGCCGCGTGGCCACGGGCGCTCTCGCCCTCTGCGCCCTCCTCGGGCGCAGCGCCCAATCGCAGGACACCGCTTCCGACGTAGTCCGGGGCCGCGTCGTGGACGATTCGTCCCGCGCGGTGGCAGGCGCCACCGTGATGATCACGCGTGGCCCCGATCGACTCACCCAGCCGGCCACGACCGACAGTGCGGGCCGGTTCTCCTCGCACTTCGAGGTGGGCACAGGCGACTACCTGGTCTACGTGAGTGCGACGGGCTTCAAGTCCGACCGGCGCCGAGTGCAGCGGCAGGCGCTCGAACGCGAGCTCGTCGCCGACTTCACGCTGGCCCGCGACCTCACGGTGCTCGCGACGGTCAAGGTCACGGCGATCAAGCCGGAGCGCGCGTCGAACCGGATCAGTCCCAACGAGCTCGAGCCGGGATCGAGTGAGCGGTGGAGCGACGGCGTGGCGGGCCAGCTCTCACCCACCGTTGCCGACGACCTCAATGCGATCGCCGGTACGATGTCGAACGTGACGATGACTCCGAACGGCGCGTCGATCCTCGGCTCGGGAAGCGAGTCGAACCTCACGACGCTGAACGGGATGGGACTCGCGACGGGGAGCATCCCGCGCGCGGCGAGGACGGAGACGCGCGTGACCGGTGCCACCTTCGACGCAACGCGCGGAGGATTTGCCGGCGCCAACGTCGACGTGCGGCTCGGACCGGGCAGCCGGAACTACCAGCGCCGGAATGCCTTCGTCACGCTCGACCCGCCCCAGCTCCAGTACACCGATGCGGTGAGCCGAGCATTGGGGACGACGTCGGGTGGATTTCGCGGAAGCGCCGGCGCCGACGGTGAGCTGATTCGCAAGGCGCTGACGTACAACGCCGCGCTCGACGTCGCTCGTTCGGCGAGCGATCCCTCCACGCTGGTGAACGCCGATGCCGACGCGCTCCTGCGTGCGGGCGTCTCACCGGACTCCGTGGCGAGGCTGGTCGCGATCGCAACGCCGCTCGGGCTTCCGCTCACCGGACCTGGTGTGCCGAGCAACCACGAGCGCACCTCGGTGAGCTGGCTCGCGCGGCTCGACGACACGCGCGACACGTTGCAGACGCGCGCACTCACGAGCATCGCGAGCTACACGCGCGATGGGGCGATCGGCTTCGGTCCGCTCGCCGCGCCGTCGGCCGCTGGCGAGCGCCGCGAGCGTACGCTGGGGGCGCAGCTCACACTTGGCGCGTTCGTGGGACCTGGCCATCGCGTCCTGACCGAGACGCGGATCGCCGCGAGCGCGGTGAGCACGGACGTCGCGCCGTATCGCGCCCTGCCGGCGGCGAGCATCCTCGTGCGGTCGGCGATCGCGGATGCGTCGAACGACATCACCAACCTCACGCTCGGCGGGTCCACGCAGGCCACGCGCGACGACCGATGGACGATGGAAGGCTCGAACGAAACGGGCTGGAACGCCAACGGACGGCGTCACCGGTTCAAGGCGTTGCTCTGGGGACGCGCCGACGGACTGCGTCAGCAGGGCGCGAACAACGCACTCGGGAGCTACACCTTCGCGTCGATCGCCGATCTCGCCGCGGGGCACGCATCGAGCTTCGCGCGCACCCTGTCGCAGCCGGAGCGATCGGGCATCGTATGGAACTCCGCCGCCGCGCTCGTCCACACGTTCGCGCCAACGCGGTATTTCAGTGTCATGTACGGCGCGCGGCTCGAGGCCGACGGATTCCTCGATTCGCCGGCGAAGAACGCGGCGCTCGAGCAGGCGCTCGGTGTCGCCACGGGTAGCGCGCCCATGCGAGTGCACGTCAGCCCGCGCATCGGATTTTCGTATACGTACAATCGCGATCGGGAGAACGGGAACGGGCAGAGCTCCAGCCCCGTCGGCCGCTTCTATAGAACGCCGACGGGAACGCTGCGCGGCGGCATCGGCGAGTTCCGCGACCTGTTGCGGCCGGGCCTTCTTGCCGACGCCTCGGCGTCGACCGGGCTGCCCGGTGGCACGTCGGTGCTCTCCTGCGTCGGCGCAGCGGTGCCGCAGCCCGACTGGTCGAACCTCGGCGCCACCGCGAGCCCAACGGAATGTGTGGGCGGAGGCGGCGTGCTCGCCGAGCTCGCGCCGTCGGTGACGCTGATCGATCCGGCGTACAATGTGCCGCGGAGCTGGCGGTCGTCGCTCGACTGGTCGGCGACCGTGCGCAGGATGCTCGTGCGCGTGGGCGGGCTGGTGTCGTACGACCTGAATCAGTCCGGCACCGTGGACGCCAATTTTTCTGGTGTGCAGCGCGTGACGCTGGCCACGGACGGCAACCGTCCGCTCTACGTCTCCGAGGCGTCGATCGATCCGGCCACGGGCGCGGTGTCCGCGTCGGAGTCGCGCCGCTCGACGGCGTTCGGGCGCGTGGGATCGCGCGTCAGCGATCTGCGGGGCTACGGCGGCCAGCTCACCTTCGGCCTCTCGCCCGACGTCTTCAAGTTCCGCACGAAGCACAGCCTGTTCTTCTCCGGCAACTACACGCTGCAGTCGAGCCGGCGGCAGTATCGAGGCTTCGACGGTGCGGGCTTCGGCGATCCGCGCGAGATCGAGTGGGCGCCGAGCCAGAACGACGCGCGGCACGTCGTCGTGCTCACCGGCGGCGTTCGTGGCGACAAGGTCGGCGTGTTCACGCTGTTCGCTCGCGCGCAGTCCGGTCTGCCGTTCACGCCGGTGGTGCAGGGCGACGTCAATGGCGACGGTCGCGGCTACGATCGCGCCTTCATCCCCGATCCGTCGCGCGAAACTGACCCCGTGCTCGCGGGCCAGCTTCGCTCGCTGATCGCCGACGGCTCGTCCACGGCGCGACGCTGCCTCGGCAGCTATCTGGGTGTCGTTGCGGCGCGGAACGGGTGCCGAGGACCGTGGACGCAGTCGCTCAACGTGCAGTGGCGTCCGCCAATGCCGAGTCGGTGGGGCGGACGTGTGACGCCGACCGTGTATCTGCAGAACCTCCTCGCCGGCGTGGATCAACTCGCGCATGGCAGCAGTGGGCTGCGCGGGTGGGGCTCGCCGGCCACGCCGGATCCCGTGCTGTTCGTGCCGCGTGGCTTCGACGCGGCGGCGCAGAGATTCCGCTACGACGTGAATCCCCGATTCGCCGACACGCGGCCCAACCGCACGCTGCTGCGCGACCCGTTCCGTGTGGTGATCGACTTCTCGCTCGACCTCTCGACCGATTACAACCTGCAGGAGCTGCGTCGCGCGGTGGAGCCCGTGAAGACGGTCGGGGGCTGGCAGCGCCGCTCCGCCGACTCGATCACCGCGTTCTATCTCGACAACACCTCGAGCATCCACAAGGCAATTCTCAAGGAGACCGATTCACTTTTCCTGAGCAAGGCGCAGATCGTGGCACTGCGACATGCGGATTCCGCGTTCTCGGCACGCGTGATCGAGGTGTACAGCCAGCTCGGCGAGTTCCTGGCGAAGGGAAACGGCGCAGCGGGCAAGACTGAGCTCGACAGCATGAACACCTCGTCCAAGACGTACTGGCGTGTGTTCTGGGAGCAGCCCGAGATCGCAGACTCGATCCTCACTCCGGCGCAGAAGGAGTTCTTCCCAATGCTGCCGAGTATGGCGGGAACGCCGAAGCGAGATCGCGAACACAGCAGATGGCAGTTCGGGAGCCCGGTAAAGCTGTTGCCAGCCAAGCCGAAGCCTGCCGTCGGCCCCGCACGCGGGCCGACGGGCGTGACCGCTCCTACCCCTTCGCCGCCCCCCTGATCCCACACGCGACACGCCCCGCTCGGCCAGGTCGGCCGAGCGGGGCGTGTGTTCGTGACGCTGCGACTGCTACTTCATGTTGTACAGATACGCGACCACGTCGCGGATCTCGCGCCGCGTGAGGATCGCCGACATCACCGGCATCGCCGACGGACCGTTGGTGCGCTCCTTGATGTCGCTCTTGCTGATCTTCTTCGGCTCGGGGCTGACGTCGACGACGATGTACGCGTCGGTCTCCTCCTTCAACGTGCCGAAGTACTTCTGGCCATTCTTGAGCGTCACCTGCACCGGTCCGAATCCCGGCGCGATGCGCGCGCCCGGATCGACGAGCGCTTCGAGGATCTGCTCACGCTGGAGCCGCGAGCCCACTCCGCGCAGATTCGGCCCGACGTTCGCGCCCGGTCCGACGCCGAAGTTGTGACAGCGCGTGCACTGCGCCGCCGGATGGGTGAACGCGAGGCGCTGGCCGCGCCGCGCGTCGCCACCGAGCAGCGCGTCGGCGTACATGGCCACCGGTTTCGCGTTGGCGGGGCGGGCCTTGTCGATCGCGTCGAGACGCGCGAGCAACTGCGGGTCCTTCGTCGCGCGCGCTGCCTCGGCGACATCGAGCTGGATCTCCGGAGCGATCTTGCCCTGCGCGAGCTGATCGACGAACTGCGTCAGCGCCTCGCGCCCCGTCGCGCCCTGCATGCGCCCCATCGACTCGAGGGCACTCTGCTGCTCGGCGACCGAGCCCTTGCCCACGACTGACGACAACAGAGTCGCCGTGGTCGCGCCAGGCAGCTTGAGGCTCACGACCGCGCTCAGCGCGGCCGTGCGCACGGCGGGATCGCTGTCGGCCAGCGCCGCGCGAATCACTTCTTCTGTACGTGGATCGCCGAGGAGCCCGACAGCGCGGAATGCGGCGATGCGAACCTCGGCCGAGGGAGCCGACTTTGCCTTGGCGTACACGAGGTTGGCGGCGGACTGCAGACGCAGGCGGCCGACCGCGTCGGCGAGCGCAACCTGCACCGCCGGACTCGCGTTGGCGAAGAGCGCGTCGACGATGCCGGCGAGCGCGGTCCGTGCCGCGGTCGTGTCGCGCACACCGGCGAGGCCGGGGCGCGTGGAGTTCGTGTCGTGCAAAACCGGGCCGTGATTGAACCCATCAACGCGATCGAGGATCGACGGCTTCGGCCACACGCCGAGCACGGCGATCGCCTCGCTGCGCATCTCGTCGTTCACGGTGGACTTGCCGGCGTACCGCGCGACGCGCTGGGCCGCATCGGCGGAGCCGACCCGGAGATTCGCGTTGATGGCGCGGCGGACGAGCGGCTCGCCGGCGAAGTTGCCGTCGAGCACGGCGGCGAGCGCCGGCAGCGCGCCCTCGATGCCACCGTCGTCGTTGATCGCGCGCGACGCCTCGGTGACGATGAACTCGTCCTGATCCTGGAGGAAGCGCGCGACGCCTGGATCGCGCATGCGCCGCAGCGCGACGACGGCGGCGATGCGCACTCCGCGCGACGGATGGTTCGACAACGCGACGATGGCGCCGGACTCGCCGATTCGCGACAGCGCGAGCGCGCCAGCGTGGCGAAGGTAGACGTCCTCGTCGTTGTTCGCGGCGAGCATCTCGATGATGGGAGCGATCGCCTTGCGGTTCGTCACGCGGCCGCTCGCCTCGGCGGCGAAGAAGCGCACGCGCGGAGACGGATCGCGCAACAGCTGGAGGTAGGCGTCGGCCGCCGGCGCGTAGCGCAGGTCGCCGAGCAGCTTCGCCGCCTGAGCCTTGATCTCGGCGTCGCCGTCCTTGAGGAAGGGCACGAGTGCGCGCGCCTGATTGGCGTCGACACGGGCGAGCTGGGCGATGCCCCACAAGCCGTGAACGCGCTCGAGCTGATGCTGCGTCTGGCGCGCGGCGCCGAGCAGTTCGGCGGCCGCGCCGCGATCGACGAGCTCGAACTGCGCCTTCGTGCGGATGCGCATGTCGGCGTGGCTCAGCAGCGTCACCAGATCGGTGAGGGAGCGGTCCTTGAAGTTCGCGGCGATGAGCGCGCGCGTCTCGGTGCGCGCGGGAGTCGCCGCGCCGCCGGGCACGTCGATCTTCCAGATGCGGCCACGCTCCTTTGGATCCCAGCCCTGAATCCAGTCGGCGAGATAGAGTGCGCCGTCGGGACCGAACTTGACTCCCGTGGTGAGCGAGCCCCCCTTCACGACCGTGGTGTCGGTGGTGAGCCGGAACCCCGCGCCCTGCGGCGCGAGCTTGAAGCCCTGGATGCTCGAGCCGGACGGCGTTCCGGGAAAGACCGCGCTGAAGAAGTAGTTCTTCCACGCGTCGTTGAGCGCCGTGCCCGGATTGTAGGCGAAGCCCGCCGGGCCGGCGTGCCAGTTGGCGACAGGCGGCGTGATGTACGCCGCCTGTCCCGCCCAGCGCGGCTTGAACATGTTCTCGTCCATCCAGACGTTGTACATGTTGTTGTCCGGATCGACGTACTTGCCGAACTGCCAGCTGATTCTCCAGCCGCTGTCCATGCCGTCGACGATGTAGACGATGCGCTCCAGCTCACCCGGGTGATCACCGTCGTTGTCGGGGCTGATCAGGTTGCCGTACTCGTCGAACGCGAACTCCTGTGGGTTGCGCAGGCCGTTGGCGAAGATCTCTTCCTCGCTGCCGTCGGGATTCGCTCGCAGGATCACGCCGCTGTTCGGGTTGGAGAGCTTGCGTCCTTCGCGCGTGGTGATGTTCACGCCGAGATCGCCCTGCTTCCAGTACAGCCGGCCGTCTGGTCCGATGATCGGTCCGGAGTGCCCGTGGCCGCCGAACCCGATATGCACCCCCGAGCCGTGCGAGAGTGATTCCTTGGTGTCCATCACACCGTCGCCGTTGGTGTCGCGGAGGCGCCAGAGGTCGGGCGAGATGGTGACGTAGAGGTCGCCCTTGTTCCACAGCACGCCGTGCGCGACATCCGTGACGAGGTCGTTGAAATCTTCGAGCACGACCTGCGAGTAGTCGGCCACACCGTCGTTGTTCTTGTCCTCGACGCGGTAGACCATCTCCTTGTGGAACGCGAGATCGTGCCAGTCGCGGACGCCGTCGCCGTTCCAGTCCTTGAGCCAGAGGTTCTGCGCACTGCGCTCCGGCGCGAGGATATTGTGGTAGAACGCGCGCTTATCCTCGACGTCCTTGAAGGTCATCGACGGAATCATCCAGTCGGGATGGGCGCGGATGTCGACCTCATCGCGATTGGTGCGCGTGGTGCGCGTCACGTACATGCGGCCCTGATCGTCGAAGCCGATGGCGACCGGGTCGGAGATCAGCGTCTCGGGCGCCCACAGCGACATCTCGAGTCCGGGCGCGACCTGCGCGGAGATGCTCGCGCGGCCGGCCTGCGACAGCTTCACCGCGGAGTCGGGCGTGTACTGCACGACGGTGGGCGTGAACGCTGGGATCCGCTCGACCACGAGGGGCCGCGCCGGCATCGGCGCAGGCGTCGGCGCCGCGGCGGGGACGGACGCGGACTGACAGGAGACGATCGCCGATATGAGGCCGATCGCACCGAGGCGAGTGAGGGAGTGCATCGGAGCCATGCCGTTCGTTGGCTTGAAGCGCATTATCGACACTACCGGGTTGTATTGGTTGCGACCTGCGTCGGTGGTCCGTGCGGTCGATCGACACTGAGTTCGAGCGCGACCTCCAAGATTGGGCCGCGCACCCGCTCTGGCAATCGACGTCTCCTCATCTACGGCGAGTTGGCTGGGTTCGCTGTCTTTCGATCCGCGCGTGGCGCATTGGGCCAGTCGCGCGGGTCTCGAACAGCATTTTCAACCGCTTCAGAAGTCCATCGGATCGTTCCCAGGGCATCCAGGTCTCCGAATGGCCCTCTACGCTGCCTGGGGTGGGGCCGGCATCGTCCCTTTACTCTTACGGCTTCGCATCGAGCGGGCTTCTACCTTTTTTGATGCTGCCGGGCAGGCATGGGTGCGCCGAACGCCTGGATGCCAACATCAAAGAACGACAAAGAGTCGGCCCCATCGAGATCGATATGCGGTGCCGAACGCCGGTCGCCGTATCAACGTCGCATGGCGGGCCGCTCGGAGGCGGACGCGCGCATGGAGCGATCCGCGTGGACGTGGGGAGCAGTTCATTTGCTTTTCGTTCGGCGCGCGATGCGACCAGCCACCAGCGAGAAAAATCCTACGGACCGCTCGTATCCGGCAGCCGCTCCACCGTCCCGACCACGAACACGTAGGACATCGCCCCCAGCAGCGCGAGCACGGCAACGTACGTCAACCCAGCGGAGAACCCATAGTCGCGCGCCAGATAGCCGATGATGATCGGGACCGAGATCCCCGAGAGGTTGCCGACGAAGTTGAACACGCCACCCGTCAGTCCCAGCAGCCGCTCGGGCGCGATCGCCGACACGAGCGACCAGGTGATCGACGCGAGCCCGTTGCCGAAGAAGGCCAGCGTCAGGAAGGCGATGATCAGCGCCGGCCTGTCCACGTAGTTCGCGCCGATGATGCTCGTCGAGAGCAGCAGGCCGGTGACGATCGGCACCTTGCGCGCGAGCCCGAGCGATGCGCCTCGGCGGACCATGAAGTCCGACAACAACCCCGACGAAAGCACACCGACGAACGCCGCGAGGAATGGCAGCGAAGCGAGGAAGCCCGCCTTCACGAAGTCCATCCCGCGCGCCTGGACGAGATACGTCGGAAACCAGGTGAGAAAGAACCAGAGCGTCGACGTGAGAGCGAACTGCCCGAAGTACACGCCCCAGAGTTTCCGCGACGACAGCACACGTACGAGGTCGGCGCGCGAGAAGGTCCGCTTCCCGTCGCGCTGCTTCCGGTCGAGATCCACCAGGCCGCCGCCCTGACGTATGAGCCCGATCTCCGCCGCGTTCGTCGATGCATTGTCGTGCGGCTGGCGGTAGAGGGCGTACCACACCGCGGCCCACACGAGACCGAGCGCGCCGGTCGCGACGAACACCATGTGCCAGCCGAGCTTCGACTGGATCCATGCGAGCACTGGCGTGAGGAACGCGAGCCCGACGTATTGCCCCGACGTGTAGAAGCCGATCGCCGTCGCGCGCTCACGCTCGGGAAACCACGTCGTGACGACGCGATTGTTGATCGGATATGATGGCGCCTCGAGCGCGCCGACGAGCATCCGAACCGCCATCAGGCCGGCCACGGTGTGCGTGAAGCCGAGCGCGATCGTCGACAGCGACCAAAGACAGATGAGCGTGCCATAGAGGATTCGCGGCGCGACACGGTCCACGAGCCAGCCACCAGGAATCTGAAACAGCGCGTACGTCCAGCCAAACGCCGAGAGCAGGTATCCCATGCGCGCCGTGTCGAACCCGAGCTCGGCTTGCATCGCCGGCGCGGTGATCGAGAGATTGCTCCGGTCCAGGTAGTTCACGGTGACGCTGATGAACAGCAGCGCCATGATGAGGTAGCGTGAGCGCGTCGGCCGCTCGGCGCTCACCGTCGCGACGTCGCTCACCATTCGGCGAAGCTACCATCGGTATGCCGCCAGACGGGATTGCGCCACCGATGCCCCGTCTGCGCCATCCGCACCACGAGATCCTCGTTCACCTCTATGCCGAGGCCAGGCCCCTGCGGGATCGCCACGTGCCCGTCCTGATACGCGAACACCGACGGGTCCTTCAGATAGTCGAGCAGATCGTTCGTCGTGTTGTAGTGAATACCGAGCGACTGCTCCTGGATGAATGCGTTGTAGCAGACGGCGTCGAGCTGGAGGTTCGCCGCCAGCGCGATCGGGCCGAGTGGACAGTGCAACGCCAGGGCGACGTCGTATGCCTCGGCCATCGCGGCGATCTTTCTCGTCTCCGTGATGCCGCCCGCATGCGACGGATCGGGCTGGATGATGTCGACGTACCCGTCGGAGAGGATCTTCTTGAAGTCCCAGCGCGAGTACAGCCGTTCGCCGAGTGCGATCGGCGTGGAGCAATGATTGGCGATCTCCTTCAACGCCTCCGCATGCTCCGACAGCACCGGCTCCTCGATGAACATCAGCTTGAACGGCTCGAGCTCCTTCGCGATCACCTTCGCCATTGGACGGTGCACTCGGCCATGGAAGTCGACGCCGATGCCGAAGTGCGGGCCCATCGTCTCGCGGATCGCCTGCACTCGCGCGAGCACCGCGTCCACCTTGGCGTGGCTGTCGACGAACTGCATCTCCTCGGTGGCGTTCATCTTCACGGCGGTGAAGCCGCGCGCGCCGCACTCCTTGGCCATCGAGGCGGTGTCCGCCGGACGATCTCCACCGATCCACGAATAGACGCGAATGCGATCGCGCAGCTGTCCGCCGAGCAGTTGATGGACGGGCACACCGAGCGTCTTGCCCTTGATGTCCCACAGCGCCTGATCGATGCCAGCGAGAGCGCTCATGTGCACGCCGCCACCGCGGTAAAAGCCGGCGCGATACATCACCGTCCAGTGATCCTCGATGAACGCCGGATCCTTGCCGACGAGATAGTCGCTCAGCTCATCCACCGCGGCGGCGACGGTGTGCGCACGCCCCTCGAGCACGGGCTCACCCCACCCGGTGATTCCCTCATCCGTCTCGATCTTGAGGAAGCACCAACGCGGCGGGACGAGGAACGTCGTGAGCTTGGTGATCTTCATCGATGTGCGGTCGGAGTCCGAACGGTCAGGGGGTGGAACCGGAACGCAAACGCTGCCACGCGACGACGAAGGCTCGCGCGTTGGCCGCCACCGCGGCCGGCTCGTCGCCGCGCTTGTAGAGTGCGGAGCCCAGGCCGAAGCCCGTCGCGCCCGCGGCAACATACTCCGTCATCGTCTGCGGGGTGATACCGCCCACGGGAAGAAAGCGAGTCGCCGCGGGAAACACGCTGCGCATCGCGCGGAGGACGGCTGGGGAGAGGAGTTCGGCGGGGAAGAGCTTGAGCGCGTCGGCGCCATTGGCCAGCGCGGCGAATCCTTCGGTCGGCGTCGCCACGCCGGGAACGCACGCCAGTCCAGCGGCTTTCGCGGCGCGCACGACGTCGGCGTCACCATGTGGCATGACGATCAGCCGGCCGCCGGCGTCGGCGACGTCGCTCACCTGGCCGGCACTCATCACGGTGCCCGCGCCAACGAGCACCATGTCGCCGAAGGCATCGCTGAGCTGCCGCACACTCTCGAGTGGGCGCGGCGAGTTGAGTGGCACCTCGATGATGGCAAAGCCGGCGTCCACCAGCACCCGGCCGACGCCGACCACCTCATCTGGAGTGATGCCGCGCAGGATGGCGACGAGCGGAAGACGGTCGAGGAAGGGTTGGATCATCGGTCACTCAGGGGCCGAATGCACCGCGCGCATGGAGACAGTGGTGCGTCTCCATGCGCGAGATGTAACGCAGTGCCGCGTGCCCAGGCGGGCAACGCCGCAGTCTCAGGCGATCGTGGGTACCGTGAATGGCGCACGATACTCGGCGGTGAGCATCTTGTTCGCTCGCGCCGCGTCCGGACCGGTGAAGCGTTCGTTCTTGACGTCGACGATGAGCGGCACGCCCAGCGTCAGCGGCGTCTTGATGAGATCGACGTTGTTGTTCTTGAGATGTTCGGCCATGCGACCGTACGCCTCGACGAGCGGCGCGTTCGACTTGATCTGGTCCCGCAGCGCAGCGGGCGCCGTGGCCTTGCCGATCTGGTGCGAGATGTTGCCGAGATGGCAGAGCGCGCTCGACGTGTTGCCCTCCTCGATCGGGCCGTAGAGATCCGCCGTCTTCCGGTTGCGCACCACGTCGATGAAGTTCTGCATGTGGCGGTCGTCGCCCCTGAACTCCTTCACGACCTTCCCCGACTTGTCGTACGCGGTCGCCGCGAAGTAGCCCTTGGTCACGACGCTGCCGCCCTCGCAATCGACGACGTTGCCGATGTCCACACCACGGTAGTTGTCCATGCCGCTACCCTGACCACCCTGGTTGGCGGCCGGATCGGCGCCGGCGGCAGCGTTGACGGTTCCCGCCTTCTTCGGCAGACCACGCACCTCGAAAATGAGCGGTGCGGTCGCGTAGTCGTGAATGACCACCTGCGTGTTCGGCGTATCGCCGTCGTCGATGTAGCCGAGGCGTCCGCCGATGCTCAACGAGTGGCGCGGAAGGCTCGATTCGCCGAGGAACCAGCGCGCGACATCCATCTGATGGATGCCCTGGTTGCCCACGTCGCCGTTCCCGTAGAGATAGACCCAGTGCCAGTCGTAGTGCACCGGACCGTTCTTCGGGTTGTTGCGATGCGGCATGACAAGCGGAGCCG